>NZ_JBHWVO010000018.1:0-179218 GCF_042736635.1 Streptomyces sp. NPDC060035
GTGTCCCGGAGCAGTGATCACTGCTCCGGGACACCGGCCCCTGGCCTGGACTTCCGGACGCGTCAGGAGTTGAGCTCCTCCAGCGTCCTTCCCTTGGTCTCGATCGCGAACCAGGCGATGCCCGCGCCCACCGCGGCCACCACGGCGAGCTGTGCGAAGACGAGGCCCAGGCTGCCGCCCGATCCGATGATCGCGCCCACGGTTATCGGGCCGAGAATGACGCCGAGCCGGTTCCACAGGCCGCCGAACGCCGCCCCCTTGGCGCGGTTGGACGTCGGGTACAGCTCGGGGGAGTACAGGTACAGCCCCGCGTTGATCGCGTAGAGGAAGAACGTCGTGCA
Source organism: Streptomyces sp. NPDC060035 (assembly GCF_042736635.1). Lineage (NCBI taxonomy): Bacteria > Bacillati > Actinomycetota > Actinomycetes > Kitasatosporales > Streptomycetaceae > Streptomyces > Streptomyces sp. NPDC060035. The sequence continues at coordinate 342 of NZ_JBHWVO010000018.1, forward strand.
CGAGGCGAAGACGGCAACCTGAGCGCCCGAGGTCGCGCCGAGCAGGGCGAGCACGCCCAGCGAGAGCACGGTGCCGACGAGCGCGCCGATCAGGGCGGGCCTCCGGCCGATACGGTCGACCAGGAGGGCCACGACGAACGTGCCGAGCAGACCGGTGATGTTGCTGAGCAGGGTGAAGGTGAGTGCGGTGGTCAGATCCAGGCCGAACTGCTTCGTGTAGAGCGACGGCAGCCAGGTGGAGATGCCGTGGTTCACGTAGTAGGCAACGAACCACAGGCCCGACAGGACCGCTGTACGCCGAAGGTAACGGCCCCGGAACAGGTCGCGCAGGCGGCCCTGGGAGACCTCTTCGGGTACGTCGGCGGCGGGTGCGGGCAGCGGCTCGGCTGTGGCGCGGACGACCTCGGCCTCGATGCGGGCGATGGCCTCCTCGGCCTCCTGCGTACGTCCACGGGCCAGCAGCCAGCGGGGGGACTCCGCGACGTGGCGCGGAAGAACGGCGGCGATCAGTACCGGGAGCGTGCCGAGGAGGAACATCGCGCGCCAGCCGAAGTTGGGGACGACCCACACGGCGACCAGGGTGGCGGCCGCCAGTCCGGCCGGGAAGATCATCTCGTACAGCAGGACGAAGCGGCCCCGCTTGTCGGAGCGGGCTATCTCGTTGATGTACGTGGCCGCGACGGGCACGACACCACCGATGCCGAGACCCTGGAAGAACCGGAAGAGCGAGAAGGTCTCGATGCTGCCCGAGAAGGCGACGGCGAGGCTGGCCAGACCGGTGACGGCGACGCCCAGGGCGACAGTGCGCACCCGGCCGATCCGGTCGCCCAGCCAGCCCGCGGCCACGGCGCCGAGCAGCATGCCGATGGAGGCGGAGGTCACGGCGAAGGTGGCCTGGCCGGTGGTCAGGTGCCATTCCTTCATCAGGACGGGTAGTGCGGAGGCGGCCAGCAGCTGGTCGAACGCCTCGAAGAAGGTCACGGCGCCGATCAGGAACCGGACTTTGACGTGCCAGCGCGATTGCGGCAGTCGTTCAAGTCTCGCGGCTATGGAGCCGATGGCTGGCTTGCCGGCCACAGTCGTCATGGAGGGGTTCCTTCCGCGGGCAGAACAGTTGCGGAGACAGTAGGTTCCAGTATCTAAGCGGTCAATGGTTAAGAGCTTAGGAATCTCGCTCCCGGCAACTTGGTGTCCATCATCGACGCCACGGAGGGCGTGCTCAAGGCATGGAAGGCAACGATTTCGCCTTGAGGCCTTGCGGAAGAATAGTTAAGCGCTTAGATTTCTAGCACTTCGACGGTTCCGGGTGACGGCACACGCCAGTGCGTTCGCACCCGCAGCCCATCCCTGACCCCCACGTCGCCCGGAGGTACACCCGTGCCGCACTTCCCCACCGACATCCTGATCGCGGGCCAGTGGCGACGCGGTGCGGGCGCGCCCCTCGACACCGTCGACCCGGCGACCGGCCGCGTCCTCGCGACCGTCCACACCGCCTCGGCCGACGAGGTCGACGAAGCGGCCGAAGCCGCGGCGAAGGCAGCCGCGGACCCGGCCTGGCGGGACCTGCTCGCCCACGAGCGTGCCCGGCTGCTGTACCGCATCGCCGAGCTGACCGAACAGGCGGCCGACGACCTCGCCGCACTGCAGACCGCCGACACCGGTAAGACCCTCACCGAGACCCGCGCTCTCGCGCTCAGTGCGGCAGGCACCTTCCGCTACATGGCGGCGGCCCTGGAGAGCGCCGAGGACTCGGTCACGCCGTCCCGCGGCCCTTACGTCACCATGAGCGTGTACGAGCCGCTCGGCGTCGTCGGCGCGATCAACCCCTGGAACTCTCCCGTCGCCAGCGACGCGCAGAAGATCGCGCCCGCGCTCGCCGCCGGGAACGCGATCCTGCTCAAGCCGGCTGCCTGGACGCCTCTGGTCTCCCTCGCCCTCGGCCGGCTGATCACCCGGGCCCTCGACGAGTTCCACCTGCCCACCGCCCTGCTGTCGGTACTGCCGGGCAGCGGCCGGGTGGTCGGTGACGCCGTCGTACGCCACCCCCTCGTCGCCCGCATCGGATTCACCGGCGGTACGGAGACCGGCCGGTCCATCGCCACGATCGCCGCCCAGAAGCTCGTCCCCGCCTCGCTGGAGCTCGGCGGCAAGTCGCCGACGATCGTGCGTGCCGACGCCGACATCGAGCAGGCCCTGGCCGGCGTCATGTTCGGGATCTTCTCCTCCAGCGGCCAGTCCTGCATCGCCGGCTCACGGCTCTTCGTGGCCCGGGAGATCTACGACTCCTTCGTCGGTGAACTCGTCGAACGCGTCCGCAAGCTGCGCGTCGGCCCCGGCACCGAGCCGAGCACCCAGGTCGGCCCCCTGGTACACCACAGCCACCGCGACTCCGTCGCCGCCTACGTCGACCTCGCCCGCTCCGAGGGCGCACGGGTGCTGTGCGGAGGCTCGGCGCCCGAGGGGGAGCGGTACCAGGACGGCGCGTACTACCTGCCGACGGTCCTGGACGGACTGCCCAACACCTCCCGCACCTGCCAGGAGGAGATCTTCGGTCCCGTCCTGGTCGCCCTGCCCTACGACGACGAGGACGACCTGGTCCGCCAGGCCAACGACTCCGTCTACGGGCTGGCCTGCGGCATCTGGACCCGTGACCTGCAGGCCGCCTGGCGGATCGCCCGCCGGATCGAGTCCGGCACGGTCTGGATCAACACGTACAAGCAGTTCAGCGCCTCCACCCCGTTCAGCGGCTGGAAGGACAGCGGCCTCGGTACGGAGAAGGGCCGCGACGCGATCCGCGCCTACCAGCGCCAGAAGTCCCTGTACTGGGGCACCTCCGGCCACCCGCTTCCCTGGGCCAACTGACCCGGCACGCACGCCCGTCCGTCTGGAGAGACTGATGCACCAACCACCCCCCGGCCCGATCGCCCGGCTCCGCTCACTGCGCTACGTCGAGCTGCACACCCCGGCCTTCACCGAGACCGCCGACTTCTACGAAGAGGTCTGGGGCCTGGAGACCGTCGAGTCCGACACCGGCGCCCGCTGGCTGCGCGGCACGGGCGACGAGCACCACGTCCTCCACCTGGCCGAGCGGGAGCGGGTCGGCCTCGGCCGCCTCTCGTTCGCCGTCGCGACCCCTGCCGAGGTCGACGGGGCCGCGCGGCGCCTCGAGGCACGCGGCATCGTCCCCGTCTTCGGGCCCGGCCCGCTGGATCAGGCGGGCGGCGGCTACGGGCTGCGGTTCACCGATCCCGAGGGGCGCCTCATCGAGATCAGCGCCCAGGTCGAGGCGGTCGTCCCGCGCGGCCGGGACGGCGCCGTGCCCGTCGGGGTGACGCACGCCGTGCTCAACACCACCGACATCGACGCAGCCGTCACCTTCTACTGCGAGGTACTGGGGCTGCGCGTCTCCGACTGGTCCGAGCACCAGATGGCGTTCCTGCGCTGCAACAGCGACCACCACTGCATCGCGTTCAACCAGGCCGAGTGGACCTCCCTGAACCACGTGGCCTACGAGATGACCTCGGTCGACCACTTCATGCGGGGCCTCGGCCGGCTCCGCCACCATGGCATCACCCCCCAGTGGGGCCCCGGCCGGCACGGCCCCGGGAACAACACCTTCTCCTACTTCACCGACCCGTCCGGGCTGGTCTGCGAGTACACCTCCGAGGTCGCCCAGATCGTCGAGGACGCCTGGATAGCCCGGGTGTGGCGGCGGGTGCCGGACCTGTCCGACCTGTGGGGGACGGCGGGACCGCCGTCCAAGGAGATCCGCTGCCACATGGCGGGCGCGCCGGACCCCGGCCCGCTCGCTCCCCTCGACGCCCAGGAGGCCACCGCATGAGCACCGTACGCAAGGTAGGCATCGTCGGCTGGGGCGCGATCGGCCGGGTCGTCGGCACCGCCCTCGCCGAGGGCCGGGTGGGTGGCGCCGAGCTGGTGTGCGTCGTCGACAACCGCCCGCTCGGTGAAGCCGCACCGGCACGGCAGGCCACCTTCGAGGAGGCCCTGGAGGCCTGCGACCTGATCGTCGAGGCCGCGGGCCAGGGCGTCGTACGGGAGTGGGGCGAGCGGGTGCTGGAATCCGGCACCGATCTGCTGATCGCCTCCACCGGGGCGCTGACCGACGAGGACCTCGCGAAGCGGCTGCTCGCGGCGGGACCCGGCCGGGTGTACTTCACCGGCGGTGCCGTCGGTGGTCTCGACCTTCTCCAGGCGGCACGGTCCCTGGGGCCGCTCGACGAGGTCCGCCTCACCACCACGAAGCTGCCCTCCACACTCGAACAGCCCTGGATGGACGAGGAGTTGCTGACCCGGATGCGGTCGGCGACCGGACCGGTCGTGGTCATGACGGGCACCGCCCGCGAGATCCCGGTCAAGTTCCCCAAATCGACGAACGTGGCAGCGTCCGTCGCACTGGCCGTCGGCGACCTGGACACTGTGCGGGTCCAGGTCGTCGCCGACCCGGCGGCGCACCACACGCGCCATGTGATCGAGGCGTCCGGCGCACACGGTGCGTATCGCTTCGAGGTCGCCCACCTGCCCGACCCGGGCAATCCGGCCACCAGCCAGGTGGTGCCGTACGCGGTCCTGCGCAGCCTCGCCGCGCTCGCCGGACAGACGGGCCAGATCCTGTGAATGCCCGCGACGAGGTCCGGTTCGACGTCCATGTCGAAGAGGCCGGTGACCAGGGCCCCCTGCTGCTGTGCCTGCACGGGATCGGCTCGTCGTCGGCAGCGTTCGCCCCGCAGCTCGCCGAACTCTCCTCGTACGTGCGGGTCGTGGCCTGGGACGCGCCCGGCTACGCCAAGTCGCCCGACCCGGAGGGCCCGCTCGGCCTGGACGACTTCGCGGACGCAGCAGCCGCTCTCATCCGTGAGCGCGCCTCGACCGCGCACGTCCTCGGAGTGTCCTGGGGCGGCGTGATCGCGCTACGGCTCGCCGCCCGCCACCCGGAGCTCGTCGCCTCGCTGATCGTCGCCGACTCCAGCGCGGGCTCCGGCACGGACGAGGCGAAGGCGAAGGGCATGCGGGCCCGGGCCACCGAGCTGGCAGAACTCGGCCCGCGCGCCTTCGCCGAGGCCCGCGGACCGCGGCTGGTGTCGCCCGGCGCCCCCGACGAGCTGGTGCGCCGGGTCGTGGACACCATGGCCGCCTCGGTACGGCTGCCGGGCTACGCGTACGCAGCCGAGTCCATGGCCGCCGCCGACCTGCGCGCCGAACTCCCTTCGATCGCCACGCCCACCCTCGTGCTGTGCGGCGAGCAGGACCGGGTCACCGGCATCGAAGCGAGCCAGGTCATCGCCGGAGCCATCCACAAGACCGCCTACGTGATCGTCAAGGACGCCGGTCACCTGGCCAACCAGGAGCAGCCGGGCCACTTCAACGCCTGGGTGCTCTCCCACCTCCGTATCACCGCATCGATCCCCGCATAGGAGCCTCCACCATGCCTCTGACCACCGACGCGTACGACAACGGCGACGACCTCTCCGCGTACACCGACTCCCTCATCGCCACCAAGGCCTCCCGCGTGGCGGACTTCGACACCCTCTCCTTCCAGGAGAAGGCCGGCGCACAGTTCCGCCGCGGCCAGATCCGCTACGTCGGCTCGGGTGCCACCGGCAACCACGAGAGCGACAGCCGGATCCTCCCGTCCGGCGGGTTCACCTTCTCCAACATGCTGCTGCCGCCCGGCGCCGAGGGCCCGGCCCACACCCACCACGACGTCGAAGAGGCCTTCTTCGTCCTGGAGGGCGAGGTCAAGGTCGGTATCCACCGCGGCCCCGACGAGGCCGAGTACCGCACGCTCGGCTACCGCGACATGATCGTGGTCCCCGCCGGCGTGACCCGTTCGCTCAAGAACGAGGGCGACACCGACGCCCTGTTCTGCGTCGTCATCGGCACGCAGAAGCCGCAGGTGCCGACCTACCCCGAGTACTCGCCGATGCACGGCGTCACCCGTGGCTGACCAGTCCCCGGCCGACGCACGCACTGTCGTCGTCACCGGTGCGGGCCGTGGCCTGGGACTGGCCATGGCCCGCCGGGCAGGCGTCGACGGCTTCCGGGTCGTCGTCGCCGAACTGGAGCGGGAACGGGGCGAGCACGCCGTCGCGGAACTGTGCTCGGAGGGCATCGACGCCCGCTTCGTACGCTGCGATGTCGCCGACCCCGCCTCGGTGGCCGCGCTGGCGGCCGCCGTACGCGAGATCGGCCCCGTGTACGGCCTGGTCAACAACGCGGCCCTCGCCAACGGTGTGGGCGGCAAGGAGTTCCAGGACATCGACATCGAGGTGTGGGACCGGCTGATGGCGGTCAACGCCCGCAGCCCGTGGCTGGTGTCGAAGGCCCTGTACCCGCTCTTCGCGACACCGGGACGGATCGTCAACATCGCCTCGGACGCGGCCCTGTACGGATCTCCCCGCCTCGCCCACTACATCGCCTCCAAGGGTGCGGTCATCGCACTCACCCGGGCCATGGCACGCGAACTCGGCGACAAGGGGATCACCGTGAACGCGATCGCCCCCGGACTCACCGAGTGCGAGGCGACCGAGGGAGTGCCCGCCGAACGGCACGACCTCTACCGCATGAACCGGGCCATCTCCCGCCCGCAGCAGCCGGACGACCTCACCGGGATCGTCTCCTTCCTGCTCGGCGAGGAATCCCGCTACCTGACCGGACAGGTGATCGCCGTCAACGGCGGCTTCACCATGAACTGAACTGCAGGAGACACGAGTTATGGATCTGGGACTCGCCGACCGCACCATCGTGGTCACCGGCGGCAGCTCGGGCGTCGGCCTGGCCACGGTCCGCGCCCTGCTCGACGAGGGAGCCCGCGTCGCCACCTGTGGCCGTGACGCCGACCGGCTCGCCAAGGCGGCGGCCGACCTCGGCGCCGGACACGACCGTCTGCTGACCGGAGTCTGCGACGTCCGGGACGCGGGCGCCGTGGACGACTTCGTCCGCCGCACCGCCCAGGAGTTCGGCGGTATCGACGGACTCGTCAACAACGCCGGACAGTCCCGGATGAAGGGTCTCGACGACTCCACCGCCGAGGACTGGCGCGACGAGCTGGAGCTGAAGTTCGCCGGCGTACTCAACCCCCTGCAGGCCGCGCGCCCGCACCTCGCCGCCTCCGGCGCGGCGAGCGTCGTCAACATCAACGCGGTGCTCGCCAAGCAGCCCGAGCCCCGGCTGATCACGACGAGCGCCGCCCGGGCGGGCATCCTCAACCTCTCCAAGTCCCTGTCGGTCGAACTCGCCGGCGAGGGCATCCGGGTCAACTCCGTCTGCCTCGGTCTCATCGACACCGGCCAGTGGACGAGGCGCTACGCCGCCGCGGACTCCGGCCGGACCTACGAGGAGTGGCAGGCAGAACTGGCCGCCGACCGGGGCATAGCCCTCGGCCGCCTCGGCCGGGCCGAAGAGGTCGCGTACGCGGTTCTCACACTGCTCTCCCCCCTCGCCTCGTACATCACCGGCACCAGCATCGACGTCTGCGGCGGAGTCGGCCGCTCCATCCTCTGAGGAGACACCATGCGTTACGACAACGGAGGCGATCTCCTCGTCACCGTCCTGCGGGAACTCGGCATCGACACCGTCTTCGGCATCGTCAGCGTGCACAACCTGCCGCTCGTCGAGGCCGTCGACCGTGAACTGCGTTTCGTGCCCGTGCGGCACGAGGCATCCGCCGTGAACGCCGCGGACGCCTACGGGCGCGCCCGGGGCACCCTCGGCTGCGCACTGACCTCCACCGGCACAGGAGCCGGCAACGCGGCCGGATCGCTGATCGAAGCGCTCAGCTCGGGCAGTTCCGTCCTGCACATCACCGGCCAGGTGGAGAGCGAATTCCTCGGCAGCGGAAGGGGTTTCATCCACGAGACCAAGGACCAGCTCGGCATGCTGAGCGCGGTCTCCGCCTACGCCGCGAGTGTCCCGGACGCCGAGCAGGCGGGCCGGATCCTGCGCGAGGCGGCCCGCGCGGCGCTCACCGCGCCGGGCGGCCCGGCGAGCGTGGAGTGGCCGATCGACCTCCAGTTCGCGGCGCAGACCGACGAGCCGGCCGAGCTCCCCGCATCCGCCGTCCCGGCTCCCGCGGAGGCTGAACTTGCCGCAGCCGGCGCCCTTCTGGCCACCGCCCGCCGCCCCCTGATCTGGGCAGGCGGCGGTGTGGCAACCGCCGGCGGCGAGCTGGCCGGGCTGCTGGAGGCGACCGGAGCGGGACTGCTGACCTCGAACTCCGGGCGCGGCGCGGTGCCCGAGGACCACGAGCAGGTCATCGGCAACTTCGCCACCACCCCCGCGGTGCGCGCCCTGCTCGCCGACGCGGACGTGCTGCTCACCATCGGCACGCACTTCCGCTCGAACGAGACCGCCGACTACACGCTGGAACTCCCCGGGGCGCACATCCAGATCGACATCGAGGAGGACGCGCTGGGCCGGGTGTACCCCGTCGCCCACGCGCTGCACGGCGATGCCGCCGCCACTCTGGCCGCTCTGCTGCCCCACGCCCGGCCCGCGGAGAGCGGCTGGACGGACCGCGTCGGCGCCGTACGCACCGAGGTGCGGGCGCTCCTGCACGACAACATCGGACCGCAGGCCGCGATCTGCGACGCGATCCGCGCCGCGCTGCCCCGCGAGGCGGTCGTGGCGCGCGACGTCACGATCCCCTCCAGCAGCTGGGGCAACCGGCTGCTGGAGATGTACGACCCGCGGGACAACGTCTTCCCGCGCGGCGGCGGCATCGGACAGGGGCTCGGCATGGGCATCGGTGCGGCGCTCGCACGGCCCGACGCGCCCACCGTCGTCATCGCCGGCGACGGCGGACTCGCCGTCCACCTCGGTGAGCTCCTCACCCTTGCCCAGGAACGGCCCCGGCTGACCCTGATCGTCTTCAACGACGGCGGTTACGGAGTCCTGCGCAACATGCAGGACCGCTACAGCGAGCGCCGCTCCGGGGTCGACCTGGCCACTCCCGACTTCGAACTGCTGGCCCGCGCCTGCGGGTTGCCGTACCTGCGGATCGCATCCGAGGAGCACGCCGGCCCGGTGCTCGGTGAGGCCATCGCCTCCGGAGGACCCACGCTCGTCGAGGTCGATCTGACAGCACTCGGACCGATGAAGGTCCCGTTCACCCCACCCGTGAGGATCCCGGGCCAGTAGCCCGGTCGCGTGTACTGCCGGTAAGGAGGCAACAGGCCATGAGCGAGCATTCGCTGCAGCTGGTCGTCCATCGAATGACCTGGGAGGCGGAGGGTGTACTCTCCGTCGAACTGACCCACCCCGACGGCAAACCCCTGCCCGCCTGGACGCCCGGCGCGCATCTCGACGTCCACGTCGGGGGCCAGGTACGCCAGTACAGCCTGTGCGGCGACCCGAGCGTGCCGGACGTCTACCGCATCGGCGTGCTCAACGAACCCGCCTCGCGGGGCGGTTCGCGGTTCGTGCACACACAGCTGCGCCCCGGGCAGCCCGTCACGGTCTCCGAACCGCGCAACCACTTCCTGCTGGAGGACGCCGACGCCTACCTGTTCGTCGCCGGAGGCATCGGGATCACTCCGCTGCTGGCGATGGCCAGGGAGGCGACCCGCAGGGGTTCCGCGTGGCGGATGGTCTACGGAGGCAGGGGACGGGCGTCCATGGCGTTCACCTCGGAACTCGCCGCGCTCGGCGGTGACGTCACGCTCGTCCCGCAGGACGAACTGGGCCACATCGACCTGGACGCCGCGCTCGCGGACCTGCCCGACGGCACGCTGGTGTACTCCTGCGGTCCCGAACCCCTGCTCGCGGCCGTCGAGGCGCGCTGCCCCGAGGACCGGCTGCACCTGGAACGGTTCGCCGCACCGACGGTGGAACGCGCAGGTGACGACGAGGAGTTCGAGGTCGAGTGCCGCACCTCGGGCGTGACCCTCACCGTCGGCGCCGGTACCTCGATCCTCGACGCCGTCGAGGGCGCCGGGATCGACGCACCGAACTCGTGCCGCGACGGGATCTGCGGGTCCTGCGAGACCCGGGTGATCGAGGGCACCCCCGACCACCGCGACTTCCTGCTCAGCGAGGCCGAACGTGCCACCTGCGCCACGATGATGATCTGCGTCTCGCGATGCGCCTCACAGAGTCGGCTCGTCCTCGACCTGTGACACCTTCCCCCACACCTTCAGGAGACACCGTGAGCGACACCTGGCCGTACCTTGACGTCCACCAGTCACGTACCCACGAGCCGACCCCGTACGAGTACAAGCTGGCCGCAACCCTCGAGGACGTCTTCACCGAGGCGGGCCACGAGCTGAGCGACGTGGTGCGCGGACTCAACGCCCGCCAGGTCCACGCCGGCGACGGCACACCGTGGACCGAGGAATCCTTCCGCGCCGAGATGAACCGACTGGGAGCCTGACCATGACGCTGTCGTCCTCCGCCACGGCGGACCACATCTACGCCACCGGCCTGCGCAACCAGTGGCACCCCGTCGTCCCCTCGCACTTCGTCGCCCCCGGCGCGATGCGCAAGGTGACCGCGCTCGGCGAGCAGTGGCTGCTGTTCCGCCGCTCCGACGGCGCCCTGTCCATGCTCGCCGACCGCTGCCCGCACCGCGGTGCACCGCTGTCGCTCGGGAAGCACCTCGGTGACCGCGTCGCCTGCTGGTACCACGGTGTCGAGGTCGAGCCCGACGGGACGGTCTCCTCCGTCCCCGGGCTGCCGGGCTGCAGCCTGGAGGGCAAGAAGCTGGTCACCTCGCTGCCGGTACGCGAGGTCGCGGGCGCGATCCTCGCCTACTTCGGCGACGAGGAGCACCCGGAGCCGGCGGAACTGACGCTCCCGGAGCCGCTGACGGATCCCGAGGTGGACGCGTTCCTGTGCTACGCCGAGTGGAACTCACCGTGGCGCTACGCCGTGGAGAACCTGCTCGACCCGATGCACGGCGCCTTCCTCCACCATGATTCGCACACCATGTTCGACGGTGACACGACGGCCAAGTTCCGTATCCGGGAGACCGCGCGCGGCTATTACTTCGAGAAGACCGACCAGCGCGGCGTCAACTTCGACTGGGTGGAGCTGTGCCGCACCGGGGTGGACTGGTTCGACCTGTCCATCCCCTACCCGCCGTCGGCCGGCCCCGGCGGGCCGTTCGGGATCGTGGGCATGGTCTGCCCGGTGGACGAGCAGCGCAGCGGCGTCTTCTTCTGGCGCTACCGCCGGGTCGAGGACTGGCAGCGCGCGTCCTGGCGCTTCCTCTACCGGACGCTGATCGAGAAGCGCCACTGGGAGGTCCTGGAGCAGGACCGCGTCATGCTGGAGGCCATGCCGGTCGACGCCGACCAGCAGGAGAACCTGTACCAGCACGACCTGGGCGTGGTGCGGCTGCGCCGGCTGTACCGTGCGGCGGCCGAGGCACAGTCGTCGGCGGGCGCCTGAGGGCGCCGCACAGCGGCGGGTGCCGGGCGCGACGGGCAGGGGGCGCGACGGGCGGGGGGACCGCGCACGCGGTTCCCGGCCCCGCTGCTGCTCGTGCCCGCCGGCTCCGGAGCGACGGCCCGCTCGTGGACGACTCCCCGCTGACCGGGCCGGCCCGCTCAGAATTCGACAGGCTCGCGAATCAGCGGGCAGGTCATGCAGTGACCACCGCCGCGGCCGCGGCCGAGCTCCGCACCGACGATGGTGATGACCTCGACCCCGGCCGCGCGCAGCAGATCATTGGTCTGGGTATTGCGGTCGTAGGTGAAGACGACCCCGGGTTCGAGAGCCACGGCGTTGTTTCCGCTGTCCCACTGCTGGCGCTCGGAGGCGTACACGTCCCCGCCCGTCTCGATCACCCGAAGAGCGGGCAGGCCGAGGCTCTTGGCCACCACTTCGACGAACGGGCTCGAACCCTCGTCGGTGATCTCCACGCCCGGTGACGTGTCGCTGGGGCGGAGCGAGAACGTGTGGACCGCGTCCATGATCTTCGGATAGAGGGTGACGATGTCGCGGTCGGCGAAGGTGAAGACGGTGTCCAGGTGCATCGCCGCCCTCAGTTTCGGCATGCCCGCCACCACGACGTGCTGGGCGGCACCGTTCTTGAACAGGGAAGCGGCGACCTGGGTGATGGCCTGCCGGGAGGTGCGTTCGCTCATGCCCATGAGGACGACGCCGTTGCCGACGGGCATGATGTCACCGCCCTCGAAAGTGGCGCTGCCCCAGTCGAGTTCGGGATCGCCCCACCAGACCGTGTTGCCGGCGAAGTCAGGATGGAAGCGGTAGACCGTCTTCATCAGCAGCGTTTCGTCATGACGGGCGGGCCAGTACAGCGGGTTGAGGGTCACCCCTCCGTACAGCCAGCACGTGGTGTCGCGCGTGTACAGGGTGTTCGGCAGCGGCGGCATGAGGTATTCGCGCGCCCCGGTCGACTCGCGGGCCAGACCGAGGTAGCCGGAGCGGTACTCCCCGGGCAGGTCGGTGGTGGCCAGGCCACCGATCAGGTACTCGGCGAGCTGCCGGGGTTCCAGGGATTCCAGGTAGGCGCGGGTGGCGTCGATGAGTCCCAGGCCGACCTCGTTGGCGGTGATCTTGCGGTCGAGGAGCCATGACTTCGCCCCGGGCACCTCCAGGGTCCGGGCCAGCAGGTCGTGCAGTTCCACGACCTCGACGCCGCCCTGCTGGAGCTTGCTGACGAAGTCGGCGTGGTCACGCTGCGCGTTGTCCACCCACATCACATCGTCGAAGAGCAGCTCGTCGGCATTGCTGGGGGTGAGCCGGCGGTGTGCGAGGCCGGGTGCGCAGACCAGTACCTTGCGCAACCTGCCGACCTCGGAGTGGACACCGTGCACGGGACCTGCGCCGGTGTCGGTGGTCTTCGTCATGGGTGCTGCCTTTCGGTCGTGTGCGGTGTTCCTGCTCGGAGGAGGACGGTCCGGATGCGCCCGGGCTGTCAGAGGCTGATCCAGCCCGCGGCCAGGGCGATCACTCCGATGACGGCTCCGACGACGGAGACGGCGCAGATGACGAGTTCAACCGGCGAGAACACCTGGCGCTTCTGCTCCCGTCGGGCCATCGCGAACAGGATCGTGGCCGGGGCGTAGATGATGAAGGAGACCAGTACGAACTTCAGGCCGGCCGCGTACAGCAGGAACGCGGTGTAGAGCGTTGCCACGAGGCCGATGACGAGGTCACGCCCGCGGCCTGTTCCGGCCGTCAGTTCGTCGGGCCGCACCCTGACCTTCACTGCGAACGCCGCCGCCAGCAGGAACGGAATCAGGGTCAGGGCGCTGGTCAGGTCGAGGGCGAAGTTGAACGCATCGTCCGAGAAGAGGGTGACGACGAGGACCACCTGGGACAGCGCGGTGGTCATCAGCAGTGCGGGCACGGGCACATCGGCGGAGTTGTGCCGGCGCAGGAAGCGCGGCATGTCGTCATCCTTGGCGGCCACGAAGAGCACTTCCGCCGCCATGAGGGTCCAGGCGAGGTAGGCGCCGAGCACGGAGACGATCAGCCCGACGCTCACGAAGACCATGCCCCAGGTCCCGACAGCATCCTCCAGCACGCCGGCCATGGACGGCTGGCGGAGATCGGCCATCTCGGCCATCGGCATGATGCCGTACGACACGATCGTGACCGAGGCGAAGACGGCGAAGACGCTGAGAAAGCCCAGCACGGTGGCCCGCCCGATGTCCTCCCGGCGCTTGGCGTGCCGTGAGTAGACGCTGGCGCCCTCCACCCCGAGGAAGACGAACACCGTGGCCAGCATGGTGCCGCGCACCTGGTTGAACAGGGAGCCCGCGTAGTCCGCGCCCCCGAAGTTGTCGGCGAAGACACCCGCATCGAAGTAGAACAGCGCGAGGATGACGAAGACGATGATCGGAACCACCTTGGCCACGGTGACCACCCTGTTGATCGCGGCGGCCTCCTTCACGCCCCGGCGGATGAGCAGGTAGAAGGCCCACAGGCCGAACGAGGACAGCACGATGGCGAGCAGGGTGTCGCCGTCCCCGAGCGCAGGCCAGATGGATCCGACCGTCGACATGATCAGAACCCAGTAGGTCACATTGCCGACGCAGGCGCTGGCCCAGTAACCGAACGCGGAGAAGAAGCCGAGGTACTCGCCGAATCCGGCCTTGGCATAGGCATAGACACCGGCATCGAGATCGGGCCGGCGCACGGCGAGCGTCTGGAAGACGAAGGCGAGCATCAGCATGCCCGTACCGGCGATGGCCCAGGCGATCAGCGCCCCGGCGACACCGGTCTCCTGTGCGAAGCGGGACGGCAGCGAGAACACCCCGGCGCCGACCATCGAACCGACCACCATCATGGTCAGCGTGAGCAGCGTCATCTTGACCGCGTTGCTGGAGCCCTGGACGGCATCGGTCCCCGTGTCGGAGCTTGTCATGTCTTCCCCTCGTGCGAGACAGATAGGAGAACTGGCCGGATATCAGTGAGCGATGGGGGTGCGCACTTCGCCGAAGGCAGGCGGGACCTTTTCGATCTTGAAGCCGGTGATGCCGTACAGGACGCTGAGCAGGGGGCTGGCGTAGTTGAAGACCGCGAACGGCAGATAGGACAGCGTCGCCACGCCGAGCACCGCGCCCATGAACGCGCCGCAGGAGTTCCACGGGACCAGCGCGGACGTCACCGTGCCGCTGTCGGCTGTCAGCCGGGAGAGGTTGGTGGGTGCGAGAGACCGCTTCTCGAACTCGAGGCGGAACACCCTGGCCGGCAGGACGAGCGCGATGTACTGGTCGCCCGCGACCACGTTGAGGCCGAACGCACACGCGAAGACCGTCACGAACAGTCGGCCGGTGGACTTCGCCGAGCGGATGAGCGGGTCCACGAGCCGTGCGATCAGGCCGAATTCCTCCAGGATCGCCCCGAAGGTGACCGCGCCGATGATGAGCCACAGGGTCAGCAGCATGCTGTCCATGCCGCCGCGGGACAGCAGTTGGTCGATGACGGGGATCCCGGAGTCGATGGTGAATCCGTTCGCCATCGCCAGCCAGATCCCCTTCACCGACTCGACGACGAGGTTGCCCGTGCCGGCGACGAATCCCCGCATCACATCCGGCTGCAGGAACGCGCCGAGAACGCCGGCGAAGAGCGCCGAACAGGCGAGCGCCAGTGAGGGCGGCACCTTGCGGACGGACAGGACGGCCAGCAGGGCAAGGGGCAGGAGGTTCAGCGGGGTGATGTGGTAGATGTCGCCGAGACTTGCCAGCTCGATCTCCTTGCCCACCGGGTTCCGCACCTCGGGGCCTTTGACCAGCCCGATCACCAGGAACACGACGAGCCCGATCACGAACGCGGGCACGGACGTCCATGCCTGACGCTTGATGTGCTCGTAGACATCCACCCTGACCATCTGGGCGGTCAGCACCGTGGTCTCCGACAGAGGGGAGAGCTTGTCACCCAGGTACGCTCCCGAGATGACCGCTCCGGCGGTGATCGCCGTGGAGACGCCGAGCATGTCCGCCACCCCGACGAGCCCGACGCCGATGGTGCCCGCTGTCGTCCATGAGCTGCCGATGCTCATGGCGACCGCACCGCAGATCACGGTCGTCGCCGCGTAGTACCAGCTGGGCGACAGCACCTGGATGCCGTAGTAGACAAGCGTCGGGATCGTCCCCGACAGGTTCCAGACACCGATCAGTGCGCCTACGGCCAACAGGATGAACACCGCACTTGTGATCGATGACAGCGCCCCCTGCCCCGCCTTCTGCACGGCCGACCAGCTGTGCCCGTTCTTCAGTGCCACCAGAGCGGCCGTCATGGCACACATGATCAGGGCCACCTGGACAGGCCCGTCCAGTGCGTCCAGACCGAACAGTGCCAGCGCGCCGGCCACCAGCACGGCAAGAACCACCAGCGGAGTGATCGCATCACCGAGAGACGGGCGACGCACAGGGCGCCCCTCATAGGACCCCGGCTTCTCGCCATCCATACTGCTCACACCACCGCCCAGTCGCACGAGGCCGTTAGAGGCCTAACGGACTTTAGCGACAATATGGACTTCGTGTCTGCTGGGTGGGTGGTTTTCAGGGCCGGGCCGGTCGCGGTGTACGGGAATCCTGGTGGGCCGCGGGCGTTGAACCAGGCGTGAGCCCTTCGATCGAAGCGACCCGTTTCTCGTTCCTGGACCGCTCCCGCACCCGAGAGGGATACGACGGCCGGCAGGCGCTGCGCGACACCGTCCGGCTGGCCGGCGTGGTCGAAGCGCTCGGCTACCACCGCTTCTGGGTTTCCGAACACCACAGCGTGCCGGGTGTGGCCGGCTCGGCGCCGACCGTGCTGGCCGCCGCCGTCGCGGCCGCAACCTCCGCCATCCGTGTGGGTACGGGCGGAGTGATGCTCCCCAACCACCAGCCGTTCGTCGTGGCCGAGCAGTTCGGCGTGCTCGCCTCACTGTTCCCCGGGCGGATCGACATGGGTCTGGGACGCTCGGTGGGCTTCACCGACGGCATTCGCAGGGCGCTGGGCCGTGACAAGGAGGATGCCGACGACTTCGCCGGACAGCTCTCCGAGCTCCTCGGCTGGCTGGACGGCACCCAGCAGGCCCACCCCCAGGTTCATGCCCGCCCCGCCGAGGGCCTGCGCATACCCCCGTACGTCCTGGCGACGGGCGAGGGCGCCGCGATTGCCGCTGCGGCCGGGCTCCCCCTGGTGGTGGGCGATCTCCGCGGCCGGGAAAAGCTGCTGCGCGCAATCGATGGCTATCGCCGAGAGTTCCGCCCCTCCGCCTGGGCCCGGGAACCGTATGTGGTCGTGGCGGGGACGATCGCCGTCGCCGGGACGGCGGAGGCCGCCCGGCGGCTCCTGATCCCCGAGGCCTGGTCCATGGCGTACGCGCGCAGCCGCGGCTCGTTCCCACCGCTCGCCCCCGCCGAGCGGGTCGAGGGGCTGGCGATGACGGAGAAGGAGCGAGGGCTCTTCGAGAGCGGGCTGCGTGGCCACCTCGCGGGCACCGAGGAGACGGTCGCGGCCGAACTCGAACTGGTCATCAAGGAGACGGGCGCGGACGAAGTGCTGGTCACCACGAGCACGTACGACCGTGAGGCGCTCGAGGACTCGCTGCGACGGCTCGCGCGGATCGCAGGCCTGGGCTGAGCGGCCCACGGCACCCCCGGTGCCCCGCCGGGAGCACCGAGAGCGCGGGGCGACCGGGGTGTCGAGTGGGCTACTCGAACCGCGCGGTGTCACCCGCCCCGCGGCGTACGATCTCGAGTTCGCCGCTCGAGAAGTCGATGACCGTGGTCGGCTCGGTGCCGCAGTCGCCGGAGTCGAGCACGACGTCCACCACGTGGTCGAGGCGCTCCTTGATCTCCCAGCCCTGCGTCATCGGCTCGTCCTCGTCGGGCAGCAGCAGCGTGCTGGAGAGCAGCGGCTCACCGAGCTCGGAGAGGAGGGCCTGAGCGACGGCGTGGTCGGGAATCCGGACGCCGACCGTCTTCTTCTTCGGGTGCAGCAACTGCCGCGGCACCTCTTTGGTGGCGGGGAGGATGAACGTGTAACTGCCGGGCGTCGCTGCCTTGATCGCCCGGAAGACGTCGTTGTCGATCTGCACGAACTGCCCCAGCTGTGCGAAGTTCTGGCACACCAGGGTGAAGTGGTGGCGATCGTCGAGGTTCCGGATCGACCGGATCCGCCCGATGCCGTCGCGACTGCCCAGCTGGCATCCCAGGGCGTAGCAGGAGTCCGTCGGGTACGCGACGAGCGCACCGGACCGGATGCTGTCGGCCACACTGCTGACGGTGCGCCGCTGAGGATTATCGGGGTGTACGTCGAAATACTTCGCCATTCGCCGAGTCTAAGGGCTAGCGGTCTTTCGTTTGGATCAGGCCGGATCAGTGAGCGGGGTCTGGTGCCGTGGATCGCAAGGCGGAGGAGGGAGGCATAGCGGAGCCATGCCTCCCGACGACAACGCGGCGAGGTGCGGCACCAGGGCACGCGAGCCCGGCAAGATCCAAACGAGAGGCCCTAGGGGCAGCCGCATTCGGCTGCAGCAGGTACCGACCGCAGCGACCCGGACAGCACCGCGCCCCCGGAGCTCGCCGAGGAGCTCCGGGGGCGCGCGGCTCGCGGTCAGGCTCCGGACGCCTCCAGCATGGCGGCGCGCTCGACGACCTTGATCCGCTCGCGGCCCTGCTCGGCGCCCAGTGCCTGCTCATGGCCGTCCAGGCGGTGCCAGCCCTCGCGGGTGGTGTAGCGGACGCCGCGCTGCTCGAGGAATTCGACGACCGCATCCGGCTCGGGCTGGGCGGGGGCGGGCAGCCGTCCGGCGGTGTGGTCCTCCAGGAGGCAGGCGACCGTCTCGTTGGCGTCGCCCTTGGTGTGCCCGATCAGGCCGATCGGACCACGCTTGATCCACCCGGTGACGTACACCGAGGACATCGGCTCCTCACCGCTCAGGACTCGTCCGGCGGCGTGCGGGACGGTGCCGGAGGCCACGTCGAACGGCAGCTTCGGGAGCTCCTCCGAGTAGTAGCCGACCGCGCGGTAGACGCTCTGCACGTCCCAGTCGGTGAAGCGGCCTGTGCCCCGGACGTTGCCGGTGCCGTCCAGCTCGGTCCGCTCGGTACGCAGGGCGGCGACCCGGCCGTCCTCGCCCAGGATCTCCACCGGGGACTCGAAGAAGTGCAGGAACAGCTTGTGCGGGCGGTCGCCCGCGTCCCGGATCGCCCAGTTCTCCAGCGTGGAGGCGACCATGTTGGCCTGCTTGTTCTCCCGCCGGGTAGCGATCGAGCCGTCGTCGTAGTCGATGTCCTCCGGGTTGACGATGACCTCGATGTTCGGGGAGTGGTCCAACTCGCGCAGCTCCATCGGGCTGAACTTTGCCTGGGCCGGACCCCGCCGCCCGAAGACGTGCACCTCGAGCGCCTTGTTCGCCTTCAGGCCCTCGTACACGTTCGCCGGGATCTCCGTGGGGAGCAGCTCGTCCGCCGTCTTGGCGAGCATGCGTGCCACGTCGAGGGCCACGTTGCCCACGCCCAGCACGGCGACCTTCTCGGCCCCCAGGGGCCAGGTGCGCGGCACCTCGGGGTGTCCGTCGTACCAGGCGACGAAGTCGGCGGCGCCGTGGGAGCCATCGAGGTCGGCCCCCGGTATGTCGAGGGCGCGGTCCGCGTCGGCGCCCGTGGAGAAGATCACGGCGTCGTAGAAGGACCGCAGGTCGTCCAGGCCGATGTCGTTGGGGTAGTCGACGTTGCCGAACAGCCGCAGCTGCGGCTTGTCCAGGACCTGGTGCAGGGCCTTCACGATGCCCTTGATCCGCGGGTGGTCCGGCGCCACGCCGTAGCGGATCAGGCCGAAGGGGGCCGGCATGCGCTCGAACAGGTCGATCGATACACCCGGGTCCTGGGCGGCCTCGGATTTGAGCAGCGCGTCCGCTGCGTAGATTCCGGCAGGACCGGCTCCGACGATGGCGACGCGGACGGGGCGTGTCATGGAGTGTTGTTCCTTTGGGCGGGCGAGCACGGACAGAGTGCAGCGGAGTAAGGCTTGACTTACTTCGCTCCGCCCCACGGTATGCCCTGCGCCCGAGCGACCCTGGAGCGGGGCAAGTGTGCAATTCGGATATAAGTGTGTATACAGACCTCAAAGGTGCGCGATTATGTGAGCGGATACCTCGTGAGCCCCGTGCGGGCACCCGGACGCGACCCGTCCTCCGGTGTCCCGCGTGCCCCGGACCTTCCGGGGAAGGGTCAGGGGGCGAACGATGCAGGACTTCGACGAGAGGAACAGGCGCCATGCCGATCGAGGGCGAGTACGAGCCGAGTCCTACGCCGTGGGTGCGTGAGCAGGTCGAGCTCATCGAGAGTTCGGGCGGCACGCAGGGGACCACGTTGCGCGGAAAGCCCGTCATTCTTCTGACCACGCGCGGCGCCAGGAGCGGCAAACTCCGCAAGACACCCCTCATGCGGGTCGAGCACGACGGCCGCTACGCCGTGGTCGCCTCCCTCGGCGGCGCCCCCAAGCACCCCGTCTGGTACTACAACGTGGTCGCCGATCCCCATGTGAAGCTGCGGGACGGCACTGTGCAGCAGGACATGGTCGCCCGTGAGATCACCGGCGAGGAGAAGGCCCTGTGGTGGGGCCGCGCCGTGGAGGCCTTCCCCGACTACGCCGACTACCAGACCAAGACCGACCGTGAGATCCCTGTTTTCGTCCTGACCCCGGCCGGTGCGCAGTAGTCCCGATACTCATGACGGGGTCCCGGGGGCTGAGCCCCTACCAGGACAGTGCCCCGACCCTGGAGGCGATCTGCTCGCGGTCCCAGGCGCCGTCCGCCACCAGCACCCGATAGCGGCGGGTCATCGTCGCACCGGGTGCCAGGACCAGTTCGTCGTGGAAGGCGAACGACGGCGCGACGGCGGCGAACGGGGTGTTGCGCACGAACCAGTGCGCCGGATGCGCTCCGCCCGCACCGGTGTGGTCGTTCTCGGGGGAGTGGACGAAGACGAGCGTGGCGTGGCCGTCCACCTCGTCGTGTTCACCGCTGTAGGCCAGCCAGTCGGCCTGCTTCCCCATGAGCTCCGGGCCCTCGGCATCCGGCGCGAGGATCCGCCCGTCGCGGAAGGCGCGCGGACCCCGCCAGAACAGTCCGGTGTATCCCGCGCCGGGCCGGCCGTGCGTCGTCGGGCTGCCGAGGCGCAGCGGCTCCTCCCGCCGGTTGGTGACCGCGGACGACCAGGTCAGCACCCAGCTTCCCGTTGTCGTGTCGACGTCGTGCACCTCGATGCGGCGGGTCTCCTCGGCCCAGATCTCGCCGCTGTGCGGATGCCAGCTCAGCCGCTCGGTGATGCCGGCCCCGCCGTCGTGCACCGACACTTCGTCGAATCGGCGGTGCGCCATGGAACCGACGCGCTCCGGCAGGGCGCGATAACCCTCACCGTGCACATAGGTGTTGCCTCCCCACAGATTCTGGCCCGACAGATGCGAGGCGGTCATCTGCAGACCCTTGTGCCAGCGGTGGTCGTTGGGGCGGTAGTCGGTCACCACCCGCCCGGAGAGTGTGCGCAGGGGGTGGATGTATGGTTTCGGGGCCTCCCAGGGGGCCTCGGCCCGGTACACATAGCGCAGCAGTTCGACCCCGCTGCCCGCGACGGACACGGCGAGGTGGTCGCCGTGCCGGTGGACGAGCTCCACGGTCTCCGTCATGCCGTGACCTCCACGGATTCTGCCGGGGACTCCGGTGCCCAGCCGGGAGCGTTGCCGTGCAACGCGCCGTAGTAGGGATCGCCGGGACCTGTCTCGCCGGCCCGGACGGTGGCCCCGGTGAAGGCGGCCTTGTAGAGGGCCGTGACCAGTTCCAGACTCTTGCGGCCGTCGGCGCCGCTGCTGCGGGGCCTGCGCCCGGCCCGCAGATCCTCCAGCAGTCCGCGCAGCTGCGCCTCGTGGGAGCTCGGGACGTCGGCACCGAAGTCCTGCCAGGAGGCTGCCTGTGAGGGAGAGACTCCCGGGGCAGGCGTGATCCGCCAGTCCGCGTTGCGATGCCCGTACAGATGTGTGAGCTCGACCGTCGCGTGCTCGCAGTCGATGCGGATCCGGCTGACCTCGTCCGGGCTGAGCACGCTGTTCACGACCGTGGCCATCGCGCCGCTCTCGAAACGGATGAGCGCGGTGGAGACGTCCTCCGTCTCGACGTCGTGCACCAGCCGCCCCGCCATCGCGCGGATCTCCGTCCACGGGCCGAGCAGATCGAGCAGGAGATCCATCTGGTGGATGCCGTGCCCCATCGCGGGACCGCCGCCCTCGCTGCTCCAACTTCCGCGCCAGGGAACGGCGTAGTACGCCTCGTCCCGGTACCAGGTCGTCTGGCAGTGCGCCACCAGGGTCCTGCCCATCGCCTGTCCGGCCAGCAGCTCCCGCACATGGCGGGAGCCCGAACCGAATCGGTGCTGAAAGACGATCGCCGCGAACGGCCCGCCTTCCTCGGGGCCCTCCGCTGCCTCGATGGCGTCGAAGTCCTCCAACGACGGACAGGGCGGCTTCTCGCACCACACCCAGGCCCCGGCCCGCAGTGCGGCAACGGTCTGATCGCGGTGGAACCGGGGCGGGGTGCAGAGCGTGACCAGGTCGGGCCGCTGCTCGGCGAGCATGGCGGACAGGTCCGTGTACGGGTGCGGGATGCCCGCATCCGCACAGAACGCCTCGGCCGACGCCGCGTCGACATCGACCGCCGCGACGATCTCCAGCGGCTGTCCGGCGGCGAGTGCGGTCAGCGCGGGCAGATGACTGCCTCGCGCGATCGCACCCGTGCCGACGATCGCGACCCGGACCGGTCCCCGGTGTGAAGGACGGCTGGGCATGACGCACCCCCTGGAGGATCACCTGTCGGATGGCAAGCGCCCGATAGCAAGCGCTTTCTCTCCGGGGAAACCTAGGCTCCGTACGCGAGCCCGGTCAAGTGCCCAGCGCCGCGTACGCGGAGGTCAGGCCTTCAACAGCTGAGGCAGCCGGGCGAGTTGTACCGCCTGCTGGAACGGTCCGCCGCCCTCGTGGTCGTTGAAGTCGTACACCTCGATCTCCTTGTCCGGGTGCGCGTACGCGTTGAAGGCGGCGAAGACCGTGGACGGCGGGCAGGTCTGATCCTCGAGGGCGACCGAGAACAGTGCGGGTGCCCGGCCGCGGGCCGCGAAGTGCACTCCGTCGAAGTAGGCCAGCGTGGCCTTCGCCTGTTCGGCGCGCCCCCGGTGCGTCTTGAGGTAGTTGCCGATCTCGCGGTAGGGGAGCCTGTCGGTCAGGCTGATCGCCCGCGGGAAGTCGCAGAGGAACGGGACATCGGGTGCGACGGCCGCCAGGTCGGGTATCAGCCCGCCGACCGCGATGGCGAGTCCGCCGCCCTGGCTCGCACCGATCGCGGCGGTGCGGGCCGCGTCCGTCAGCGGGTGCGAGCGGGCTGCCTCCACGGCGCGTACGGCGTCCGTGATCAGTCGGCGGTAGTAGTACGCGTGGGGGTCCTCGATGCCCCGGGTCATGAACCCGGGCAGCGACGGTCCGTTGCCCACGGGGTCGGCCGTGTCGCCCGGAGCCCATCCGCTTCCCTGGCCCCGGGTGTCCATCACGAAGTGGGCCATGCCGGCCGACGCCCAGAGCAGGTACGAATGCGGCAGCCCGCGCCCGCCCCCGTACCCGATGAACTCCACGACCAGCGGCAGCGGTCGCGTGGTGCCCGCCGGCATGACGAGCCAGCCCCGGACCGGGTGGCCGCCGAAACCGGCGAACGTCACGTCGTACACGTCGACCGTGGTCAGGCCGGTGTCGGTGCGCAGCTCGAATCGGGCATCGAGGTCGTGGGTCCTGGCCTCGGTGAGCGTGTCCGACCAGAAGGCGTCGAAGTCGTGCGGTTCCACCGACCCGCTGCTGTAGGTGTGCAGTTCGTCCAGGGGCAGATCGAACAGGGCCATGCGGGACCGCCTTTGTCGCAAAGTCGATATGAATGATCACACCGTACGACTGGCGGGGCGGCAGTCAAGAACTTCTTGTGTCCACCCTCTTGACCGTTATGTGAACGGCCCCCACAGGACTCGTCAATGCGCATTGACGATCTGAGGAGCAGTGGTGGAGGAACCCAGGAAGCGTGCCGGGCCCGGCCGTTCACCCGCGCCGGCGGGCCGCACGGCACGACCGCGACAGGCCGAGGTCGCACGGCTTGCCGGAGTCTCGCAGGCCACCGTTTCGCTGGTGCTCGCGGACAGGAAGCAGGGCACCACGATCTCCGAGGAGACCCCGCGCAAAGTCCTCGAAGCGGCGAACAGCCTCGGATACGTTCCCGACCCGGCGGTCCGGAGGGTCTTCGGGCTCTTCCACGATTCGATGACCGGTGCCCCGGACAACGGGCGCACCGCTGCCCCGAGTTTCGGTACGCAGAACGGCACCGCCTGCATGGTCTACGAGGCGGGGGAGCGGCTCCAGGGCGCCATCGCGGTCGCCCGCGCACTGGGGGACCCGCCACGGGCGCCGGCCGGGAACGCGGAAATCACGTTGCCCGTCCGTCCGGCGCCTGCGACGCTTCCGGCATGTCCGATACAGATACCCGCAGTTCGCACCAGGTGGCATCACTCTTCTCGCACGGGCGCCTGACGGTGATCCCGCGGAAGGTGGCTCGCCGCGAGCAGCTGCTGGTCCACCTCGCCCACACGCTGTTCGAGCGCGATCGGGTCTACACCGAGCGCGAGGTCAACGAGGCGCTGCTCACCGTGCACGAGGACTGCTCGGCCCTGCGCCGCTACCTGGTGGTCGCCGGGCTGCTGGTCCGCCCGAAGGACGGCAGCAGCTACCGGCGGGGCCGCTGAGGGCTGTCCCGGCAGGTGAGATGCTGTCCCCATGGGGAGACGTTCGGGCACGTGCGCCCGCTGTGGGAGACATCGCCGGCTGAGCGGCGGGACATGCAGGAGGTGCCGGTCCGCGGGACACCGCTCGGACCGGGCCGAAGCGGCCGCGGATATCGGGGAGACCGCCGTGGAGATGGGCGCCCTGGGGGCGTTGGGGCGCCTGCTCCGCGCCGCTCTGCGGGCTCTGGTCGACTGACGGGCCCGGTTCAGTTGAAGGTGTCGGGGTCCGGGCCCGTGCGCATGCCCCGGTCGAGTCGGGTGATCGCGTCCATGTCGGCGGACGAGAGTTCGAAGTTGAAGACATCGATGTTCTGCCGGATGCGAGCGGGCGTGACCGACTTGGGGATCACGACGTTCCCGAGCTGGAGGTGCCAGCGAAGGACCACCTGGGCGGGCGACTTCCCGTGGCGCCCGGCGATCGAGACCAGTGCGCTGTCGTCCAGCAGCGCGCCCTGCGCCAGGGGGCTCCACGCCTCGGTGGCGATGCCGTGCTCGGCGTGCAGGGTACGCAGTTCCTTCTGCTGAAGGCCGGGATGCAGCTCGATCTGGTTGACGGCCGGGACCAGGGAGCCGGCGTCGATCAGGCGGCGCAGGTGGGCGGGCTGGAAGTTGGATACTCCGGCGGCCCGGATCCGTCCGTCGGCCAGCAGCTTCTCCAGGGCACGCCAGGTGTCCGGGTAGAGGTCATGGGCGGGCGTGGGCCAGTGGATGAGGTAGAGGTCCACGTAGTCGAGGCCGAGCTTGGCGAGGCTCGCGTCGAAGGCGGCGAGCGCCGTGTCGTATCCCTGGTCGGCGTTCCACAGCTTCGTGGTGACGAACAGTTCCTCACGCGGGATCCCGGAGGTGGCCAGGGCGCGGCCCACGCCGGCCTCGTTTCCGTAGACGGCGGCGGTGTCGATCGAGCGGTAGCCCGCGTCGAGCGCGCTGGACACCGCTGCGGTGGTCTCGTCGTCGGGAACCTGGAAGACACCGAAGCCGAGCTGCGGAATCGTGATGCCGTTGTTGAGGGTGACGGTGGGGACCGTGGACATGGGAGTCCTTCCTGAGATGCCGGACTGTGCGCCTGCGTCGGACCATGCGATCTGCGCACGATGGTTATTGGCGTCCACAATAATTGCACACGCGGGTATATGGCAAAAGCGGGCAGGCTCGTGGAGTCCTTGCGTCGCGCCCCGGCAGGTCCGTCGGCCGGCGCCGCACGGCCGTGCGAACCGCTGCGGTCTGCTCGAACCGGATCATGAGCGCACGGTAGAAGCCGCAGGACCGCGGCGCACACGGGCCGGGGCCGTACGGGGAACGGTCATGTGCTGAACTGTCCGGGAAACACCGGATCCAGGAGCACCCTTGAACAGCTATCGCCACCCCGGCCTCGTCCTCACCGACCGTCGGTTCACGGTCCCCCTCGACCACGACGATCCCGGCGGCGAGAAGATCGAGATCTTCGGCCGTGAGGTCGTGGCGAGCGCCAAGTCCGACGAGGACCTGCCCTGGCTGGTGTATCTGGAGGGGGGTCCCGGCTTCGGTGCCCGCAGGTTCATCGGCACGGAGGCATGGCTGGGGCGGGCGGTGCGGGAGTTCCGTGTGCTGCTGCTGGACCAGCGCGGCACGGGCCTTTCCACCCCGGCCAACCGGCAGACCCTCCCGCTGCGCGGGGGGCCCCGCGAGCAGGCCGACTACCTCGCGCACTTCCGGTCGGACAGCATCGTCCGGGACTGCGAATTCATCCGTCCCCGGCTCACCGGCGGTGCCCCCTGGACCGTTCTGGGTCAGTCCTTCGGGGGCTTCTGTGCCGTCCGGTACCTGTCCGCCGCCCCGGAAGGGCTCAAGGCCGTCCTGATCACCGGCGGGCTGCCCTCCCTGGACGCCCATGCCGATGACGTCTACCGGGCCGCGTATCCGCGGATCGAGCGGAAGGTCGCGGCCCACTACGCCCGCTACCCGCAGGACATCTCCCGCGCCCGCGCGATTGCCGCCCACCTCGCCGAGCACCGCCCGGAGAGCGGCGGGCACCGTCTGACACCCGAAGGGTTCCAGTCCCTCGGCATCCTGCTGGGCGGCGGGAACGGCAGCCACCAACTGCACCACCTCCTGGAGAACGCCTTCGTCGGCGGCCCGCACGGCACCGAACTCTCCGACACCTTCCAGGAGGCCATGCGCACGGTCACCTCGTTCGCGGGCCACCCGCTGTACGCCCTGATGCACGAGGCGATCTACGGGCACGGTCAGCGGCCGACCGGCTGGGCCGCCGAACGCGTCCGCGCAGAATTCCCGCAGTTCGACGCCGCAGCGTCGGGGGACGACGGTCCCGTGATCTTCACCGGCGAGAGCATCCACCCCTGGCACTTCGAGGTCGATCCCGCGCTGCGTCCACTGCGCGAGACGGCCGAGCTGCTCGCCGCCCGAACCGACTGGCCCGTCCTGTACGACACCGAGCGGCTCGCGGCCAACGAGGTGCCGGTCGCCGCGGCGGTCTACCACGACGACATGTACGTGGACACGGAACACTCGCTGCGCACGGCCGCCGCGATCCGTGGCCTCCGTACCTGGGTGACCAGTGAGTTCGAGCACGACGGACTGCGGGCCGGAGGACCACGCGTCCTGGACCGGCTGCTCGCACTCGTCCGGGGCGAGAGCGACCGGTAGCCCCGCGGGCAGGTCAGCGCTGCAGGGCGTCCAGGGTCGCGTTCAGGTCGGCCGCGGCATGAGGGGCGCGGTTGTACGGGAGCTTCGACAGCGCCGCCGCCATGCCGCAGGTGTTGGTCACCGCGGAGAAGACGAGGCCGGAGCCGATGCCCGCCGACAGCCAGCGCGCCGCAGGGAAACGCCTGCCCGCGAGCAGGCCGGCCACCACCAGGGAACCGGCGGCGAGGCGCACCTGGCGCTCCATCGGCCAGGTGGCCCGGCCGCCCTCCGGGCGGTCCAGGCCGTGCCCGTCGCCCGCCCAGGCGGACGTGCCGCCGGTCAGTGTGACGGCTTCGATGTCGGCCCCGGCGAGGACCTCGCAGGCCCTCGTGGAACGGACACCGGAGGCGCACACCACCAGCAGGGAGCCGCGGGCCGAGGCGGACTTGAGTGCGGGTACCGCTTCGCCGAGCCGGTCGAGCGGAATGTTGAGAGCGCCGGGCACATGCCCGGAGGCGTACTCACCGGGCGCCCGCACGTCGATGACGGTGAACTCCTCCAGCCGGGCTGCGGCCTGGGCGGGGGAGAGGGAGGCGGGACTGGTCACGAGCGGGTTCCTTTCGTTCACCGGGGTGGGGGGGAGCGGCATCGTCTCACTCACCCCGCTGGTCAGAATACCCCTCGGGGTATCGCAGGCAGATGCGGCTCGACCTGATCGGGCAGGGTCGGGCGCGCGCCACCCATTGCTCACCCTGCCCCGATCCGATCCCGGAATGCGCGCGGTCGCGGCCGTCCGTGGAGAGCCTCCCGGTGTAACGCAGGAGTGGGGTCCGCTCTTCCCGGTGTGGACCGAGCAAGGGCCGATGCCGTGGGACGGGGACCGACAAAATCGTTCCTCGCGCGTGGTGGGCGCCGGACCGTACGCCCGTCGTGGCGCTTTCCGGGGACCAATTCCGCTGCGATTGACAAAGTCGTTTGCTGATTCTGCAATGGGGTCATGAAGGAACAGAGTCAGGACGACCCCGAACTCGACGCCGTACTCACCGGAGTCGGCCCCCGACTGCGCCGGCTCCGCAAGGACCGGAGTGTGACGCTTGCCGCGCTCTCCGAGGCCACCGGAATCTCCGTGTCCACCCTGTCCCGCCTCGAATCCGGCGGCCGGCGCCCCAGCCTGGAGCTGCTGCTCCCCATCGCCCGCGCCCACGAGGTGCCGCTCGACGATCTCGTCGGGGCCCCGCCGGTCGGTGATCCGCGGGTCAGGGCGAAGCCGATCGTGCACGGCTCGAAGACCTCCCTGCCGCTGACCGGCCGGCCTGGCGGTCTCCAGGCGTACAAGGTCATTCAGGCGGCACCCTGCACGGAGGAGCCCGAGCAGCGCACCCATGAGGGATACGAGTGGCTCTATGTGCTCAACGGGCAGCTGCGGCTCAAGCTCGCCGAGCACGACCTGGTCCTGGTGCCCGGAGAGGCGGCGGAGTTCGACACCCGGTTGCCGCACTGGTTCGGCCCCGTGGGCGACGAGCCGGTCGAGTTTCTCAGTCTGTTCGGGCCGCAGGGGGAGCGGATGCACGTCAGGGCCAAGCCGAAACGGTCATGAACGGTCCGGGACCGACTCGCGCGAGGTGTTCCCAGACGGGCAAGCGACCGCTTAGTATGCGCCGGAGCAGTGGTAATGCCGACAGTGTTGTGGAGGCCCCTCATGCAGGCATGGCGAGTGCACCGGAACGGCGAGCCGAGCGAGGTGATGGAGCTCGAAGAGACGGACCGGCCCAGTCCCGGCCCCGGGCAGGTGCTGCTCGAGGTGCGCGCGGCGAACATCAACTTCCCCGATGCGCTGCTCTGCCGCGGCCAGTACCAGGTCCGGCCTCCGCTGCCGTTCACCCCGGGAGTGGAGATCTGCGGGGAGACGGAGGACGGGCGTCGTGTGCTCGCCACCCCCGCCCTCCCGAACGGTGGCTTCGCCGACTACGTCGTCGCGGACGAGGCTGCCCTGCTGCCCGCCCCCGACGCCCTGGACGACGCCGAAGCGGCCGCCCTGCACATCGGGTACCAGACGGGCTGGTTCGGACTCCACCGCCGAGCGCATCTGCAGGCGGGCGAGACACTGCTCGTGCACGCGGCGGCAGGCGGCGTCGGCAGCGCCGCGGTGCAGCTCGGCAAGGCGGCCGGTGCCACGGTCATCGGCGTCGTCGGCGGACCGGAGAAGGCCGCGATCGCCCGTGGGCTCGGCTGTGACCTGGTCATCGACCGCCGTAGCGAGGACATTGTCGCGGCGGTGAAGGAAGCCACCGGCGGACGCGGCGCGGATGTCGTCTACGACCCCGTCGGCGGCGACGCCTACGCCAAGTCCGTGAAGTGCATCGCCTTCGAAGGCCGCGTCGTCGTCGTCGGCTTCGCGAGCGGCGCCATCCCGGCCCCGGGCCTCAACCACGCCCTGGTGAAGAACTACTCGATCGTCGGGCTCCACTGGGGTCTGTACAACACCAAGGACCCGGCCGCGGTCCGCGCCTGCCACGACGAGCTCACCAAGCTCGCCGCGCAGGGAGTCGTCAAGCCCCTGGTCAGCGAGCGGCTCCCGATGGCCGACGCCGCGCGCGGCGTCCAGCGTGTCGCCGACGGTACGAGTACCGGCCGGATCGTCGTCCTGCCGGCAGGAGGTGCCCGATGACCACCGCCGTCGACGCAGCGGAGATCCGCCGGCGTACGCAGGAACTGCTCGCCGCGTACCCGCCGGCCACAACGGACCGTACCGACTTCCTCAAGGCACGCTTCGACGCCGGTCTCGCGTGGGTGCACTACCCCGCCGGCCTCGGCGGCCTCGACGCGTCGCGCTCCCTGCAGCCCGTCGTCGACGCCGAGCTCGCCGCCGCGCAGGCTCCCGACAACGACCCGCGCCGCATCGGCATCGGTCTCGGGATGGCCGCGCCGACGATCCTCGGATACGGCACCGACGAACAGAAGCAGCGCTTCCTGCGCCCCCTGTGGGTCGGCGAGGAGGTGTGGTGCCAGCTCTTCAGCGAGCCGGGCGCCGGATCCGACCTGGCCGCCCTCGGCACGCGCGCCGTCCGTGACGGCGAGGACTGGGTGGTCGACGGGCAGAAGGTCTGGACGTCCAGCGCCCATGTGGCCCGCTGGGCGATCCTCATCGCCCGCACCGACCCGGACGTTCCCAAGCACCGGGGCATCAGCTACTTCATCTGCGACATGACCGACCCCGGTGTCGAGGTCCGGCCGCTGCGTCAGATCACCGGCGAGGCGGAGTTCAACGAGGTCTTCCTCACCGGGGTACGCATCCCGGACAGCAGGCGTCTCGGCCCGGTCGGCGACGGCTGGAAGGTTGCCCAGACCACCCTGATGAACGAGCGCGTCTCGATCGGCGGAGCCCGTATCCCGCGCGAGGGCGGCATGATCGGCACGGTCGCGGGGACCTGGCGCGAACGCCCCGAGCTGCGCACCCACGATCTCCATCAGCGACTCGTCACGCTCTGGGTCGAGGCCGAGGTCGCCAGGCTCACCGGTGAGCGGCTGCGCCAGCAGCTCGTCGCCGGGCAGCCGGGCCCCGAAGGATCCGGCATGAAGCTCGCGTTCGCCCGCCTCAACCAGGAGATCAGCGGGCTCGAAGTCGAACTGCTCGGTGACGAGGGCCTGTTGTACAGCGACTGGACCATGCGCCGCCCGGAGCTCGTCGACTTCACCGGACGCGACGCCGGTTACCGGTATCTGCGCTCCAAGGGCAACTCCATCGAGGGCGGCACGAGCGAGGTCCTGCTCAACATCGTCGCCGAGCGCGTCCTCGGTCTGCCCGTCGAACCGCGCAACGACAAGGATGTCGCCTGGAAGGATCTCTCCCGATGACCGCACAGACCGAAGCAGCCCACGCTCCCGACCTGCTCTATTCGGAGACCGAGGAGGACTTGAGGTCCGCGGTGCGCTCGCTGCTCGCCGACCGGGCCGACGCGCCGACGGTGATCGCAGCTATCGAGTCCGACACGCCGTACGACCTGCGGCTGTGGGAATCGCTCGCCGCCGGCATCGGGGCAGCGGGACTGCTGGTGCCGGAGAAGCTCGGCGGACAGGGAGCCTCTCACCGCGAGGCCGCCGTGGTCCTGGAGGAGCTCGGCCGCAGCGTCGCCCCGGCTCCGTATCTGACCAGCGCCGTCGTCGCCACGGAGATCCTCCTCGCGCTCGGAACGCAGGACGGCCCGGTCGGTGAACTGCTCGGCGAGCTGGCGGCGGGCCGCAAGGTCGCCGTCCTCGCCCTGCCGTTCGCCACGCCCGCCGCCGATGCCGCCGCGGCGATGACCGGCACCCTCGAGCGGACCGTCGCCGGTGTTGCCGAGGCAGCGGTGGCCGATGTGCTGCTGGTGCCCACCGCCGGGGGTCTGTACGCCGTCGACAGGGGAGGGGAGGGCGTCGGCGTCGAGTCGCTCGTGCCGCTCGACCTCACTCGTCCACTGTCCACGGTCACCCTCGCCGGGGCTACGGGCATCCATCTCGCCGAGGCCGGGCCCGGGGCCCTCGCCGTGGAGAAGGGGCTGCTGTCCGGAGCCGGACTCCTCGCTTCCGAGCAGCTCGGCCTCGCCGAGTGGTGCCTGACCGAAACGGTCCGTCACACCCGCGAACGTCACCAGTTCAACCGGCCGGTGGGCTCGTTCCAGTCGCTCAAGCACCGGATGGCCCAGCTCTGGCTGGAGGTCGTCTCCGCGCGGGCAGCTGCCCGCAACGCCGCGGACGCGCTGGCGGCAGGCAGCCCGGACGCACCGCTCGCGGTGGCCGTGGCCCAGGCGTACTGCTCGAAGGTCGCGGTGCACGCCGCGGAGGAGTGCGTCCAACTGCACGGCGGGATCGGTATGACCTGGGAGCACCCGGCGCACCTCTACCTGAAGCGGGCGAAGGCCGACTCGATCGCGTACGGCACGGCAGGGCGCCACCGCGAGGCCGTCGCCGAGCTGGTGGAGCTGCCCGCACCGTAGGGCCGCCAGGAGCGGGGGGTACGTGCTCACGTACCCCCCGCTCCGTCATGCCTGCCCCGGTCACCTGGGTAACAGCAGACGCAGCGCAGTCGACGGACGGACGACGACGGGTCCAACTCTTGGCAGGTACCTGCCCTTCGAGTGGGTCGCGGCTCCATACTCGTCGCGTCCACCCGCCCGCTCTGCCCGCTCCACCGCTTCAGGGAGACCCCATGGCACACCTGACCCGCCGCAGAGTCGTCACCACCGGCCTGGCTACCGTCGCCGCAGGCGCCTTCATTCCCGCCCAGTCGGCAACCGCGGCGCCGGCCGTCACCGGCCGCCCCCGTGGCCCGCGCCCGCTGGCCCATGCCCACGCGCACAACGACTACCTGCACACGCGTCCCCTCCATGACGCGCTCGCGCACGGGTTCACCAGCGTCGAGGCGGACATCTTCCTCGTCGACGGCGAACTGCTCGTCGCCCACGAGGCGAGCAGCCTCGATCCCACCCGCACCCTCACCTCGCTCTACCTCGACCCGTTGCTGGCCCGGGTCAGGGCGAACCACGGGTCGGTGCACTCCGGGTACCGCACACCGCTGCAGCTGCTGATCGATATCAAGACCGACGGCGCCGCCACCTACCTCGCACTCGACAAGGTGCTCCGGCGCTACCGGCAGATCCTGACCCGCTTCAGCCTCGGCCGGGTCCGTACCGGTGCGGTGACGCCCGTCATCTCGGGCGACCGCGCCGCTCGCGTACCGATGGAGGCGCAGCGCACGCGTTACGCCTTCTACGACGGCCGGCTCGACGATCTGGGGACCGCCGCCCCTGCCTCCTTCATTCCGCTCATCAGCAGCAACTGGACCCAGAGCTTCAGCTGGCTGGGCACCGGCCCCTTCCCCGCCGCCGAGCGGGACAGACTCCGCACCCTTGTCTCCGCCGCCCGTGCAAACGGTCAGCGGGTCCGATTCTGGGCCACGCCCGATGTGGCGGGGCCGGAGCGCGACGCCGTATGGACGGAGCTGCTCGCCGCAGGCGTCGACCATCTGAACACCGACGATCTGGCGGGGCTCGAGGCGTTTCTCCGCCACCGTGACCGGGACGGCCGCAGCAACCGCTGACCGCATCGCGGCAAGCGGCTCCGGTCACCGTGCGTCAACACCCGTTCGGCGGACACGCCAGTCCACCGGATGGCTCCTCCGCTGCGCCACACTGGCGGCCGAATGCCGCAATTCCGGCGCGGCGGAGGAGGTTGGCCATGGCCATTTCGATCTCACTGGTGCTGCTCCTGCTGATCCTTGCAGTGATCTTCCTGCGCAACGGCGGACTCAAGGTCTCGCACGCGATCGTCTGCGCCCTGCTCGGCTTCTTCCTCGCAGGTACGAGCATGGCGCCCACCATTCACGAGGGGATCGCGGCCACGGCGGATGTGGTCAGCGGTCTGAAGCCCTGACCACGCGCACGGTCCGGGTGCGGGAGAATGGCGACTGAACGTGGCAGAGCGCCGCACCGGACCAGTGAGGGAACGCAGCAATGTCATTTCCGCCACCCGGACGGCAATCGGGCGCCGCCCACCACGAATACTGCAATACGGCTCTCTGCTGCCGCTGCCAGCAGCGGCAGTGGGCAACGAAGCTGGGCGACGAACGCCTCTGCGGCCTCTGCGCCGCCTGCTGCCGTGACTGCGGCCGCGCTCCCGCTCCCCATCTGGACGGGCTCGACGACGGGCTCTGTGCCGAGTGCCGGGGTATGTGCGGCCGGTGCCAGCGACAGCTGCCTCTCGAGGGCCCCTGCGTATGCCGGAAGTGGCGCGAGCGGGCGGGCGCCGACCCGGTGACGTACATCCTGCAGGCCCTCCCGCAACCGCTGGTCCAGGCGCTCGGTCACCGGACCCCGCAGTCCGTCCACGAACTGATCCACCGGGAACTCGCCCGGCGGACCCCCGACCAGCTGCTGGACCGCCTCGAGCGCCGGTGGAACGTCCGCTGGGCGCACGCCCTCCAGGAGAAGGACGAGGACGGCCGGCGCCGCTGGACCGCGCAGGAGGTCGCCGAGGCGCTGCTGAGTCCGGGCCACTGCACGAACCCGAAGTGTGAGGACGGTTACCTCGTCACCACCGACACGCCGTGCGGACAGTGCCTGCGCCCCACGCACCGATTCGTCACTTCTGTGGCCGACCGCACGGCGACCTCCGCCCATGCGAGGGAGACCGCTGCCCAGATCAGACGTGCGCTCCTCGACGGCCGCTCGTCCAAGCCGGGCAAGCCGCGGCCGCCTCGCTGAAGCGCGTGGGTGTTCAGGCCGCGGAGCGGACCGAGGCCGCGACGTCCTTGTCCAGAGCGGTCCGCACCAAAGCTGCGGCGAGCACCGCGGGATCCCGGCCCTTCACCATCCGTGTCAGTCCCGCCGGCGAGGTGGGCAGGCCCAGATGCTGGGCGCCCTGAAGCGCCTTCGCGTCGAGGTAGGGGGCCGCCTCCGGCCACACCGTCTGCACCTCGCGCAGGAAGATGTCCGCGCCCGTGGGACCCATTCCGGGGAAGCGCTGCAGCGCGCTGCGGAGTGCGCCGGTGTCACCATCGGCGTCCCGGCGGAGGCTACGCAGATCCCCTCTGTACGCGTTGAGCAGCAGGACGGCGCCGTCCCCCAGCTGGGTCGCCGTCCGCTCGTCGTACCGGCGGTACCCGCCCTCGCCCAACGCGTCGACGCGTTGCTGCCATGTCGCGTCGGCCATCCGGTGCGGGGTGCGCATCCCGTGCGCGTACAGCGCCCGGGCGGCGGCCACGGCCACGGAGGCGCGGATACGGGCGCTCAGCAAGTCGCTCAGCACGAGGAGCTGGTACAGAGGCTGAGGGGTGTCGCGCAGCCGGATGCCCGCCTCGTCCGCGTACGTGGTGCCGTGCATCTCCAGCAGCGCGTCCAGCGTTGCGCGGTCACTCATGTGAATCCGAAGATGCGCGCGATGAAGTACCCGGCGACCACGGCTGAGCCGAGCAGCACCACCGCGGCCCAGAAGGCGGGATGCTCCCAGATGCCGCCGTCCGGACGCTCGACGTGTGCCTCGCTGATGCAGCCTTCGCCCGGAGGCGTTTCACCCGGGGACGTGAGCGAGCGCGCGGGTGCCATGGGGATCGGGGGAGTGTGTGAGATAGCCATACCTCCACCATCCCTCCGCACCGCCCGGCCCGCATCGCAGGTGCTGGAGGTGCACAGGGGTGCGTCCGTACGGAGTCTGCCTGATCTGTGAAGCGCTGCGGCACCCCGGTTCGGGGCACCGTCAAGGAATGCCTGGAGTAACTGCGCCCGCGCCCGTCATCAAACTCGTGCAACGCACCACCGAGCCTGCCGCGGCCCAGTTGCTGCGGTCCACCGCTGCGGCCGTCATCGCCTTCGCCGTGGCCCAGTGGGCTCTGCCCGACCCGCATCCAGCGCCCCTGACCGCTCCTCTCACGGCTCTGCTCGTGGTGCAGGTGACGCTCTACGCCACGCTCACCACGGGGATCCGACGGGTGAACTCGGTCGTCGTCGGCGTGCTGATCGCCAGCGGGTTCAGTTCCCTGGTGGGGCTGAGCTGGTGGACTCTGGGGTTGACGATCTTCACTTCGCTGCTGATCGGGCGCTTCGTCAAAGTGAACGAGTTCGTGCCGGAGGTGGCGATCAGCGCGATGCTCGTCCTCGGCGTCGCACAGGTCGCCGACACCGCCTGGGAGCGGGTGTTCGAGACGCTCATCGGCGCAGGGGTCGGGCTCCTGTTCAATCTCCTGTTCGCACCGCCCGTCTGGGTCGAGACGGCGGGCGTCTCCATCGGCGGCCTGGGGGCGCGGATGGGAACCATGTTCCGGGCCCTGGGCGAGGAGATCGGTGGCAACCACCCCGTGCCGGAGGCCGCCGCCCGCCTGCACGAAGCCCGCCGGCTGGACCACGACATCGTGGAGGTGGACGCCTCGCTGCGGCAGGCCGAGGAGAGCCTGATGCTCAACCCCCGTGTACGGCAGGGGCTGCTGTACCGCGTGGTCCTGCGCACGGGACTCGACACTCTGGAGATCTGCGCTGTGGTGCTGCGTGTACTGACGCGTACCCTGACCGACCTGGCCAAGGCGCGCACGGACGAGGCGCTCTTCCCGGAGGACGTGGCCGTATTCCTGCGGGAGTTGTTCGGACACATGGCGGACGCGATCGAGGGCTTCGCGGTGATGATCACGACACCGATCGCCGCCAGCGGGGAGGAGGCCGAGGAACGCCTCGCCGAAGCGCTCAGCCGTAGTCGCGCGACCCGCGACCGGGTGGCCGATCTGCTCCTGGAGGATGTTCAGGAGCATCCCAGACAATGGCAGCTGCACGGAGCCCTGCTCGCCGAGGTCGACCGGATCCTCGACGAACTCGACATCGACAAGCGCACGGAACGCCTCGGTGAAGAGCTCGACCGTCACTCGGCGGAAATGCACGAGCGTCACCCCCGTATCCAGACGGTGCTCCGCCGGCTGCGCGGGGCGACGCAGTCCAGGCCGCGGGCACAGGCCTGAGGGGACGTCAGGGCGAGGAGTGCTCGGGCGGACGCGCGAGAGCGTACTGAAGGCGCGCGACGACGCCCCTGCGGTGACCGCGCAGAGCCGCGCGTGCCGCGTTGGCACCGGGAGCTCCGTGAACACCCCCGCCGGGGTGCGCTCCGGCGGAGGCGAGGTACAGACCCTTCACCGGGGTCTCGGGACGGCCGGCTCCCGGGGTCGGCCGGAGGACCAGCTGCTGGTGCAGAGCGGTGGTACCGCTGTTGATCGCACCGCCCCGGAGATTGGCGTCGAGGTTCTCCAGCGTGGTGGGGGAGAGGACGCGACGGGCCTTGATACGGCCCCGGAACCCGGGGGCGACACGCTCGACCTGCTCCTCCACCCGGTCCGCCATGGTCTCCTCCTCCCGTCGGTCCCAGGCCCCGGTCAGGCCGCCGTCCCCCGCGTCACCCCGGATGCGGCGGGGCACGTGGGTGTAGGCCCAGGCGGACTCGGTGCCCGCCGGCGAACGGGTGGGATCGGTGGTGGTCATCTGGCCGAACAGCACGAAGGGCCGGTCGGGGACCTGGCCCATCGCGATCTGCGCGGCGAAGCGGGTTAGCCCGTCCACCCCGTCCGCGAGATGGACGGTGCCGGCGGTGGAAGCGGCTGCGGCGTCCCAGGGCACCGGTCCGTCGAGCGCCCAGTCGACCTTGAAGGTGGCGAAGTCCCACTGGAAGCGCCGCAGATCGTCGAGCAGCTGAGAGGGAAGATGCCGGGCGTCGACGAGTTCGCCGTACAGTGCGGGTGCGGAGACATCCGCCAGCACGGCGCGCCGGGCGGTGACACTCTCACCGCCGGCGGTACGTACGGCCACGGCGCGGCCCCCGCGCACGGTGACCCCGGTGACCCGTTCGCCGCAGCGCACCGTCCCACCCCGGCTCTCCAGCCGTCCGACGAGGGCGGACGTCAGTGCACCGGAGCCGCCGACCGGGGCAGGGAAACCGTACATCTGTCCGAGCATCGTCATCAGCCAGCCGAAACCTCCGCTGCCCGCGGCCTCCGGAGCCAGGTCGGCATGCAGGGCGTTGCCCGCGAGCAGCAGCCGTCCGCCCTCCCCGCGGAACTCCTCCTCACCCAGCCGCCGCACCGGCAGCAGCATGGTCCGGGCCAGTCGCAGGCCTCCCGCAGCGCGCACCGAGGCGGCCAGCCGGGCACCGGCCCGGACCGGCGGGAAGGGTGTGAACAGCGCGTCGAGCAGCGGGCGCCGAAGCTTCTCCCACACCTCGTACTGCGCACACCACGAGGCGCCGTCCCCGGGGGCGAAGGTGTCCAGCCCCTCCGCGGTCTCCTCGACGGTCCGGCCGAGCACGGCGCAGCGGCCGTCGGCAAGAGGATGGGCCAGCACCCGCGGTGCGTGGCTCCACCGCAACCCGTACTCGTGGAGCCGGAGTCCGGAAAACACGGGTGATGCGGCGGCCAGCGGATAGAACGCGCTGAAGACGTCGCTGATGTACGCGGGGTCGACGCCACGGTCATGCCGTACGGCCCCGCCCGGTTCGCTCTGTGCCTCGAGCACCTCCACCGTCCAGCCGGCGTCGGCCAGGAGGTTGCCCGCCACCAGCCCGTTGGGGCCGGCTCCGATCACCACGGCATCCGGCACGGTCTCAGCTCTCCCCGTGTTCGCAGAGCTTGGCCAACCGGTTGAGCATGGCCCGGTGGCGTAGCTGGATCACCGCGTCGAAGGCCACGTTGTGCAGCACGGCGCCCGCGCCCCGCAGAGGATGTTCGTCGACGATCAACAGGGTGTCGTCGCCCCACGGGCGGACATCGAAGGCGACCCTCGCGGTACCCAGATGCCCGCTGTCCACTTCGAGTTCCAGGATCCTCGGCGGTTCGCACCGGCGCACGACCGTCTCGTTGTTTAGATCGAAGGGGCCGATCCTGACCCGGTACGCGATGGTGGAACCGACGTGCGGCCACCGGCCCTTCGCGGGACGGGAGTCGGCTGTGCCGACCACCCACCGGTCGTAGCGCTCTCCGTCGGACAGGACGGCCCAGACCGCGTCCGCGCTCCTCCTGATCAGTTTGTGCCGTACAGCCATGAGCTCCTCCAGTTTCTGGCGGTGCTATCGGCCCACCCGCACCCTCAGCGTAGGACGGCCCGCCCGGTCCGGCTCGGCGTGACGGGGGCCGGCAGCCGCCGCGTCAGAGGCGGCCCTGCTCCATACGGGTGAACGGGCTCGTGTCGGGACAGCAGATCAGCCGCGTCCCGGTTCACCTGGTGGCTTCCTCGTTCGTGTCCGATTCCGGAGTCACCCCCGGTGACCACGGCCCCGGTCCTGGAGCAGGCCGTGCTCCGGTGACCCTCACCGTGATCGGGGGGCGGGTCCATCGGTCCCGTCCACCCCGGGGTTTCCTGGTGCTGGTCGGGAATGTCGGGCCGCGGGTGTGCGGTCGTGGGGTCCTTAGGACGTGCGGCCCCGCTCGGCATCGGTGTTCTCCTCACGGTTCGTGCGACGCCGATGGCTGGTGTCGCACCACGGATACATCCGGCTCCGCCGACAGGTGCACACGGCGACGACGAACCGGTCCGACACAGCCACACGGCCGTCTGCACACGTGAACTGCACGGGTCCTTCGATCAGCAGAGGGCCTTCGTCGTCGAGGCAGATCCTGCGGGGATGTTCAGGGGTGTTCGGCACGGATGACCACCAGTTCCTCGGTCGTTTCGCTACCGCCCACCAGGCCCGACTCCCTCAACCACCGGAGTCTGGACCGCAGCACGGGCCCGAGCGGTACGCGTGCGCGGTCACTGACACGCGCGTGCAGACCGGCGTCCGACAGACGGCGCAGGGTCGCGTCGCTGTCGCACAGGCCGGAGTGGACCATCAGCAGGAGGCCTCCGGGACGCAGCGCGGCCGGAGCCGCGGTGCAGACACGGTCGAGGACCGCGCGCCCGTCGTACCCGGCGTCCCAGGCCCGCGCGGCACCGTGCCCCGGCAGCCGGCCGATGGGGGACGGCACGTACGGCGGATTGCAGATCACCAGGTCGTAGGACCTGCCGGGCAGCGCGGACAGGAGGTCACTGCGCTGCACGGTGATGCGCCGACGGTGCAGCAGTGCGTTCAGCCGCGCGGTCATCACGGCCCGCCGCGCGATGTCCACGGCTGTCACCCGCGCCCCCAGCTGTGCTGCGTACAGGGCGAGTGCACCGCTGCCCGTAGCGAGGTCCAGGACGTCGGTACCGGGGCCTATCTCCTCCCGGTCCAGCGCCGCCATGAGGAGGCGTGTGTCGTGCTGCGGCGCGTACACGCCGGGGAGCGTCAGCAGCCGGGCCGCGCGGGCTGGTTTCTCGGTCAGTTCTGCGGACATCCAGGACTCCTTGACTCCGTGAAGGCGACTCGGTGACATGGCTCCGTGGCGCAACGACTCCGTGCGAACGGAGCGGTGTGAGCAGTTGGGTCAGACCTGCCACTCCTCCAGCAGCCGGTTCCCGAGCCGGTCCTCCAGACAGGAGGTCGCGGTGACACCGAAGGCGATGTCGGCCGCCAGCCCCGGTTCGTCCTCGAGCAGCCCGCCGATGACGTCGCGGCGCACCACCTGCTCGTGGACCGCGTCGGCCTCGACATGTTCGGTGTAGAAGAACTCCGCCGCGGGCCCCGCCCCCGTTCGTTTCATGGCACGGGCCAGACGCCGGGAAGCGGGTGAGGAGGTGATCTCGACAGCGGCGAAATGCCCCACCAGCGCCCCGCGCAGCCGGCGGTGCAGGCCGAAGAGCGACATCAGGTTCACCAGAGCCAGCATCTCCGTGCAGCCGTCGTCGAGATAGCGGCCGTAGGTGCTGTCGAGGCCCAGATCGGTCATCAGGTCGGCGAAGAGCTGTGCGTGGACGCGATCCGCGCGTCCGCCTCCGAACTCGTCGTACTCGATCGCCGCCATGCCTGCCTTGGCCCGTCCGCTCAGCCGTGGCAGCACCCAGGCGTGCGGGTCGGCCTCCTTGAGGTGGTAGAGGGAGCGCTGCACCGCATAGGCCCGCATGTGCCGCAGTTCGCCCCGGTCCTGCAGAAACCACGAGAGCCCGGTCCCGTGGACCGGTTCCACCAGCAGGCCGGCCAGTACGTCGTCCAGATCCGCCGTTCCCGTGGCGTCACGGCGCAGCGCTGTGAGGAAACGTTCCTCCAGCTCGGCGCGGACGGTGAGCAGGCCCGGATCCCACTCCAGCTCCGGTCGCACCCCGGCGAAACCCCGGTAGTGCAGTTCGTAACAGACGTACAGAGCCAGATGCAGATCATCCCCGTACGGGTCGGTGTCCCGGGCGGCGCCGGGCTCCGGCAGGGCCGGGTCGCCGCGCAGAAAACCCACCACGGCCGCGGACACCGGGCCGCGCGTTCGTGGAAGAGAAGGTCCAGTGCGTTGATCGGGCATGGGCCCCTCCTGCCCTGTTATCCACGGAAACCACACAGGCATCGTGATCGACTGTACGCCGGAGGTCCGGCCGGGGCCTTTCGGTGCGTGCCGGGCCCGCCGACCTGGCAGACAATCGAGGAAGAGGCGGGAACACCCGTCGCGCTCGAAGGAGCACGCATGTGCGCTGACCGGGGTCACCCCCCTCGTGATCCGGCGGATGGTGACGACGCATTCGAAGTGGACCGAGAGGTCCAGTTCGCACTGGACCGGCTGACGCTGCTGATCAACGCGGCGGAGGCGCTGGCCAGCACCCTGGACGAGGAGACCGGCCTGCGCCGGCTGTGCCACACGCTCGTCCCCGGACTCGCCGACTGGTGCGCCGTCGACCTGCTGGACCGGCGGGGCCGACTGCGCAGGATCGTCGTCGCGCACCGCGACGCCGACCGGCTGTCGCCAGGCCTGTACGAGGGGCTCCTCCCGCCGACCGAGGGCTCCGCCGCGGCAGTGGCACGGGCCCTGCGGGGTGCCGGCCCGATACTCCTGACGGAATTCCTCCCGCCGCGCCGGGCCGTCGACCCACTGCACGCGCGCGAGCTCGAACTCTTCGACCGCATGACGGCCGACACCGCTGTGATCGCTCCGCTGCGGGCGCGCCGTCAGGTGCTGGGCGTCATCACGCTCGTACGGACCACGAGCGAGGCCCGGCTCGACGAGGACGTGCTCTCCCTCGTCGAGGACCTGGCCCACCGGGTCGGCCTGGCCGTCGACAACTCACGCCTGCACTTCGAGGCCCAGCACACCGCCGAACGCCTGCAACGCTCACTCCTGCCCGACCTGCCGACCGAGGGACCCGTGGAGCTCGCCGCCCGGTACCAGTCGGCGGTCGCGACGGCTCAGGTCGGTGGCGACTGGTACGACGCGTTCCTGCTGGCCGAGGGCGCCACCGCGCTGATCATCGGGGATGTGGCGGGCCACGACCTGCGCTCCGCGGTGACCATGAGCCAGATGCGCAACATGCTGCGGGGCATCGCCTGTGACCGGAAGGAGCCGCCCGGCAAGATCCTGGCGCGGCTGGACGCCGCCACCCACATCCTCTACCCCCACCAGACGCTGACGTGCATCTACGCCCTGGTCGAGAAACCCCTCCCCGACGGGCCGTGGCAGCTGCACTACGCCGTGGCCGGCCACCCCGCACCGCTCCTGGTGACCAGGGAGGGCGAGACCCGCTTCCTCGACGGCGGAAGAAGCATGATGCTGGGCGTCGACCCGGACGAACACCGCCCGGACGCCACGGATGTGCTCCCCGCGAACTCGACCCTCCTGCTCTACACCGACGGCCTCGTCGAGCGCCGTGACGAAGTGCTGGACCGGGGCCTGGCCCGACTGCGCCAGCACGCCGCCGCGCTCGCGCGCGAGCCCCTGGAGACCTTCTGCGACGAGCTGCTCAACGGACTCGCGACGGCAGGCACGGACGACGTCGCCCTGATCGCGGTCCGTGTCGCCGCGCCCGCGCTGGGCCCCGCCACGGCCACCGCGAAGTGACGGCGCGGTCAGCCGGCCGCAGCCTTCTCCCGAGTCCACTCCAGCAGCCGGTCCGCGGTCCACGAGGTGATGACACGCTCTGCCGGGACCCCGCACTCCTCCGCCCGCGCACAGCCGTAGATCTGCCAGTCCAGCTGGCCCGGCGCGTGGGCGTCCGTATCGATGGAGAAGAGAACCCCGGCAGCGACCGCCCGCCTGAGCAGGGGGCGTGGGGGATCGAGCCGTTCGGGCCGGCAGTTGATCTCGACAGCCGTCCCCGCTTCCTCACACGCCGCGAAGACCTCGGCGGCATCGAACTCCGACTCGGGGCGGGTCCGTCCGCCGACGAGCCGCCCCGTGCAGTGCCCGAGCACATCCGCGTGCGGATCGCGGACAGCAGCGAGCAGGCGCTTCGTCATCGCAGCCGCACCCATGCGCAGCTTCGAGTGGACCGAGACGACCACCACGTCGAGGCGCTCCAGCAGCTCGGGCTCCTGGTCGAGGGAGCCGTCGGCGAGGATGTCGCACTCGATTCCGGTGAGCAGACGAAAGGGCGCCCACTTCTCGTTGAGCTCCGCCACCACGTCCAGCTGACGGCGAAGACGCTCCGGCGACAGTCCATGGGCCACGGTCAGCCTGGGGGAGTGGTCAGTGAGCACGGACCACTCGTGGCCCAGTTCCGCCGCCGCCCTGCCCATCTCCTCGATGGGGCTTCCCCCGTCGGACCAGTCCGAGTGTGTATGACAGTCACCACGGAGTGCCGCGAGCAAGGCCTCACCCCCCTGGGCGAGCGGCTCCGAGGCATCTTCCTCCAGCCTCTCCAGGTACCGGGGCGTCGCACCGGTCAGTGACTCCCGGATCACTTCCGCCGTCCGGGGGCCGATTCCCCGCACCGACTCCAGGGAGCCCTGCGCCACCCGGTCCGCGAGCTCGTCCCCACTGAGGGCCGCGACTGCATGGGCAGCCGTGCGGAAGGCCTTCACCCGGTACGTGGCCGCCTGGGACCGCTCCAACAGGAACGCGATCCGCCGCAGGGCCGTGGACGCCTCCACGGTCAGGGCCTTGCGGTGTGGTCGGGGTGCCCGCGGGTCCTGCGGGCTTCCTTCATCTCTGCCTCGTACAAATGCTGCCGCCCCGCCACGAGATCCTGCCGCACCCGGGCCTCGACCTCCACGAACGGCCGGTAGTAGGCCGTGTTGTACGCCTCGACGACCTGGTAGGTCCAGCAGCCCGGGATCACATTGCGGCCCAGGATCTCGTGCTCCACCAGGTCGGCCTGCTCCGAGTGCCCCGCCTGGCGGAGCAGCTCCACCACTCGGTCCAGGGCCAGATCGGCGCCGCCCGTCAGCTGATGGAACCCGTAGAGATGGCCCCGGGCCCGTTCCACCGCCTCCAGTGCCTCCGTCAATGCCCCGAGCGCCTCCACGGTGGTGTCTCCGACTCCCGGCGGGCGCTTGTGACCGGCATCGAGTCCGCTCTCATCACGTGTCTCACGCATGACTACGACTGTGCACCTCTTCGGCCCGACTGCGTTCTGCCGGCGGGCCGAAGGGGTGAGGGCCGCACCGTCATGCGCGTGCCGCCCGAGATGCGCGGAGCTCTTCTGTCAGCAGACTGGATCTCATGGCAGAGAAACAACGCACCCGTACCGGGCAGGCGAAGAAGGCGACAACCCCGCGCGCCTCGCCCCGGCGAGGCCCGGAGCACGTCGCCCGTGCTGCCTGCCAGAGCCTGGAGAGGCTCATCGACCACCCCTCGGAGGGGGTATCCGCCGTGCGGCGGAGCGCGGACGGGTGGTGCGTCGTGGTGGATGTGCTCGAGGTCGAGCGCATCCCCGACACCACGAGCCTGCTCGCCTCCTACGAGGTGCAGTTGGACGAGGACGGCGAGCTCCTGGAGTACAGCAGGGTCCGCCGGTACCGACGGGGCGCCGCCGACGAGTGACCCGTGTTGCCCCATCAGCCGGAAGGAAACTCCATGACCACCATGTACGCCGACGAAGTCCTGCCGTGCCCGCCGCGTGCAGGAACCCTGTACGACGTCCTGGAACTCATCCTCGACCGGGGCATGGTCATCGATGTGTTCATCCGGGTCTCGCTGGTCGGCATCGAGATCCTCAAGATAGACGCGCGCATCGTGATCGCGAGCGTGGACACATACCTGCGCTTCGCCGAGGCGTGCAACCGCCTGGACCTGGAGCGTGACTCGGGCAGTACGACCGTCCCCGAGCTGTTCGGCGGCGGCGCGGCCAAGGCCGTCGGCAAGCGCAAGGTGCGCAGGGCCGCGGAGTCCGTCGGTGAAGGCGTCCGCAAGGCGGTGGGCGGTGGCGACGACGACGAGTCGGACGAACAGGAAGAGCAGCACGAGCGG
Organism: Streptomyces sp. NPDC060035; assembly: GCF_042736635.1. Classification (NCBI taxonomy): domain Bacteria; kingdom Bacillati; phylum Actinomycetota; class Actinomycetes; order Kitasatosporales; family Streptomycetaceae; genus Streptomyces; species Streptomyces sp. NPDC060035. The sequence goes on from NZ_JBHWVO010000018.1 coordinate 44,988, forward strand.
CCCAGGAAGCGCCGGGCGCCCGCCCGTGACGGTGCGAGCCGACGACGCCGCGTGGAGGCATGAGCGTGACACAGACCACCGGCGTGTACGTCTACGCAATCGTCCCGACGGGTGAACCGCTTCCGCGGAAATCCGTCGGCGTGGGGAACCCGCCGGCCGCGCTGCGGCTGATCGCCCAGGGGCCGGTCACCGCTGTGGTGAGCGATGCGCCCCCGCAGCTCCGGGCGCGGCGCCGGGACCTCATGGCACACCAGGACATCCTGATGCGTCTCACGGACAGAGGCCCGGTACTGCCCATGCGCTTCGGAATGATCGCAGCGGACGAGGACACGGTGCGCAGAGAGCTGGCCGGAGCGCAGGAGAGCCACCTTGCCACCCTGCGGCACCTCTCCGAAGGCGTCGAGATCAACCTCAAGGCTCTCCCGGCCCGGGACGCACTCGCGGCGGTCGTGGCCGAGGAGAGTCAGGTTCGCCGACTGCGCGACGAAGTGCGCAGGCGGCCCGGCTACGAGGCAAGTGTCCGACTGGGTGAGGCCGTTGCGACTGCCCTCTCGCGCAGGGCCGCGGACGCCGGCAAGAAGATTCTGCGCACGCTGACGCCCATGGCCCGGGCCGTGGCAGCCGGGCCGGAGGTCCACGGATGCGCGCTGAACGTGTCGTTCCTCATCGACCGGCGCGACAGCGACCGCTTCCGGACAGAGGCGCAGGCGTTCGCAGACACCCACCGCGCACACGTCGAACTCCGGATTGCCGGACCGCTGCCCTGCTACAGCTTCGTCTCTTCTCAGCCCGCCCGGACACCGGTGGCAGGGAGCTGAGATGGGGCTGATCAGCGGCATCCTCCTGCTTCCCCTCGCTCCTGTCCGCGGCGTGATCTGGGTGGCGGAGAAGGTGAACGACGCAGCCGACCGTGAGATGTACGACCCCGGGGTGCTCCGGGCCCAGCTGGCGGCGCTGAACGAGGAGTTCGAGCGCGGCAACGTCAGCCTGGAGGAGTTCGAACGGGAAGAGGAAGAGCTGCTCGAACGGCTGCACGTCGCTCGGGCCCGCTCCGTGCGAAACGATCGAAGGTGACTGACTCATGGAAGACCAGACCAAGGTGACTCTGGCTGCCGCAGTGGTCGGCGGATATGTGCTCGGCCGTACGAAGAAGGGCCGTCTGGCGATCACCATCGCGACCTATCTGGCGGGCAGACGGTTCGGTCTTGAACCACGCCAGCTCGCCGCCGAAGGAATGCGCAGGCTGGGGGAGGTGCCCCAATTCGCCGAGCTGCAGGAGCAGCTGAAGGGCGAGGTCCTCGAGTCGGGCCGAAAGGCTCTGACGGCGGCCGCGGACCGCGGCATGAGCTCGTTGGCCGATGCGCTGAGTGATCGAACGGCACGGCTCGCGGACCGAGGCGAAGAAGAGGAAGGGTACGAGGGGGAGCCGGAGGAGGACGGCGAGTACGAGGGCGAGTACGAAGAGGACGAGCCCGAGGGGGAGTACGAGGACGAAGAAGAGGAGGACATCGAGGACGAGGAGGAGCCGGACGAGTACGAGGACGAGTACGAGGAGGAGGACGGCGAAGGGGAAGAGGAGGAAGAGGAGGAAGAGGAGGAGGAAGAGGAGCCGAAGCCGAGCCGGTCACGCGGCTCCCGGAAGTCCTCGAAGCCGGCGCCTGCCAAGAAGGCGCCTGCCAAGAAGGCTCCCGCCAAGAAGGCCGCGGCGAAGAAGGCTCCTGCGAAGAAGGCCGCGGCGAAGAAGGCTCCTGCGAAAAAGGCCGCGGCGAAGAAGGCTCCTGCGAAAAAGGCTCCTGCGAAGAAGGCCCCCGCCAAGAGGACGCCATCGAAGAAGACGGCGGCGAAGAAGACCACTCCTGCCAGGAAGACCGCCGCGAAGAAGGCGCCCCCGAGCAAGAAGTCCGGGGCGGGGGCGAAGGCGCCGAAGAAGTCGGCTCCTGCGAAGAAGTCCTCGGCCAAGAAGACCACGTCATCCAAGCGAGCCGCGTCCAAGCGCACCGAACGGCGGAGGTAGTCAGTCATGGCCAGGACGGACAGAGACGAACCGGAGGCCGCGGAGTCGGGCATGGGCCGGCTTCGCGAAGAGGCGTCGAACTTCCTCAGCGCGCAGGTGGAAAAACTCGCGGAGAAGGCCGGCGGCAAACTGACCGACGTCACAGGTCAGCTCACGAACATCGCGGAGAACGGGGGCTCGCTGCCCGCCATCGGCTCCCGCGTCCTGCAGGGTGAATCGCCGGTGAAGGCTTTCGTCTCGGAGAAGGCCAAAGGCGTCAAGGACAACGTCGTGGACAAGGCCAAGGACGTGTTCGGCGGAGGAAAGAAAAAGCGCAAGTCCAGCGGCGGCAAGATCACGAGCATCATCGAGGTCCTCGATGTGGGTGTGCCGCTGCGCGATGCGTATGACTACTGGACGCAGTACGACCAGTTCAGCAGTTTCGCCAAGGGCGTGCGCGACGTCTCGACGAGTGACGAGATGACCAGCGACTGGAAGGTCAAGGTCGGTCCGTCCTCCCGCAGCTTCAAGGCGACCGTTCAGGAACAGGTACCGGACGACCGGATCGTCTGGACCTCCGAAGGCGCGAAAGGCACCACCCGGGGCGTTGTCAGCTTCCACGAAATCGCGCCGACCCTGACACGGATCGTGCTGGTCGTGGAGTACTACCCCTCGGGCTTCTTCGAGAAGACGGGCAACCTGTGGCGGGCCCAGGGGCGCCGTATGAGGCTGGACTTCAAGCACTTCCAGCGGTACGTCACGCTCACCGAGGAAGAGCCCGAGGGCTGGCGCGGTGAGATTCGCGACGGCGAAGTCGTGGAGACCCACGAGGACGCAATGGAGCGAGAGGAAGCCGAATCCGAGGAGGAGGAGCCCGAGGAGGACGAGGAAGCCGGGGAAGACGAAGAAGACGGCGAGCCCGAGGAGGAAGAGGAGGAAGAGGAGCCCGAGGAGGAAGAGGAGGAAGAGGAGCCCGAGGAGGAAGAAGAGGAAGAGGAGCCCGAGGAGGAAGAAGAGGAAGAGGAGCCCGAGGAGGAGGAAGAGGAGGAGGAAGAGGAGCCCGAGGAGGAAGAAGAGGAAGAAGAGGAAGAGGAGCCCGAGGAGGAAGCCCCCGCACCCAAGAAGCGCCGAGGCCGGAGGCGCAGCAGTGAATGACGGCGACCTCGTCCAGAGCGGATACCAGGTCCCCGGACCTCAGACGACCAACCTCGCCGACATCCTCGAACGCGTTCTCGACAAGGGCATCGTCATCGCCGGCGACATCAAGATCGACCTGCTCGACATCGAGCTGCTCACCATCCGGCTCCGTCTGTTCGTGGCGTCCGTGGACACCGCGAAGAAGGCAGGGATCGACTGGTGGGAGACGGATCCGGCCCTGAGTTCGCACGCAGCCCGCAACGCGCTCCAGGACGAGAACCGCGAACTTCGCGAACGGCTCGAAGCGCTCGAGTCGAAGGCGGACGACGTACCGGCGAGGCAAGAAGTAGCGGCCAAGCACTGAGCAAGGAGAACCGAGGAACATGACGGAGTCGGGCGCCGATTCTTCGGATGGCAACGCCATCTACGTATTCGCTGTCTGCAGGGCCCCGGAACAGGCCGTGGTCGCGGATCTGCCGGGTGTCGCAGCGGACGCACCCGTACGCACCATGCCGTTCGGGGAGCTGACGGCGATCGTCCAGACCGTTCGCGCTGCCGACTTCTCCGACGAAGTCTGGCAGGCGCGCCTGTCCGACACGCGCGAACTGGAACGCTACGCACGTGCGCATCACCACGTCGTGGAGGCAGCGGCAGCGGCCTGTCCCACCGTTCCGCTTCCTCTGGCCACCCTGTACCACGACGAAGAGAGGGCCCGGTTGGCGCTCACCGGCGAAACCCGACGCTTCCTTGCCGCGCTCGCGCGAACCGCGAACCACTCCGAGTGGGGGGTCAAGGTCTACGCGCCCGAACGTCCGGCGCAGGAAGTGTCACGTCCTGCGCAGGACATGCGCAGTGCACGGCGCGGGCCGGCCGTGCCTGCCGACCGGCCTCGCCCGGCTCCCGGAGCGGGCCTCGCCTACCTGGACCGCAAACGCGGAATGCAGGCCCGGCGCGAACAGCGGCAGGAGGAGGATCTCCGGGTGGCGGAGGCGGTGGACGCGGAGTTCCAGAAGGTGGCAGCGGCGGCCCGCAGGCTGAGGCCGCACGGCCCCGAACTCGCCGGGGGCCACCGGGTCCAGGTTCTCAACGCCACCTACCTGGTCGCGGAACGGCGAGCAGACGAACTGGAGAAGCTGACCGGTGTGCTGCAGGACAGCACCGGCGCACTGATCGAACTTTCGGGGCCCTGGGTGCCGTACTCCTTCGTCGGAGAGGTGTAGGGGATGTCGCACGACATCGTGCCCTGGAACACTCCCGAGCCCCTGAGCGGCCCCATCGGCGTGCCGCTCGTCGACCTGCTGGACCGGCTGCTGGCGACCGGCGTGGTGATCAGCGGAGACCTGGTGATCGCGATCGCGGACGTACCCCTCGTACGGCTGTCGCTCCACGCCCTTCTGTCGTCCGTCAACGAGCGCATCCCGTCACCGTGGGCCGATGGAGGCCCGCTGTGACCGCCTCCCGGGTCGACGTGGATTCGGACCAGCTGGGGCATGACCTCGTCGCTCTCGTGCTGACGGTGGTGGAGCTGCTGCGGCAGCTCATGGAGCGCCAGGCCATTCGCCGCATCGACCAGGGGGACCTCACCGATCATCAGGTCGACGAGATCGGGACCACGCTCATGCTGCTCGACCAGCGCATGACTGAGCTGTGCGAGCAGCACGGTGTGCGGCCGGAGGACCTCAATCTCGATCTGGGCCCGCTGGGGACACTGCTGCCGCGCAGCTGACGGGGCTCAGGCGGTCAGGAGGGTCTTGACCATCCCGTCCGCCTTCGCCTGGAAGGTGCGGTACGCCTGTGGGCCCTCCGCCAAGGGCAGCCGGTGGGTGGCGAAACCGTCGACGCCCAAGGGATCGGAATCCTCGAGCAGGGGGAGGATGTCGTCCACCCAGTGCCTGACGTTGGCCTGGCCCATGCGCAGCTGTACCTGCTTGTCGAACAGGGTCAGCATCGGCACGGGATCGATCGCACCTCCGTAGACACCGACGACGGAGATGGTCCCGCCGCGGCGCACGGCGTCGATGGCCGTGTTGAAGGCGGTCATGCTGTCGAGGCCTGCATGCTCCATGACCTTGGCGCCGAGCGCGTCCGGCAACAGCCCCGTGGCCCGTTGAGCCCCCCTGGCGAAGGGGGCGCCGTGCGCCTCCATGCCGACGGCCTCGATCACTGCGTCCGTGCCGCGTCCGTGTGTGAGGCGGCGGATCTCGTCCGCCACGTTCTTGTGCTCCCTCAGATCCAGCGCGTCGACGCCACGTGCGCGCGACCTGGCCAGCCGCTCCGGCACCAGGTCCACGCCGATGACCTGTTCCACGCCCTGGTGAAATGCGATCCGGGTCGCCATGTCGCCGATCGGGCCGAGGCCGAGAACCGTCAGGCTTCCGCCCGGTGGCACATCGGCGTATGCCACGGCCTGCCATGCGGTGGGCAGCACGTCCGACAGATAGACGAAGCGGTCGTCCGGAGGACCGTGGGGCACCTTCACGGGCAAGGTGTTGCCGAAGGGGACACGGAGGAGTTCCGCCTGGCCGCCCGGTATCTGTCCGTACAGTTTGGAGAACCCGAAGAGCGATGCCCCCGTGCCGCGTTCCCGTACCTGCGTGGTCTCGCACTGCGAGTGAAGGCCCTGTTCACACATCCAGCACGTACCGCACGAGACGTTGAATGGCACCACCACTCGGTCGCCCACCGAAACAGCGGTGACCTCCGGGCCGACCTCCTCGACGATTCCCATCGGTTCGTGGCCCAGAATGTCGCCGGCATCCAGATAGGGGCCGAGCACCTCGTACAAATGTAGATCGGACCCGCATATCCCGGTGGACGTGATGCGCACGATGATGTCTGTGGGATCCACGATCTTCGGATCGGGCATCGTCTCGATGCGTACATCGCGCTTTCCTTGCCAGGTGAGTGCCTTCATCGTGACCTTCTCTCCCTGTTGCGCAGATTCATTGCGAAACACATAGAAGTGACCCTCTCCCTGTATACGCCGCCCGCGGGTGGCAGGCGCATCGGAGTGAAAGTGCGTGGTGGTCGTTGCAGTCATTGCAGGCATATGCTCAAAAGTGCTCCCCTTTCGGTATGAGGGCCGCACGATCGGAGGAAGCGATGATCATTATTGGAGCAATTCTCCTCATCGTCGGCTTGGTGGCTGGGCTGGGTTTCCTGTGGACCATCGGCATCATCCTGCTGGTAATTGGGCTGGTCCTGTGGCTCCTGGGGTCCATGGGTCGTGCGGTCGGTGGCCGCAAGCACTACTGGTGAGCGACTGGAGACGTTTCAGGGCGGGTTTGAACCGTGCGTGGCAGGGCAGAGCCATTGTGGCGCGGGAGCGCTCCCATGCCGATGAATCCCCCCACTCCCGAAGGTGGAGATCGCGCATGATTGTCATGATCACTTCAAGTTACGGGATGTGGTGCTGCGTCTGGGCGGCGTGCTCGTGGCCGCCCTGCTCTGTCTGCTGCCATGGACGGGCACCGCGAGTGCCCATGGCTCCGTCGTCGACCCGGCGTCCCGCAACTACGGCTGCTGGCTGCGCTGGGGCAGCGACTTCCAGAACCCGGCCATGGCTCAGGAAGACCCCATGTGCTGGCAGGCGTGGCAGGCCGACCCGAACGCCATGTGGAACTGGAACGGGCTGTGCCGCAACGGATCCGGCGGCAACTTCCCGGCAGTCGTACCCGACGGCCAGCTGTGCAGCGGAGGCCGGACCGAGAGCGGCCGCTACAACTCCCTCGACACGGTGGGCGCCTGGAAGACGACGGACATCGGCGGCAACTTCACCGTGAAGCTGTACGACCAGGCCAGCCACGGCGCCGACTACTTCCGCGTGTACGTCAGCCGTCAGGGCTTCGACCCGGCCACGCAGCCGCTGACCTGGAGCGATCTCCAGTTGGTCGCAACGACCGGTAGCTACGGCCCCAGCCAGAACTACGAGATACCCGTGAGCACCTCGGGCCTCAGCGGCCGCCATGTGGTCTACACGATCTGGCAGGCCTCGCACATGGACCAGACGTACTTCCTGTGCAGTGACGTGAACGTCGTCTGACGCACACCTGTCCCGTCGGATCCCCCTGTCCGGCGGGACCTCGCGCGCGGATCCCGCCGTCCGGCGGGGTCCGCGCCGCCCCGTCGACGGCCGGTGAGCGGGGCGAGCCGGTTCGATTGGCGAGGAACGCCCGTTCGGCCTACGGTCGATGGGTGAACGTTTCCGTTCACCACTGGCTCGTACGGCTCGAATCGCACTGCTGCCATGACGGAATCAACGGCGAAAACCTCGACGCTTGCCGAATCCCCGGAGCGGGGCCACGGCAAGGGAATCGCCCTTCTCGTCATCTGCTCGTGCCAGCTGATGGTGGTCCTCGACATCACCATCGTGAACATCGCACTTCCGAACATCCAGACCTCGCTGGGCTTCTCGACCGAGAGCCTGTCCTGGGTGATCAACGCCTACACCCTGACCTTCGGTGGACTGCTCCTGCTCGGCGGCCGGCTGGGCGACATTCTCGGGCGCCGCAGAGTCTTCATCTTCGGCGTTCTGCTCTTCGTGTTCGCCTCGCTGCTGGGTGGACTCTCGCAGGATTCCTGGCAGTTGCTCGCAGCACGCGCCCTGCAGGGCGTCGGCGGTGCGATCGCTTCCCCGACCGCGCTCTCGCTCATCACCACGACCTTCCGCGAAGGTCCCGAGCGGAACAGGGCGTTCGGTGTCTTTGCCGCCGTGTCCGCGGGCGGCAGCGCGATCGGACTGCTCGCGGGCGGAATTCTCGTGGAGTGGCTCGACTGGCGATGGGTCTTCTTCGTCAATGTGCCCATCGGGCTGCTGATCGCCGCCGCGGCGCCCCGATACATCAAGGAGTCCGAACGCCACCCGGGTCACTTCGACGTCCTCGGTGCGCTCACTTCCACCATCGGCATGGTGCTTCTTGTCTACGGCTTCATCCGTGCCTCGGAGGACGGCTGGAGCGACAGTCTGACGATTGGCTCGTTCATCGCGGCCGTGGTGTTCCTGGCCCTGTTCCTTGCCGTCGAGACCCGGTCGAAGCAGCCCATCACCCCCTTGAAGATGTTCCGCGACCGCAATCGCGCCGGCACCTACGGAATGATGTTGAGCCTGGCGGCTGCGATGTTCGGCATGTTCTTCTTCCTGACGCTCTTCGTGCAGAACATCCTGGACTTCAGTCCGCTGCAGGCGGGTCTCGCCTTCCTCCCCGTGAGCGTGGTCATCGCGGTCAGCGCGGGGATCGCCTCGCAGCTCCTGCCCAAGTGGGGGCCGAAGCCCTTCATGGTGGTGGGCGCGGTCCTGGCAGCTCTGGGACTCGGCTGGCTCACGTTCACCGACATCCACAGCAGCTACCTGGGGAGCATCCTGGGCCCCATGCTGGTCTTCGGCTTCGGCATGGGGATGCAGTTCGTGTCGCTGACGCTGATGGCCGTCTCCGGAGTGGCACCGCGGGAGGCGGGAGCCGCGTCCGGGGTTCTCAACGCCACCCAGCAGGTGGGCGGATCTCTGGGGCTGTCCATTCTGGTCACGGTCTTCGGCACAGCCAGCCGCAACGAAGCCACCGACCAGGTGCCACGCTTCCTGGCCGAGGCGACTCCGGCCCAGCAGCTGGAGTTCCGCAGGACGGGCGAACTTCCTGCCCCCTGGGGCGACCAGGTGCTGGCCTCGGGAGTCTCCAGCGCGTTTGTCGTCGCTGCTGTCCTGGCCGTCATCGCCGCACTGATCGCCCTGCTGGTGATACAGGTACGCGCCTCCGACCTGGAACGTCTGCGCGGCGGAGCGATGGTGCCGCCGGTGGACGGGGAGGCTTCGGGGGAAGACACGCAGGACAGTGCCACGGGCGCTCGTGCTCCGGTACGGAAACGGGGCGGGGACGCGGGCCCGGACGGCTGAGTGGGCGCAACCCCGTCGGCTCGAGGCAGGGCGGGCGCCAGCGGCCTCACAGCAGGTTGACGAGACGTATGTAGCGCACCCAGTCCCAGTTCACCCCGGGGTCGGTGTGGTCGCTGCCCGGTACCTCGTGGTGGCCGATGATGTGCGCACGGTCCTTGGTCAGACCGTAGCGGTCGCAGATGTTCGCCGTGAGCCTGGCCGACTGCTCGTACATGGCGTGGGTGAAGTACGAGGGCTGATCCACCCAGCCCTCGTGCTCGATGCCGATGCTACGGGTGTTGTGGTCCCAGTTCCCCGCGTGCCAAGCGATGTTGTTCTCGCGTACGCACTGGGCCACGTATCCGTCCGTCGAGCGCACCACGTAGTGCGCTGAAACCTGCTTCGCCGGATTCTGGAAGATGCCGATGGTGTCGGCGAAGGTCTCCTGAGCGACATGGATGACGACGAAATCGACGGGATACGCCGAAGGGCGGCTCGACGTCGTGTAGTTGGAGGGGGACGCCGGAGCCCAGTGGGCCGACGGGTAGTCCGTGTCGCCGGTGGGGACGGCGGCTGCTCGGACCGATGCCGGCAAGAGGGCCGCGGTGGCTGTGACCGCTGCACTCTGGAGAATCCTTCTGCGGCGCATCGACACTCCTGTTCGGGAGACGTCCGTAGTCCGTGACGGGCCGTCCGATGTACGGCAGGGTAACCGTCCGCCTCACCGTAGAGCTGCGGTACGGGTGAAGAGGGCAACTGCCCGGGACCGAGCGGACGCGCTCACGCGCGCGCAAAAGCACCGGGCACAGCGGCCGGCCCCTTGGCGGCTGTGCCCGGTGATGGTGAGTTGTGCGAATCAGCCGACCAGCGGTCGCGGCAGCTTGAGCAGTGTCACCGATGTCTCGATACCGCTGTCCACCAGTCGGCCGTTCGCGTCGAAGGCTTCCGCGCCGTCCGTCATCCCGAAGTCGTTGTCGTTGATGACCGCAAGGGTGTCGCGGCCTGTGACGGCCACTCCCTCGATCTTGCCGGGCACGCCCTCGAGCCTGCCGAGGTCGACGACCAGGCTCTTGCGCAGCACCCGCACCCCGGACGCGGAGGGGTCGTCGAGCTCCTCGTACGCGGGTGAGGTGGCCGGATCGTCCCACTCCGAGCCGAGGATGCCGGAACCGCCGGGCAGCGTCACCCTGTGCAGCCGGGCCGACTTGTCGGTGCGCTCCTCCACCAGCAGGCTGTCGCGTCCGATCGCCACGACCGAGGAGATCTTCAGCTCGGACGTGTCGTCCTCGCTGGGGTCGACGACCTCGACCGGGTCGAAGCGGTACGCGTACTCCGCGGTCACCTTCTGCTTCTCCGTCGAGAAGCGAAGGAGACGCACGTTGCGGGAAGCCTCGCCCGCGTCCTGGTCCGGGAGCGACAGCGGGCTCTGCACCGCGAGGACCAGATCGCCGCCCGGCAGCAGGGCGAGCCCTTCGAAGCCGCGGTTGACCTTGCGGTGCAACAGCACACCGGGCAGCGCCTCGACGACCCGGTAGCCGGCGCCCTTCAGCTCCAGGCCCTCCGGTACGTATCGCGTCAGGACCCGGCCACGCGGGGAGACATGGACGAGCGACGGACCGTACTCGTCGACCAGCCAGAACGACCCGTCCGCCGCACGCACGAGGCCCTCGGTGTCAAGCCCGTTCGGGTTGTACGCGAGCGGAGTCCGCGCGTCATAGGTGTACGGGGCCTCGTCCCGGCTCTCCTGATTCGACAGACCCGTCACCGCAGCGCCGGAACGCGTGGTCAGCGGCAGGGAGTCCAGCACCTCGATCCGCTTGCCGTCGACGCGGATCCTGACGATCGCGGGGTCGAAGCCCGGCACGGGGAAGGTACGCCGCTTCTTGCCGTCGACCTTGATCTGGCCGTTGGGGCCGCGGTCCGTCACCGTCCAGAACTCGCCCTTGCGGCCCGCCGGGTAGATGTCGCTGCCGATGCCGCCCAGCATCACGCCCCGGTCGTCGGAGACCGTACCGGGCAGCAGGCTGTTACTGAATCCGGCCAGCGGGACATCGCCGAGCACCGCACTGCCGGTGACCCGTGCCGTGCGCTCCGGACGGTCGGTGGAACCGTGACGGTCCTGCGAACCGGCCGCGGTGGCTGCCACACAGACCGTGGAGAGCAGGGCGAGCGGCAGCCCGACAGCAAGAGAACGACGGACAACGCGCGCGGACATGGGGCCTCCTGGTGGCACTGACGCTCGGACGGTCGTCAGGCTCTGCCCCCACCCTCAACGCATGGTGACATCGAGTTGAACGTGGGGGCAGCAGGTGAGGAACGTGACGGCTGCTCAGGCGTCGGACAGTGCCCCGGCCAGCGCGCCCGCCGGATCGTCGTCCGCCGGCCCGGCCGGAACCCAGCGGCCCCGCTCCTTGCGGTACGGCCACCAGCGTCCGTCGCGCCCGTAGCGCACCTGCGCACCGGAACCCGTCGCGGTCCAGCGGTTGTACGCGGCGCGCAGCTGCGGGCCCTCGCCCTCCTCCCACGCGGCGGCCAGCTGCGCACGGGCCCGCGCCAACTCCTCCGGGCCCGGCAGCCACTCCTCGTCGAGCACAGCCAGCGCGGCCGTTCCGCCGTACTGCCAGGCCCGCACGGCGGCGTCGAGGTCCGCCCGCTGCCGTCCCGAAGCCGAGGCGAGGCGGGTGGACAGCTGCCCGTCCGGCCGGATATCGGCAGCCAGCCGCACCGCGTCCTGTTCCGGCGTCAGCCCGTGCGCCACGGGCTGACGTTCGTGACCCTCTGCGAGTGCATCCGCCAGCATCGCGAAGGCCCGTACGGCGCTGTCCGCCGCCAGTACCTCCAGCGCGGCCGGATCGACGCCCGCCACCGGATCCGTCTCCGCGTCCAGCGACGGCGGCAGACCCGGTTCCGCAGGCAGCGGCGGGGGAGCGGGCAGCGGCGGCAGGATGTCCCGCGCGGCGAACGCCTCATCGGCCCGGACGCCGTGCGGGACGCCCTGACCCGCCAGGGGGTCCGCCGGCTCCGGAGCAGCACCGCTCGCCTCGCGGACCGCACGCGCGGCGCTGCGCACCTGGAGCTCGTCGAGCAGCCGCCGTTCTTCACGCCCCCGCATCAGCAGCAGCACGAACGGGTCCTGGTCCAGAAGCCTCGCCACCTGGTAGCACAGGGCTCCCGTGTGCGGGCAGTGATCCCAGGCCTCACAGCTGCACTCGGGCTCCAGACCACCGATACCCGGCAGCAGTTCGACCCCGGCTGCCGCCGCGTCCTCCACCAGATGCGGCGGCATCTCACGGTCGAGCAGTGCGGCGATGTGCCCGGACCGCTCGGACGCCATGTCCAGGAAGCGGTCCCACTCCGCCTCGCTCAGCTGCGGGAGAAGCACATCACTCCGGTACGCGGTCGAGTCGCGGTCCTGTACGAGCGCGGTGATCCGGCCCGGCCGGACGGACACCGCGCCGACCCTGCCCTCCCGGGCCAGTCTGCGGCCCTTCTTGAGCTGCTGACCGTCGAGCGCCGTGTCCTCCAGCGCCTTCAGCCATGCCTGCCCCCACCAGGACGACGCGAATCCCCGGCCGGCTGCGGGCGGGAGGGCCGCAAACGTACGCTCCGGTCCGTCACTGTCGTTCATCGTGCGCCCCCTCGAAGCTCGACCAGGTCGGCCAGTTCCGCATCGGTCAGTTCCGTCAGCGCCGTCTCGCCCCCGCCGAGCACGGCATCCGCAAGCTTCTGCTTGCGGGCCAGCATGTCGGCGATCCGGTCCTCGATGGTTCCCTCGGCGATCAGCCGGTGCACCTGCACCGGCTGGGTCTGCCCGATCCGGTACGCACGGTCGGTGGCCTGCGCCTCCACGGCCGGATTCCACCAGCGGTCGAAGTGCACCACATGGCCGGCCCGGGTGAGGTTGAGCCCCGTACCCGCGGCCTTGAGCGACAGCAGGAACACCGGGGCCCCGCCCGCCTGGAACCGGTTCACCATGGCCTCCCGCGCGGCGACGGGCGTGCCGCCGTGCAGGAACTGGGTGGGGACCCCGCGCGCGGCCAGATGCTGTTCGAGCAGCCGTGCCATCTGTACGTATTGCGTGAACACCAGCACGCTCGCGCCCTCGGACAGAATCGTGTCGAGGAGTTCGTCCAGCAGCTCCACCTTGCCCGAACGGTCCGCGATCCGGGGCTGCTCCTCCTTGAGGTACTGCGCCGGATGGTTGCAGATCTGCTTGAGCGCCGTCAGCAGTTTCATGACGAGTCCGCGGCGCGCGAAGCCGTCGGCGCCGGAGATCTCGGCGAGGGCCTCCCGCACCACCGCCTCGTACAGACCGGTCTGTTCCGTCGTCAGCGAAACCGCCCGGTCGGTCTCCGTCTTCGGCGGCAGCTCCGGGGCGATGCCCGGGTCGGACTTGCGGCGCCGCAGGAGGAACGGACGGACCAGTGCGGCCAGCCGCTCGCCTGCGGCAGGGTCGTTGCCGCCCTCGACCGCTCCGGCGTACCGGGAACGGAACGTACCGAGGCTGCCCAGCAGCCCGGGGGTCGTCCAGTCGAGGATGGCCCACAACTCGGAGAGGTTGTTCTCGACAGGGGTGCCGGTGAGCGCGACGCGTGCCCGTGCACCGATGGTCCGCAGCTGCTTGGCCGTCGCCGAGTGCGGATTCTTCACGTGCTGGGCCTCGTCGGCGACGACCATGCCCCACGAAGCCTGTGCGAGCCGTGCCGCGTCGAGGCGCATCGTGCCGTACGTGGTGAGGACGAACTCGCCGTCCGCCACGTCCTCCAGGGAACGCACTGCACCGTGGAAGCGGCGCACCGGCGTGCCCGGAGCGAACTTCTCGATCTCCCGCTGCCAGTTGCCCATCAGGGAGGTCGGGCACACCACGAGCGTGGGCCCGGCGGCGTGCTCGATGCCCTGCCGGTGCAGATGCAGAGCGATCAGGGTGATGGTCTTGCCGAGCCCCATGTCGTCGGCGAGACAGCCGCCGAGGCCGAGCGACGTCATGGTGTGCAGCCAGTTCAGGCCGCGCAGCTGGTAGTCGCGCAGGCTCGCTGAGAGGGCCGCCGGCTGACCGACCGTCTGCAGGTCCCGCGACTCCGGATCGGCGAGCCGCTCACGCAGCTCCTCGAGCCAGCCGGTCGCCGAAACCTGCACGCGGCGTCCACCGATGTCGGTGGTCCCGGTCAGCACGGCGCCGAGGGCGTCGATGGCCGTGACCTTGCGGTCCTGCGCCTCCCGGGCGCGCCGGGCCTCCTCCGGGTCGATGAGGACCCACTGGTCGCGCAGCCTGACCAGGGGCCTGCCCGCCTCGGCGAGCCGGTCGAGCTCCTCGCGGCTCAGCTTCTGGTCCCCCAGGGCGAACCGCCAGTCGAAGGCGAGCAGCGCGTCGGCGGACAGGAACGAGGGCGTGTCCGATTCCGTCCTCGCGGGGCGACGGGCGCCGCCTTCGCCATCGTCCGGGCCGAACGCGCCCGAGGGGCCGACCACGGCGCGCGCGGTGAGCTTCCTGGCCAGCTCCTTGGGCCAGTGCACCTGAACGCCCGTCGCGGCGAGTGCCCGGGCCGCAGGCCCGAGCAGCTCCGCGATCTCCTCGTCGGCCGGTTCGACCGCATCCGGCACGGCGGCAGACAGCAGCGGTGCCAGCGGAGGCCAGGCGCGGGCGGCGCGGCGCAGCGCCAGCAGGGCGTCCATGCGGGCGCGCGGGCCGAACAGCGAGGCGCTGGGGGAACGGGCGGCCCATACATCCGCCGCGTCGGCGACCAGGGCGGGATCCTGGACGCTGTGGATCTGCAGGACGGCACGGAACGACGGCCCACCGCCCGTACTGTCGTCGGCGCCTGCCTCGGTGAGCCCCGACACCTCGATACGCAGCGAGAGCCGGACACCCGCGTCGTGCCCGGCGGCCACATCGGCCGCCCATGGCCGCAGTCCGGGCAGGTGCTGGGCGGCCATGGCCGCGAACGCGGGTCCGCCCGTGACGAGTTCGGCGGCCGGGGAGCGAGGCATCCCGTCGGCGACGGCATCGAAGAACGAACGCAGCAGTGGTTCGGGTTCGGCAAGCATGACCGGATCCGCTGCCGCGTCGAGCGGCACCGCGTGCGCGGTGGGCGGCATGGAAGCCGCCAGGACCCTGATCCGCTCCAGGTCGTCCGCGGTCAGCGGGCCTGCGCGCCACGCGTCGTTGTCCCCGGCACTCAGTCCCGGCAGGACCAGCCCACGCGCGACGAGTTGAAGGGCGAGCACCCCGGCGGAGCCCCAGAACGCCGTCGCGGCGGAGGCATGTGCGCTCGCGCGCGCCCGTGTGAGGAGGGGCAGCGCGTCGCGTACCGGCAGAACCAGCGCCGGTACGGTGCAGGGGTGGGCGTCGCTTCCGACGACCGTCAGCTCCGTCGAACTCCCGGGACCGTCTGGAGGGGTGCTACCGTCCGGGTTCCAGAACGCGATCAGGCCGGTACGGGCCGGATCCGCGGGGAGGAAGACTGCGGAGCAGCGGGACAGTTCAACGATCTCGTCATGTGTTGTTGCCGCAGGGAGCCTGTGCACAGCGATGTCAGATTCCTCAAATTTGACTAGTGAGCCCGGGGTCGCCGAGGGTACTCCATCCACGGCCCGTTCCGGGAGAAATGCACAGTGAGCCACCTCACTCATTTCTGCCTTCTGAAGCTTGGGGTGCAGTCGGCACCACCACGGGGGGAGGGGGCTGGCCCCCCTAGGACCGGGGTGGTGCCGTCATGGCAGCCGCAGGCCCGCCATCCGTACGTTTGACGAGGTCAGCGTAGATGCCCAGAAACCGGAGACGTCATGCCCCAGGCGGTAGCCACCGTTGCGCAGCACACCCGTGACGGATCGGAGGGACCGGGAGCTTCCCCGGCCTCCGGCAGTGATTTCGCCCCGCTCCTGAAGGCCGTGAAGAGCCAAGGACTCCTGGAGCGACGCACCGGCTGGTACGCGGCGGGCATCGCCGCCAACCTGGTCGTCCTCGGAGGGGTGATCACCGGCATGGTGTTTCTCGGCGACACCTGGTGGACCCTGTTCCTCGCCCTTCCGCTGGCCATCCTGTGGACCCGTACCGCCTTCTTCGGGCACGACGCCGGCCACGCGCAGATATCCGGCGACCGCAAGGCGAGCCGCATGGTCGGATTGATCCACGCCAATCTGCTCCTCGGTATGAACGAGGCCTGGTGGAACGACAAGCACGTACGCCACCACGCCAACCCCAACCACATCGACAAGGACCCCGATGTCGGGGTCGGCGCCCTGGTGTGGACGCAGAAGCAGGCGGCCCAGCGCGAGGGCTTCGCCCGCTGGCTCACCCGTAACCAGGCACGGCTCTTCTTCCCGATGCTGCTCCTCGAGGGCATCGCCCTCAAGATCTACGGCTTCCAGTTCCTGCGGCGCCAGCCCGTCCGCGAGCGTGCACTCTCCGGTCTGCTGCTGGCCGGTCACCTCGCGCTGTACGTGACGCTGCTGCTCACCACCATGTCGCTGGGCAAGGCAGTCGTCTTCGCCCTCGTGCACCACGCACTCTTCGGCCTCCACCTGGGGATGGCCTTCGCGCCGAACCACAAGGGCATGGAGATGCCCGACCCGGACGGCGACCGCTGGGGCCACCTGCAGCGCCAGGTCCTCACCTCGCGCAACGTACGCGGCGCCGTCCTCACCGACTGGTTCCTCGGCGGCCTCAACTACCAGATCGAGCACCATCTCTTCCCGAGCATGCCCCGACCCCATCTGCGTCTGGCGCAGCCGCTGGTCAGGGCCCACTGCCGGGAGATCGGGATGCCGTACGCGGAGACCGGCCTCATCGAGTCCTACCGGCAGGCCCTGGAGCACATGCACGAGGTCGGCGAGCCGCTGCGTTAGACGGGAGCGGCCTGCTGGAACCGATGAACGGTCGCGGGCGTTCTCACACCAGGAGCGGCTCCGGCCGCGGAGGAGGCATGGATCATGTCGAACGGTGCAAAGATCGCCATCGGGGGAGTCGTCGCGGCAGTCGTCCTGATTCCGTTCATCGGATTCTGGTGGTCACTGCTCGTCCTTGTCGGGGTGCCCACGGTGGGCTACCTGATGCTCGATCCGGCCCAGCGGCGCAGGCTCCGCAGGATCAGCCGTAAGGAGATAGGGCGCTGAACAGCACAGTTGTGGCAGTCAGCAGCAACGGCGTGTACTCGTTCACCAAGCCGAACCGAGCCGGCATCACGCTGCTGGCCGGGCTCGGTGTGGAGGGCGATGTCCACGCCGGTGTCACGGTCAAACACCGGTCGCGAGTGGCCCAGGACCCGACGCAGCCCAATCTGCGTCAGGTCCACCTGATCCATCAGGAGCTCTTCGCGGAGCTGCGGGACGCGGGATTCGACGTTGCTCCGGGCGACCTGGGGGAAAACGTCACCACCGGTGACATCGACCTTCTCGCCCTCCCGGTGGGCACGCTGCTCCACCTCGGCGACGAGGCAGTCGTCGAGGTGACGGGCCTGCGCAACCCGTGCCTGCAGATCGACCAGTTCCAGGACGGACTGCTCAAGCGGGTCGTCGGGAGGAACGACGACGGCAGCGTCGTGCGGAAGGCCGGGATCATGGGCATCGTCAAGGTCGGCGGAGCCGTGCGGCCCGGTGACCCGGTCAAGGCCGAACTGCCCGCAGAGCCGCACCGTCCGCTGGAGCGGGTGTAGTACCTACGGCCGACCGGTCAGCCGAACCTGAGCAGGGGGTGACGGCCGCTCGCGCGGAGCGTGCCCCCTGCTCCGGGGCCGGGACGGCAGAGCACCTGGTGGGGGCGCGCATGCCCCCGTAACGCACGGTGGCCGTACTGGGCGGGCGACGCACTGTGAGCCGTCCGGGCCCGCCTGCATGTGCTTCGGGCTCACGCAGGCCGGACGGCCAGCTCGTCGAGCGACTTCAGCAACCCCGGCAGTTCGGGACCGCGGCCGACGGGCAGGACCTCGCCAGGTTCCTCGTCCAGCAGGATGAACGCGATGTCGTCGGTCCTGGCCACCAGGGACCAGCCGGGACCGTCCGCGCGCAGCGTACGGGCTCCGCCCGGGGCGAACGCGGAGCGGATGCGGCCGGGAGGGGGCGGGTTCGTGACGTACGCGCGGGCCTCTTCGAGCGCTCTGCGCAAGCCTGGATGACTGCTGGAGGCGTTGTCTCCCCCGGCCGTATCCTCGGCCTCCGCACCGTTCTGCGCGTCCCCCGAGGGGGTCCCGCCGCCCGGGGACTCGTCCACGGATCGCCCGAATGCGGTCTCGTCGTCGATCTGCTCCCGCCAGACGGCCCACTGCAGGGCGATCTCGTCCGCACCGAGACGCCGCTGGGCCGCTCCCCAGACCTCGGTGTCCGGCGGCGCCAGGGGTGCCGGGTCGGTTCCCTCGGCGGCCGGGTCCGGTGTCGGGTCGTGCGGCTCGGGAACGCCGGGCGCCGCGACCGCCAGGGCCAGCGGCCAGCCCGGCAGAGCGCACACCACCGAGCGGTCGTCGGGGGAGAGGTCGTACTCCATGCCGCAGTCCCAGGAGGCGATGGCGACGGCCACCAGCGAGACGTCGTCGACGACGACCGTCCAGCGGGCGCCGCCGCCGTCCTGGCCGAGCACAAGACCGTACCCCTCGGCATACGGCTCGAGGCCGAGCGCGCCGCACGCGGCCACGTAGTCGTCGCCGAGCACGCTCGGGAACTGCGCGGGGGTCAGCAGCACCGCGGTCAGCACAAACAGTGCGTCGTCGTCGGTGACCGCCTCGTCGGGCCCGGCCACAGCATCCTCCTCTTTCCTCACAGCTTCGTCCGTCGGCGCACCTTAACTACTCGGTAACCCTGCCGTCGAGGCCCTGACGAGCGGCATTGCCCCGGTGACGGGAGGCCGCCGGGGCTCGCTCCGGCGCGCCGGAGCGCCCCTCGCACCGGAGCGGCCCTCGGACCGTGGTGCCCCTCGCACCGTGGTGCCCGTCAGTCCGGCCCGCGTAGGGTTGTGCCTCCGGCCGACGAGGGGACAACCAGGGTGAAGCGGTTCGAACGGCTCAAGGAGATCCAGCGGCTCGACCCGGAGCGGGACTTCCTCGAGATCTACCGGCTCACCGTGACGTACGAATTCCCCTGGGACATCACCCGCGCACTCGAACTCGCCCTGTACCGCACCTATGCCGTCCCCAGCATCGGCCGACTCCTCGCGGAGACAGGGGAACTGACGGAACGTTCACAGAAGCGGTACGACGACACCGCACTTCTCCTCGACGCCGTCGTGGAGCACGGATTCGACAGCGAGGCGGGACGCACGGCGGTCCGGCGGATCAACCGGATGCACCGCAGCTACGACATCAGTGACGGCGACATGCGCTACGTGCTGTGCACCTTCGTCGTCACCCCCAAGCGCTGGCTCGATGCCTATGGCTGGCGCAAACTGTCCGGCCACGAGCTGCGCGCCTTCGCCGCCTACTACCGCACCCTCGGCACGCACCTGGGCATCAAGGACGTGCCGCAGACGTACGAGGACTTCGAACGCACCCTCGACACCTATGAGGAGGAGTACTTCGGCTGGGACGAGGGCGCACGTGCGGTCTCCGACGCCACGCTGGCCCTCATGGGCTCCTGGTATCCGGGCCCGCTCGCGCCCGTCGTGCGCAAGGCCGCTCTCGCACTGCTCGACGAGTCGCTGCTGCGGGCGTTCCGCTACGAACGTCCCGGCCCCTTCGCCCGGGGACTGACCCGCGGAGCGCTGCTCCTGAGGGCCCGTGCCGTGCGGCTCCTGCCGCCGCGCTCCACCGCGCACTACGCCCGCCAGAACCCCGAGATCAAGGGCTACCCGAACGGGTACGAGGTCGCGGGGCTCGGTACATTCCCCACGCCGGGCGTCCGAGGGTGCCCGGTCCCGCACGGCCGGCCCTCAGACACTCCGGTCGAGTGAGTCGAGGGTGGCGCGCAGCCACCTCAGCTCGGTCTCGCTGGTCGCCCGGGCGATCGTGAGGATGCCCCGGCGGAAGGGATCGTCCAGTTCCTCGGCGCGCAGCGGCCTGTCCCCGGCGTAGAAGAAGCTCGCCGGCTCCTCCAGGAAGGCCAACCGCCGCCGGAGCACGCCGGCCTGGGCCGACGGGTCCGGCAGATGGCGCAGGAACGCCAGGAGCGCGAACCAGCGGTTCTCATCGGTGATGTCGCCCCGTGCCGGTTCGGCCAGACGGCGCCGCAACTCCGTTCTGCCTGTCTCGGTCAACGTCAGGACGTGACGGGGTGCCGCCGTGCTGCCCGGCTGCGTTTCCCTGGCCAACAGCCCTGCCTTCTCCAGCCGCTTGATGGCCGGGTACAGCGTGCTTTCCGCGACCGGCCTCACATGTCCGGTCAGAGCCGTGATGCGTTTGCGCAGTTCGTAGCCGTGCAGAGGCGTGTCGTACAGGAATCCGAGGATGGAGAGCTCCAGCATGCCCACATTCTGCCCCATGGGCGTGGTACATCGTTGCGGTAATACATCGGTGTCGATGTATGCTTCGGTGAAGTGGGACGTCGACGAGTGGGGAGTGGACCTGTGCACGAGGCGCAGTTCGATCAGCGGGGCAGTTCGATCCGATGGACCGAGTCGGGCGGTACGCCCGACGACGCCGGCGTGGCCGCGGTGTACGTACACGGGCTCGGAGCGATGTCCGCCGTCTACCACGCGCACATTGCGGCCGACCCGGCTCTGTCCGGCCGCCGTTCACTCCTTGTCGACCTTCCCGGGCACGGCATCAGTGACCGGCCCCAGGATTTCGGCTACACGCTGGAGGAGCACGCCGACGCGCTGGCTGCCGCGCTCGACGGAGCGGGGGTGCGCGCCGCGGACCTCATCGGCCACAGCATGGGCGGCGCGGTCGCGATCGTCCTGGCGCACCGGCGTCCGGAGCTGGTCCGGCGCCTCGTCCTCACCGAGGCCAACCTCGACCCGCACCCGCCGGTCACCGCGGGGAGCAGTGGTATCGCCTCGCTGACCGAGGAGGAGTTCGTCCACGGCGGCGGCTTCGCCCGCGTGCTGGCACGGGTGGGTCCGGCCTGGGCCGCGACCATGCGGCTCACGGATCCGCTGGCACTGCACCGCTCGGCGATCTGCCTGATGCGGGGCACCGAGCCGACCATGCGCCGGATGCTGATGGAGTCGCCGGCCGAGCGTGTGTTCCTGCAGGGCGCACTGAGCGGTGAACTCCCGGGCGAGGAAGAGCTGACGGCCGCAGGTGTACGGGTGGAGACCGTCCCGGAGGCCGGACATACCCTCATGTTCGACCGGCCGGACGCGCTGGTAGGGGCCATCGCCGCGCGCCCGGTGTGACGGTGGCCGCTCAGCGCGCGTGCCCGATGTGACGGTGGCCGCTCAGCGCGCGCGCACGGTGTGACGGTGGCCGCTCAGCGCGCGCGCACGGCGAGGACCAGGAAGCGGTCGTCCTTGTCGGTGTACGAGTCCAGATCCCACCCCGCACGTGCCAGCAGGGGAACGAGGCGGGGCTCCGCCCGCAGATCGTCGTCCGAGATGTCTCGGCCGTGCCGTGCGGCCAGCGCTGCCCGGCCGATCGGATGGAACAGGGACAGCCGGCCACCGGGACGCACAACGCGTGCCAGCTCGCGCAGATCCCGCTCGGGGCGCGCGAGATGGGAGATCAGGCCGGCCGCGAACACCGCGTCGAGCGTTCCGGCGCGCAGCGGCAGCTGTGCCACATCGGCCAGGAGCAGGGCACCACTTGCGCCCCGCCCCGCACGTGCCGCCGCATTGAGCATGGCGGGTGTGAGGTCGGCGCCGAGCACCGTGCCGCCGGGCCCTACTGCGGTCCGCAGGTGCGGCAGCGCGCGCCCCGTCCCGCAGCCCGCGTCGAGAACGGCGTCGCCCGGCCGAAGCCGGAGTGCGCCGACGGCGGCGGCGTACGCGGGCCCGTCATCGGGGAACCGGCTGTCCCAGTCCGCTGCTCGGACCGAGAAGAAATCCTGGACATGTGTGTGGTCGTCGGCCATACGGACATGATCGCGTAGTCCGCACCCGAGCGAAACGGCACGAATCGGCGCGCACGTTCGAACCTGCCCCGATCGTTCGGGAACATCTCTCTGTCATATTTCAGCACCTTTCGAAATGCGCCCCTGGCACACGCCCCTGAGCGGGCTAGCGTCCCCGATCCATGGGACACCTGGACCACGCCACCTTCGGCTGGCTGACACCCGCGCTGTCGTACGCGATGGCATCGATCGGCGCCGCACTCGGTCTTCGCTGCACCGTGCGCGCGCTCGCCACCAGCGGCCGTTCGCGCCGCAACTGGCTGTTCACCGCCGCATCCGCCATCGGTACGGGCATCTGGACGATGCACTTCGTCGCCATGCTCGGCTTCGGCGTCACCGGTACCGACATCCGCTACAACGTGCCGCTCACCCTGCTCAGCCTGCTGGTCGCCATGGTGGTGGTCGGGGCCGGAGTCTTCGTCGTCGGCTACAGCCGTGACCGCTCGCGTGCGCTCCTGGTCGGCGGCCTTACCACCGGGCTCGGAGTCGCCAGCATGCATTACCTCGGCATGGCCGCGCTGCGGCTGCACGGCACCGTTGCCTACGACCCACTGCTCGTGGCGCTCTCGGTGACGATCGCCGTCGTCGCCGCGACGGCGGCACTCTGGGCGGCACTGAACATCAGGTCGCCGGGGGCTGTGGCCCTCGCGTCCCTCGTCATGGGCGCGGCAGTCAGCAGCATGCACTACACCGGAATGCTGGCGGTAAAAGTCCGGGTCGCGCCCTCGGGATCCGAGCTCCCCGGAGCCACAGTGATGCAGTTCATCTTCCCCCTCGCCGTGGGCCTGGGCTCGTACCTCTTTCTCACTTCGGCGTTCGTCGCACTGTCACCTGCGGCCCGCGACCACGTGGAGGACACCGCCGAACGGACCCCGGCGGCAGCGGCGCCCTGACGCCCGTACCGCGCGGCACCCCGCCGTACACAGCACTCGGGGCACAGAGCTCCACACCTGGAACGAGGAGGCCATGCGCACACCCCGCACGACGACCCCGGACTCCGGTGCGCACGTCGAACGGCCCGCGCCACCGCCGCGCGGACGCCGCGCGCACGCAGGACGGCCGGCCGACGAGCGCACCGAGCACCAGGCCCGGTCGCCGGCCCCGGACGATCCCCCGGCGCGTCGCGGGTCCCTGCGCCCCAGGACCGTGCGGGCCAAGGTCATTTCCCTGCTGATGGTCCCCGTCGTCTCGCTGCTTGTCCTTTGGGGCTTCGCCACCGTCACCACGGCGCAGGACGTGGCCCGACTGCGCGAACTGCAACGGGTGGACCACACCGTGCGAGCACCGGTCTCGGCGGCCGTCGCCGCATTGCAGATCGAACGCGAGGCGGCACTGCGCCAGTCGGTGGCCCCGGGCACCGGACACGCCGCCGACCTGAAGCGGCAGGCGAGGCGGACCG
The DNA here is from genome assembly GCF_042736635.1 of Streptomyces sp. NPDC060035. Lineage (NCBI taxonomy): Bacteria > Bacillati > Actinomycetota > Actinomycetes > Kitasatosporales > Streptomycetaceae > Streptomyces > Streptomyces sp. NPDC060035. The sequence goes on from NZ_JBHWVO010000018.1 coordinate 68,355, forward strand.
ATGCCACGCTCGGCGCGCTACGCCTGGGCGACCGGCACACGGTCGCCGACGCAGGCAATCTTCCCGTGGGGGTGGCGGGCCGGCTCAGCACCTTCCTGGAGCACACCCAGCAACTGCGCACCCTGCGCAGCCGTCTCCTGGCCCCTCCCACCGGCGGCCCCCGGGACCGGGACGCGGATCAACGCGCCGAAGCGGACGCCGCATTCACGCAGTACTCCGAAGCCATCACCGCGGCGTTCGGTGTCTCCGGTGCGCTGACCGGCATTCAGGACACCGAGCTCGGGTCCGAGTCCCGCGTCCTGCTCGAACTGGGGCGGAGCGGTGAGATGCTGGCGCGCGAGGAGGCGCTGCTGGCCTCCGCCGGGCTCACCGGGACGCTCGACGGCGAGCGGCTCCGCAACTTCACCGGCGCGGTGGCGACCCGCCGGAGCCTCGCCGCATCGGCCGGCGCCGACCTGCCGAGCACCGGCCGAGGTGCCTGGCGGGCCCTCACCGAACGCGGCGCCTACCGCAGGATCATGGCAGCCGAGGACGAGGTGCTGCAGGCAGCGCCGGGCCGCAGAGCCGCGCAGGCGGTGTCCGCCGCGGAATGGGAGCGCGACGCGACCGCGGTACGCGAGGAGCTGAGCTCCATAGAGACCGGCGCGGTCGAGCGCGCCGCCGACCGTGCCGACCCTCTCGCCCGGGCACTGTTCAGTCCTGCCGGAGCGGCTGTCCTCTTCGGGTTCTTCGCCGTCGCCGCCTCACTCGTGATCTCCGTGCGCATCGGCCGGGCGCTCGTCGTCGAGCTCGTCAGCCTCCGCAACAGCGCGCTGGAGATCGCCCGGCGCAAACTGCCCCGCGCCATGCAACGACTGCGCGCCGGCGAGGAACTGGACATCAGGGCGGAGGCGCCTGTCGGCAGGTCTTCCCACGACGAGATCGGCCAGGTGGGCGAAGCCCTCGACACCGTCCACCGTGCCGCGCTCAGCGCCGCAGTCGAACGTGCCGAACTCGCCAGCGGAATCTCCGGAGTCTTCGTCAATCTCGCCCGCCGCAGCCAGGTCCTCGTCCACCGCCAGCTCGCCCTTCTCGACGGCATGGAGCGCCGCGCCGACGATCCCAACGAGCTGGGCGACCTGTTCCGGCTCGATCACCTGACGACCCGGATGAGGCGACACGCGGAGAGCCTGATCATTCTCTCCGGAGCGGCACCCGGGCGCGCCTGGCGGATGGCCGTACCACTGACCAATGTTGTGCGTGCCGCCGTCTCCGAGATCGAGGACTACGCACGCGTGGAGGTGCGGATGCTGCCGGAGGCGGGCGTGAAGGGGGCGGCGGTGGCCGACCTCACCCACCTCCTGGCCGAACTCGTGGAGAACGCCGCACAGTTCTCCCCGCCGCACACCAAGGTGCGCATCAGCGGCGAACCGGTCGGCAACGGGTACGCCCTGGAGATCGAGGACCGTGGGCTCGGCATGGGCAAGGAACTCCTCGGCGAGGCCAACCGGCGCATCGAGCAGTCGGAAGCGCTCGACCTCTTCGACAGCGACCGGCTCGGGCTCTTCGTGGTCAGCAGACTCTCCGTCCGCCACCACATCAAGGTTCAGCTGCGCACCTCGCCGTACGGGGGCACGACGGCGGTGGTGCTGCTGCCGACCGCGCTGCTCCAGAGCGGACTCCCGGCAGGGGAGCCGGCCGCTCCGGTGGGCGCCGACCCCGGGACAACGGTGGTCAGGGACGGCGACGGCCGGGCGCCGGGATCGGGGCCACGTCCCGTGGCCCCGCGTCCCACCGCATTCCCCGCCCCGGTGGCGGTGCCGGCGCTCGAGCCGCGTACGCCCGTCGAGACGCGTACCGGGCCGAAGGCCGCACCTGCGCCGGTCACCACGCTGCACCGGCGTGCACGTCCCTCGGGTCCCTCGGGTCCCTCGGGTCCCTCGGACAAGGACGGTGAGCTGCCGCGTCGCGTCCGCCAGGCCAGCCTCGTACCCCAGCTGCGCGAGAAGCCGCGCCCGGAACGGGGCGAGACGCGCGACCACGGGTCGACGCCCCCGGTCGAACGAACGCCCGAACAGGCTCGCGACCGCATGACCGCCTACCGCAACGGATGGGTCCGCGGCGGCGGGACCGCACCGGGCAGCAGCACACCCGGACCCGATTCCGGTATCCGGCCGTACACCGAAGGAGACCAGGCATGATCGCGAACGAGAGGGCAGCGGCTTCCCGCGGCTCCGGCGAACTCGACTGGCTGCTGGACGATCTTGTCGCACGGGTCGGCGAGGTCCGGCACGCCGTCGTGCTGTCCAACGACGGGCTGGCCGTCGGTGCGTCCAGTGCCCTCAGCAGGGAGGACGCGGAGCACCTCGCAGCTGTGGCGTCGGGTTTCCACAGCCTTGCCAAGGGGGCGGGCCGGCACTTCCGGGCCGGGGGAGTGCGCCAGACGATGGTCGAGATGGACGAGGGCTTTCTGTTCGTCGCAGCAGCCGGCGACGGATCCTGTCTCGCCGTGCTGAGCACGGCCTTCGCGGACATCGGCCTCGTGGCCTACGAGATGGCGCGTCTGGTGAAGCGGGTGGGCGAGCACCTCGCCACCCCGGCGAGGCTCGTCGAACCACCGGCAACCGGCTGAGGGGGCGGGCGTGCGCATGGGCATGAGCGACGACGGCACAGCGCCGGGCAGCCAGTGGTACGACGCCGAGGCAGGCCCGCTGGTCCGCCCCTACGCCGTGACGGGCGGCCGTACCGAGCCGGGGCCCAGTGGGGTGCGCTTCGACCTGATCGCGCTCGTGGCGGTCGACGACGACGCCCCGGACAGTTCCGGCGAGGGCCTGCTCGGCCCGGAACACCGGGCCCTGCTGACGCTGTGCCGAAGCGAGACCCAGTCGGTCGCGGAACTCTCCGCCGACGCCGACCTGCCCGTCGGCGTGGTGAGGGTGCTCCTCGGCGATCTGCTCGAAGCCGGCTTCGTGCGGGTCAGCCGTCCTGTGCCCCCGGCGCAGCTGCCCGACGAGCGGATCCTGCGTGAGGTGATCGACGGCCTGCGGGCGCTGTGACGGGCGCCTGCGCGATGGTCGTCCGTACTGCCACTTCGCGTCGAATACCAAGTTGAATACCGAGGCGAAAACCGACGGGAGCGACCGAATGCGAACAACGAACGGGCCCGTCCGGTCACATCGGTCAAAAACCGTTCACTCCCTACGGCGGCGGCTGCTCCTTGCCATGCTGTCGCCCCTACTGATGGCACTGGCGAGAGAAGTGATCGATGTCCTCCGAGCATGTGGACAGCACGGGTGGGGAACAGACCGAGGACACCACGGCCCTTGCCCTGAAGATATTGGTCGCCGGCGGCTTCGGCGTCGGCAAGACGACCCTGGTCGGCGCGGTCAGCGAGATCCGGCCGTTGCGCACCGAAGAACTCCTCAGCGAGGCGGGGCAGTCCGTGGACGACACCGGCGGAGTGGATCAGAAGACCACCACGACCGTGGCCATGGACTTCGGCCGTATCACCATCAGGTCCGGCCTGTCGCTCTATCTGTTCGGCACCCCGGGGCAGGACCGCTTCTGGTTTCTGTGGGACGAGCTGTCCACAGGTGCGCTCGGAGCGGTTGTACTGGCCGATACCCGGAGGCTCGAGGACTGTTTCCCGGCCGTCGACTATTTCGAACACCGCCGCATTCCGTTCGTCGTCGCCGTCAACTGTTTTGCGGGAGCACGTGCCTACGGGGAGGACGACGTCTCCCGCGCACTCGACCTCGACCGTGGCACGCCGGTCGTGCTGTGCGACGCACGCGACCGAGCCTCCGGAAAAGAAGTCCTCATCCGTATGGTCGAGTACGCCGGGCGGATGCATACCGCCCGGCTGCTCGACTCCGTGGGGCAGGGTGGCACGCAATGAGCCGGATGGCCTGAACGTGTGCCGCCCGGGCATCGCGGTCTAGCCGGCCACCTCGGCCATGGCCAGCACCTTGTCGATGCGCACGCGCACGACGAGCTCGCCGGCTACACCATTGCGTGCCCCGAACTCCTCGGCCGCATCCGGGCCCATGTAGCGGCCGGCGATGCGTGTCGCCCAGTGCCGCAATTCGCCGAGGTCCTCGCTCAGTTCCGCCCGCCCTTGAAGCACCGCGAACGCGAAAGGAGGCCGGTCGTCATCCACGCAGATCGACACCCGTCCATCACGCGCGAGATTGCGGCCCTTGACGCTCTCCTTCCCCGTATTGAAGAGCAGATCGTCATCGTCGAGCAGAAACCAGACGGGAGCGATGTGCGGGCTTCCGTCCGCTCGTACGGTCGAAACCTTGGCGGTGCGGGTTCCCTCCAAGAGGAACGCCCGCCATTCGTCCTGAGTCATGTGGTGTGCCATGAGCCCATCTTCGGACGAGAAACGCAGCATGGCGTGAAGCGACGCCCCGGAGACCGGGAGGCGCTTGCCCGCGAGGGAGCCGTACGCAAGGCTTGCCCATCGACGCGGGGAACGGACGAACGGGGAGGACGAGCACATGCCGATGGACCGGGGACTTGACTGGCTCCTTGACGATCTCACCAGCCGAGTGGAACACGTACAGCACGCTCTGGTGCTGTCGAACGACGGGCTGGTCACCGGGGCCAGCACCGAACTGGCACGCGAGGACGCCGAGCACCTTGCGGCGGTCTCGTCCGGACTGCACAGCCTGGCCAGGGGGTCGGGGCGTCACTTCGGGGCCGGCAGAGCGCGCCAGACCATGGTGGAGTTCGATGAGGCGCTGCTCTTCGTGACGGCGGCGGGAGACGGCAGCTGCCTGTGCGTACTGAGTTCCGCAGAGGCTGATGTCGGCCAGGTCGCCTATGAGATGACCCTGCTGGTCAATCGCGTGGGCGAGCACCTCGGTGTTACGGCACGGCAAGGCGCGGAGCGAGCCGAACGCCTCTGACCTGAGCTTTTCGCTGAACACTCGGAGTTATCCACAGGGGCAGCGGGATCTGCCTCCCCTGGCTACCGTGGTCACAGAGAGTATTCGACCTCACGGGGGAGGCCAGTCATGGCTGTCAAGGAAGCCACACGCACCGTCGGCGCAGGAGCGGAGCGCAGGGACACAGCAGCGGGCGGGGGTGCGGGGAACACACTGGCCGCCGGGCGTGCCGCGCAGGCGCTGGAGTTGAAGCGCGGCGAGTTCGATCTTGCCGTCCATCTCGGACTGATCAGCGCGGAAGCGTGGCCGGGCGTCGGCAGGCCGCGGGTCCGAGGGGAGGAGGTCGACAGGCTGCGAGCCATGGCCGGGTTCCCCGAATCACTCCGGGACAGGGTGCGCACGGCAGGGACGGCGGAGGGCGCCGCCCTGCTCGGCATCAGCGGTGTCCGCTTCAGTGCGCTCGCCCGGATCGGGTGCATCTCACCGGTGGCGTTCTATCTGAACCGATACCGCGCGGTGGTCTGGCTCTATCTCGTGGACGAACTCGCAGGATTCGGCGCGAGGGAGCCCGATCTGCTCGCCGGAAAGAGCCCGGTCGGGATGCGGACCATGCTGGAGGCCGGCGTCGACTGGCGTGCGCGCAACTGGCGTTCGCGCAGGATCGACAGGCTGTTGAGCCGGACGGAGGATCCATGGGTGCGTGCTGCGGTGCAGGCGTCTGCTCTGGATGCGGTCCAGCTCGCGGAGGTAGTGGATGACCCCTACGAACGCGCCTACCTTGCGCGTGTCCGGCCGGAACCTTCCTTCGGACGGCCTGGATCCGTGTCCGGAAGGGAGACCATGGGGCAGCTGGTGCTTGCGGACGATCCGGACGAAATCCTGTGGCGGCGGGTGAACCTGGCCATGGAGCTGGACCGGGCCAGGGAGTGCCGCTCTGCTCCCCGGCCCGGCGGCGAACCTGCGAGCGTGCCCGTGCCTGTACCTGCGCCCGTACAGGTGAGGGCGGTCGGCCGAGCGCCGGGCCGAGCCGCTGTGCCGCCCGTGGCCGGGCCTGGTCTGCTTGCCCGGATCGGACTGGGCAGGCGACGGAGCCGAGATCATTGAGTGCTTGCGATCGGCCCGTTCGCACGGGCATCGTTACCCCATGCTGATCAGGGAAGCCACCGCGGAGGACTGGCCCGCCATCTGGCCGTTCTTCAATGAAATCGTCGCCGCGGGCGAGACGTTCACCTATCCCTTGGACCTGGGCGCGGACGACGCCAGGGAGTGGTGGCTCATGTCCGCGCCGAACCGTACGGTCGTCGCGGTCGATGACGCCGGGACAGTCCTGGGCACGGCCAAGATGAACCGGAACCACATGGGTAACGGCTCGCACATCGCCAGCGCCAGTTACATGGTCGACTCGCGGCACTCCGGCCGGGGTGTGGGCCGTGTCCTGTGCGAATACACCGTGGAGTGGGCGCGGAAAGCGGGCTTCCGTGCCATGCAGTTCAACGCCGTGGTGGAGACCAACACCCGCGCCGTGCGGCTGTACCGCTCGCTCGGCTTCGAGGTACTGGGAACGCTTCCGGAGGGATTCAACCACCCCGTCGAGGGCTACGTCGGCCTGCACATCATGCACAAGTCCCTCTGAAAGGGTCTCAAGGCGACGGGGAGCCATGTGGGTCCGCTGGGACTGCTGAGGCGGCCTAGGCCATTCTGGGCACAGGGGCGTGGAGCTCGCCGAGCCGCTCAGTCACCGACACCGGAGATCGTACGACCCGCAGGTCCGGCGTCCTCCACGCCGCTCCTGGTCCCCGGAGTGACCACCGTGCCGGCCCAGGACAGCGCGTTCCAGCCATCCTCGGGCGTGCCCTCGACCACCACCACCCCCGTGTTGTCGAGGGCCCGTGCGGCGGCGAAGTCCACCGAGACGTTGTGCGCACGGGCTGCCGCCCACATTCTGATCGCCGCGCCATGGCTGATCAGGGCCGCCGTTCCCGTGCGGGCCGGTCCGGCGGCCGAGGCGGCCTCCGCCACCACAGCGTCGAAGCGGGCCAGTGCCTCGGCGCCGCTCTCGCCGCCCGGCATACGTCTCGCCGTGTCTCCGGCGGACCAGGCGAATGCCGTCATCAGATACTCCGCCACCGCCGCCCGGTCGGCGCGCATCTCCAACTTCCCGGCGGAAAGTTCACGGATGCCGTCCCGGATGTGGACCTCCAGACCCCGCTCGGCAGCCAGGGGCGCCGCCGTCAGCTGAGTGCGCGTCAGCGTCGAGGCGTAGAGGGCGCGAATGTCCTCACCGGCCAGGGCGGCCGGCAGCTCGGCCGCCTGGCGTAGACCCAGGCCGGTGAGCCCGGGGCCGGGACGCGCGGTGTCCAGGAAGTGGCCGAGGTTGGACGGCGTCTGACCGTGACGGATCAACAGCAATCGCATAAATGGGACGGGCTCCAGGCTGGGTGCAGGGTGCAACAACAGATATATGTACCGGTCACCTTCCCATCGCGCCACCCCATGCAGTGCCTGCCCGCGTCCCGGCGTGTCCGCCATGTCATAAGTCGCGGTGATGTGGCAACAGTTGGTGCGTCCGATGGTGCGTGGGGTGGGTGCACACCTGGTCGGCGGGGGCAGTACTGTGCGCCCCACCGCCAGTCCGGCGGGGAAACTCGTATGAAGGAAGAATCCATGACCATACCCAGGAGATCGTGGCGTGGCGCGGGAGCATTCGCGGCCGCTGCGGTTGTCGGCCTGACCGGCGGGGTCATCTCCGCCGGTCCGGCCGCAGCTCACACCCCCACCTGGGTTGTGACCTGCTCCGACGTGAGCGTCGACCTGACCCAGTACTCGAGCGACGTCGCCAACGTCGTGACCGTCTCCGTGGTGGGCGGCAAGGAACTGCTCCCCGCGACGACGTTCGGTCGGGAGTTCCACACGAAGACGCCTCTCCAGCTGCCTTCGCACGACAAGGAGCTGACGGTCCGGCTCGTCGTCAAGGCCGGAGACGGCGAGAAGTTCTCGCGCGACGAGACGAAGACGGCCCCGGTGTGCGAGGACAATACTCCGTCGCCCACGCCGACCGAGGCGACTCCGAGTACTGAGCCGTCGGCCACGCAGACCCCCGAGCCGAGTGCCACGCCGAGCGAGACCGCTACGGAGACAGCGCCCGCCCCGGCGGCGCCGAGCCCCAGCGCGCCCGACCTGGCCGAGACCGGTTCGTCGTCCGCCACGCCCGTCATCGGGGGTGCCGCGGTCGCGGTTCTGCTCGCCGGCGGCGGCATCCTGTGGTCCGTCCGTAAGCGCCGTTCCGCGCAGCACTGACGCATCCCGGCAGTCCGGCCCGACGGGCGAGTTCCGGCAGGCCGGGTGAGGGGCGTACCGCATCGGGATCGATGCGGTACGCCCCTCACAGCGTTCCTCATGGCTGCGCCGGGTCCATGGGACCGGGCGCAACCGAGGCGTTGGTCGGCGCGATGGCGGCGTCCGGAGAGGTTGGACCCATCTCGCACCAGACGGCCTTGCCCTCACCGCGGGGTTCGATGCCCCAGCGTGTGGCGACCGCGTCCAGAAGCAGCAGACCGCGCCCCGAGGTCGAGGTCTCGCCCGGGGTGCGACGCCTCGGCCAGACACTCGAGCGGTCCTGGACCGACAGCCTGATGCGCCGAACAGGTTCCGGCAGAACCTCCAGTGTGAGTACGGCTCCGCCCTCCGTGTGCAGCAGCACATTCACCAGCAACTCGCCGGTGACCAGTTCCGCATCGTCGGCCAGTGCGGCCATGTCCCAGTCCGTGAGCGCCTGACGAACGATGGCGCGCGCATCCGAGAGCCCCTCCGGGTCCGCCTGATGGATGTACTGGTGCAGCCGCGGAGCGCGTGGCGACCCCAGGTCGGGGCTGCGGCGCAGCACCAGCAGCGCCACGTCGTCCCCCGAGCCCCATCGTTCCCACAGCCGGTCCGACAGGTGGTCTGCCAGCGCCTCGGCACCCGCCGGCCCGTTGCTGATCTCGTGAACCAGCGTGGCGACGCCCGTGTCGATATCGGCGCCCGGCTCCTCCACCAGCCCATCGGTGTACAGGACGAGCGTCTCGCCCGGTACCAGGTCGAGCCGCGTCTCCGGGAACTCCTCGTCCTTGAAGGTCGTGGAGATCCCGAGCGGCAGACCTCCGCGTACCTGAGGGCTGGCGACCCGGCCGTCGGTGTGCCGGATGAGCGGGCCGAAGTGCCCGGCGCGCACCACGCGTACCGTGCCCGTGGCGAGGTCCACCTGTGCATACGCACACGTTGCGAAGCGGTCGGTGTCCAGTTCGGCCAGGAAGCGGGAGGCGCGAGCCAGTACCGTCGCCGGCGGATGTCCCTCGGCTGCGTACGCGCGCAGGGCGATACGCAGCTGGCCCATGATCGCGGCAGCGTGCGTGTCGTGGCCCTGCACGTCGCCCACCACGACGCCGAAGCGGTGGTTGGGCAGCGCGATCACGTCGTACCAGTCGCCGCCGACCTGCCGGCCGCTCCACGCCGCGTGGTAGCGAACCGCGATCTCCCCGCCCTCGATGTCATGGATCCGCCGCGGCAGCATGGCCGACTGGAGCCCGGTGGCGAACTCACGTTCCTCGTCGAACAGCATGGCCCGCTGGAGCGACTGGGCCACGATGGCGGCCAGTCCCAGGCAGAGAATGCGCTCGTCCGCGCTGAACACCGTGCGTTCCCGGTAGAAGAGGGCGAGCCCACCGAGGGGTCGCGCCTGTGCCACCAGCGGAAGGTAGGCGGCGGCGCGGAACTTCAGCAGGCCCATATGCGGCTCGAGCACCGGATAGCGCCGGATCAGGGAATCGAGCGAGGTGATGAACCGGGGCTTTCCGCTGAGGATCGTGTCACCCAGGGGAAGGTCCGCGTCGAGCTCCCCGGAGCCCAGGCCGCCGAGCACCTCCACGGAGTCGCCGCTCAACGCGATGATGTTGAGTGCGGAGTTCTCCACCAGTCCGAGTGCCAGCCCGTCCGCGCCGAGCCCGGCCAGGCCCCCGGGGCCTGTGAGTGCGGCGGTGACGTCGTCGACGGTCACCGCACGCGACATCGCACTAGTCGTGCGTTCAACAATGTTGGTCTGGCGCTGGCGGCGCTTTTCCAGATTCTGCACGAAGGCCGAATGGGTGACTTCCGCCGTCGCGTCCCGCACCACACCGATGACACGGTGTGCGCGGCCGTCCTCGGAACGCAGGATCCGGGCCTGAACGTGGGTCCACTGGCGCGCGCCGTCCGCCAGGGGCACCTGGAAGTGGACACTGTAGGAGCTGCTCCCGCTGGAGAGCGCCTCGTCGATGGTGACGTCCAGACGCGCTCGTTCCGACGGATCGAGCTGCTCCACCACGGACGTCGGCCGTGCGTCGAAGGTCTCCGGGTCCAGACCGAAGACCATCAGCCCGGCCTCGTCGATATCCAGGGTCCCTGCGTCCAGATCCCATTCGAAACTGCCGGTCCGGTTCATGGCGAGGCGCTCCGCCGTCCCCGTTTCGCTGCTGCCGGTCCCGTCGGACCGGAGGGGAGGCGGAGCCTTGGAGCCTGCTCGCCGTGGATCGTCGGTCATTCCTGCTCCGGAGGTCGTCCGGCAGGCCTGCTGAAAGTCGCGGCCCGTAGGTCTCAATTGTCGAGCCCGCCGTGCGGGAGTGCCACAGCGGTTTCGCAGGGCACCCGGCTCCGGAGCCTCGATGCGGCCGTCGCAGAATGGCAGACAGAGATCTCCCACAACCGGTGGATGCACCGCCCATGCCTGACCGGAGCGCACACATGAATGACGACGAACCAGTCCTGCTGCATACCGAGGGTCACAGTCTGCACATCACGCTCAACCGTCCCCGGGCACTGAACGCGCTGACCCACACCATGGTGCGGAGCATCGACGAGGCGCTCACCCTCGCCGCGCAGGACGACGCCGTCACCGCCGTCGTGATCAGCGGGGCCGGGGAGCGCGGTCTGTGCGCCGGCGGCGACATCCGGTCCATCTACGAGGACGCGCGAGCCGGCCGCAGGGCATCCGTGGACTTCTGGCGCGACGAGTACCGGCTCAACGCCCGTATCGCCCGATTCGCCAAACCGTACGTAGCGCTCATGGACGGCATCGTGATGGGCGGTGGGGTAGGGGTGTCCGCCCACGGTGACGTCCGCATCGTCACCGAGCGCTCGCGCGTGGCCATGCCTGAGACCGGGATCGGCTTCGTCCCCGATGTAGGTGGTACCTATCTGCTGGCCGCAGCACCCGGCGAGCTCGGCACCCACCTCGCGCTCACCGGGCAGGCCGTGGGCGCCGAGGACACCATGCTGTGCGGGCTGGCCGACCATTTCGTGCCCTCGCAGCGGCTGGGAGACCTCACCGCCGACCTTGCCCGCAGTGCCACGGCCGCCGGAGTGACGGAGACGGTGCAGCGGTACGCCACGACGGCGCCGGAAGGGGAGCTCGCCCTTCACCGCCCATGGATCGATTCCTGCTACGCCGCCGACACCGTCGAAGAGATCATCGGCCGGCTCGTGGACAGCGGTGTGCCCGCAGCGAAGGAGACCGCCGGGACACTTCTCGCCAAGTCGCCCACCGCGCTCAAGGTCACCCTTGCCGCCGTGCGCCGCGCCAGGCGTCTCGAGAGCCTCGAAGCGGCACTCGACCAGGAGTTCCGGGTCTCCTGCCGGGCCTTCGCCGGACCCGACCTGGTGGAGGGAGTGCGCGCCCAGATCATCGACAAGGACCGTCGTCCCAGGTGGAACCCGGCCGAGCCGGGCGACGTCACCGACGCGGACGTCGCCCGCCACTTCGAGCCGCTCGGCGAACTCGAACTCGGGCTGGCCTCAGGCTGACCGGACCTCTCCCCGAGCGGTACGAACGCCGCTCAGAGGTCGCCCGGCCCGGTGACCGCGCGGAACGGAATGCCGAGAAGGCCGGCAGCGGCCTTGAAGTCCTTGGCGCGGTGACCCGTGCAGAGGGTCCAGTGGTGACCGATACCCGTCGAGGACCAGGCGTCAGTCCACTCACCGGGGTCGAAGCCGAAGTCCACGCGGGACGTCGTGTTGCCGATCTTCAGCAGCGGGCCGGCGACGACCTCGACCTCGGAGACGACGAACACGAACGAGCCGTCCGCCTCCTGTCCGATCCCGAACGTGGTCACCGGGCCGTGCTTCACATCGAACTCGACGCTGACGCCCCAGCCGCGCTTGCCGTGGTAGACGCCGAGACCCCGCAGCAACGGGTCCTCGGCGCTGACCGCCAGATGAGCCGGGCCGTCGTGGCCCATCTCGACGACGCCGTCACGGAAGTTCAGGGCCTGAAGTTCGGTGAAGGACCCGCCGGCACCGAGGGTGTCGGCGATCAGCATGGCGAGGCTGGTGCGGAGCTCGTACTCACCGGCAACCGGAATACCGCGGGCGGTGAGCAGGGAAGCACCGAGGATCATCCCGGCACCGAGCCGCTCGTGGATCTCGCCGTCGAGGCCGCGATGGTAGTAGGCGAGGCTGTCGAGCGAGAAGTCCTCGACGAGCCGGTCCAGCCCCACCGACACCCGGGCCGCCCAGTCGAGATCACCCTCGTCGACGGACTCGTCGAGGGTGAACACGCCCCGGGCCGGCGCGACGCGCTCGGCGGCCTCCTCATCGGTGACCGCCGCGACCCGTACCCGCAGATCGTCGAATTCCAGGACCTCGACATGACCGCCGAACTGGGAGGACACCAGCGTCATGTCCGTCGACACATCGAGCATCCCCGGGTAGAGGTGGCCCATCAGCCCGTGCCGGCCGTGGCGCATGGCGCCCCGCACGCCCGCCCGCCGCGGAGATCCACCGACGGATCCGGTTCCATGCGTTCTCGTCCTGCAGATGTCCGGAGACCGAGCGGAAAGCAATATTGCTGCGGCGGAACACATTGGCGACCTCGGGCAGCGGGCACTGGCCGCAGTAGGCCAGCCACTTGCCGGTATCGGTGTTCGGATGGTCCATCACCTCGGTCGGCTGAAGATCGATGACCAGCACCGGCGTATGGGTGCGCTGGGCAATGGGCAGCACCATCGAAGCAGTGAGGTAGGTCGTCAGAAAAGTGACGACGATGTCGCAGTCGGCCCTGCGAAGCTGCTCCGCCGCGCGGGCCGCCTCCTGAGGATCGGAGATGAAGCCGGCGTCGACCACCTCGCATCCCATCGCCTCGAATCGCTCGGTGACGAAGCGCGCCGAGTCCTGGAGCTGATCCAGGAGGCCGGGGAACTGCGGCCAGTAGGCGGCGAGCCCGCCGGAGACCAGACCGACGCGGGTACGGCGGCGTGTGGTGCGGACGAGCGTGCCGTCGAGCGCGGCGGGGGCATCGTCAGCCATCGGAATTCCTTCCTTCGTCTTCTGCGGAGCGGTCCGTGGCGGCCGGGGTGCCCGCCGCACGCGTCGCCTCGAGGCGGTCCGCGGCCCTGTCCCACGCCGCCGGGTCCCCCTGCGGGCTGTAGTGACGCAGTTCCTGGGTGCGTGCGACCAGCCGGCGCAAGTCGGCCAGGCCGCCCACCAGACCGTGGGCCCGCGCCTGCAGGAGCACGTTGCCGAGTGCGGTCGCCTCCGCGGGACCCGCGGTGACCGGCAGACCGGTCGCGTCGGCGGTCCACTGGCACAGCAACTCGTTGCGCGAGCCACCCCCGACCAGGTGGATGCGGGTCAGCTCGCGGCCCGCCAGGCCGGCGGCCTGTTGCAGCGTGCGCCGATGGGCCAGAGCGAGACTCTCCAGCACGCACCGCACATACCCGCCGGGGCCGTCCGGCAGGGCCTGTCCGGTCCGGGTGAGAGCGGCGTCAATGCGCGAGGGCATGTCCCCCGGGGCAAGGAACGCCGGATCGTCGGGATCGATCACCGCGGCGAACGGCCGGGCACGCACCGCGTCCGCGAGGAGCCGGGGCAGGCTCGGGGACGTACCGACGCGCTCCCAGGTACGACGGCACTCCTCCAGCAGCCACATGCCCATGATGTTGCGGAGATAGCGGACGGTGCCGTCGACCCCGCGCTCATTGGTGAAGTTCGCCGCCCGTGACTCCTCGGTCAGCACGGGCGCGTCCAGTTCCAGACCGGCCAACGACCAGGTGCCGCACGACACATACGCGAACCCGGGTTCGGTGGCAGGGACCGCGGCGACGGCCGACGCCGTGTCGTGCGAGGCGACCGTCGTCACCGGCGTGCCCGCGGGCAGACCGGTGTACTCGGTGACGTGCGGCAGAAGCGCTCCCGCCCGGTCACCCGGTTCGCGCAGCGCGGGGAGCAGTGAAGGCTCCAGACCCAGCCGCTCGATCAGTGCCTCGGACCAGCTTCCGGTACGGGCGTCGAACAGTCCGGTCGTCGACGCGTTGGTCACCTCCGCACCCACCGTCCCGGTCAGCCAGTACACCAGCAGATCAGGCATCAGCAGCAGCGTCCGCGCGGCCTCCCACTGTGCGGTGGAACGATGGGCGGCGAGCTGGAAGACGGTGTTGAACGGCAGATGCTGCAATCCGGTCACGCCGTACAGCTCCTGTGCGCCGATACGGGCCAGTACCTCGTCGGCAGCGCGGGCGTTACGGCTGTCGCGGTAGTGGAACGGCACCCCGAGCAGAGCCCCGTCGGAGTCCAGGAGACCGTAGTCCACAGCCCAGGTGTCGATGCCGACCGAGGTGACGGGACCGCTGCGCGCCGCCTCCCGGAGTCCGTCCAGCATGCCCTGGTACAGGCCGAGCACGTCCCACCGAAGCCCGTCGGGCAGCCGGACCGGAGTGTTGGCGAAGCGGTGCGCCTCGGTCAGCACCAGCTCGTCGTGGCCGACCCGGCCGGTGATCACCCTGCCGCTGGTGGCGCCGAGGTCAACCGCGGCGAACACCGGGTCGTGTCGTGAAGTCGCAGACATGGCCATCTCATCCGATCGGGCGGGGCCGCGCCTCGCACGTCCGCAGACCGTGCAAGGCGCGGCTGATCGCGTGTGGTCAGCGCAGGAAGGCCGCCGCCACACCGGCGTCGACGGGAATGTGAAGGCCGGTCGTGTGGGTGAGGTCCCCGCCGGTCAGCGCAAACACGGCGTTGGCGACGTGCTCGGGAAGCACCTCGCGCTTGAGGAGTGTGCGCTGGGCGTAGAACTCGCCGAGCTTCTCCTCCTCGATGCCGTACGTCGCCGCACGCTGGGCGCCCCATCCCGCGGCGAAGATCCCGGAGCCGCGCACCACCCCGTCGGGGTTGATGCCATTGACCCGGATGCCGTGCTCGCCGAGCTCGGCAGCCAGGAGCCGGACCTGGTGGGCCTGGTCGGCCTTGGTCGCCGAGTACGCGATGTTGTTGGGGCCGGCGAACACGGCGTTCTTCGACGCGATGTAGATGATGTCGCCGCCGAGGTCCTGGGCCCGCATCGCACGGGCGGCCTCGCGCGAGACGAGGAACGAACCGCGCGCCATGATGTCGTGCTGGAGATCCCAGTCCCGGGCAGTGGTCTCCAGCAACGGCTTGGAGATCGAGATCCCGGCGTTGTTCACGACCAGGTCCACGCCGCCGAAGGCGAGCACCGCGGTCTTGAACGCGTCGGCGATCTGGTCCTCGCTGGTGACGTCGACCGTCACCGCGACGGCCTTGTCCGGCCCGCCGAGTTCGTCGGCGACCGCAGCCGCGTTCTCGGCGTGGAGGTCCGCGACGACGACGCAGGCACCTTCCGCGACGAGCCGGTGCGCGATGGCCTTTCCGATGCCCGACCCCGCGCCGGTGACCAGCGCGACCCGGGTGGCGAGGGCCTTCGGCGGCGGCATACGGCGGAGTTTGGCCTCCTCCAGTTCCCAGTACTCGATGCGGAACTTCTCCGACTCCTCGATCGGAGCGTAGGAGGAGACGGCCTCGGCACCCCGCATGACATTGATCGCGTTGAGGTAGAACTCCCCGGCGACCCGCGCGGTCTGCTTGTCCTTGCCGAAGGAGAACATCCCCACCCCGGGCACCAGCACGATCGCCGGGTCCGCGCCGCGCATCGCGGGCGAGTCGGGTGTCGCGTGACGCTCGTAGTACGCGCGGTACGCCTCCCGGTACTCCTGGTGGAGCGACTGGAGGCGGGCGACCGCCTCGTCGAGCGGAGCGTCTGCCGGCAGATCAAGGACCAGCGGGCTGACCTTCGTACGGAGGAAGTGGTCCGGGCAGGACGTACCGAGTGCGGCGAGACGCGGGTGCTCGGCGCGGGAGAGGAAGTCCAGCACCGGCTCCGCGTCGGTGAAGTGGCCCACCTGCGGGCGGTCCGTGGACGCCAGACCGCGGATCACCGGAGCGAGCGCCGCGGCCCGCTCCCGGCGTGCCTCCTGCGCCAGGGCCTCCCGGCCGGACAGCACGGCGCCGAACGGCTCGGTCCTGCCGTGCACCTCGAGGAACGTCTCGGCCGTACGGATCATCCAGAGGGCGTTGCGCTCACACTCCTCGGAGGTGTCGCCCCAGGCCGTGATGCCGTGGCCCCCCAGGACAACGCCGACCGCCTGCGGGTTGGCCTCCTTGACGGCCGCGATGTCGAGACCGAGCTGGAAACCGGGGCGGCGCCAGCCCACCCAGGCCACCTTGTCCCCGAAACACTCCGCGGTGAGCTTCTCGCCGTCGGCGGCGCACGCCAGCGCGATACCGGAGTCAGGATGCAGATGGTCGACATGGGCGGCCTCGACCAGTGCGTGCATCGCGGTGTCGATGGACGGGGCGGCGCCGCCCTTGCCGTGCAGGCAGTAGTCGAACGCCGTCACCATCTCGTCCTCGCGCTCCATCCCCGGGTACACGTCCTTGAGCGCGCGCACCCGGTCCAGCCGGAGCACGGCGAGCCCGGCCTCGGTGAGTGTGCCGAGGTCACCGCCCGAGCCCTTGACCCAGAGCAGTTCGGCCTCGCCGCCGGTGACCGGATCGGTCTCCGTAGCCTTGGCCGACGTGTTGCCTCCGGCGTAGTTGGTGTTGCGGGGGTCGGAGCCGATCCGGTGGGCGCGCTCCAGGAGCGCGGCGACTTCGGCGTGCGTCGCGGACGTCATGAGGGTTCCTTCGAGGTGATGGGGCGGGCGGGTACCGGACGGATGCGCTGGGCGCGAGAGGCGCCGGTGGTCTCAGGCGCCCCAGCCGGCCTGCTCGCCGCCGACCCGGTCGGCTGCGATGCGCTCCTGGTTGCCGGAGGCGCGGTAGGCGGCGAACGGGTCGCGGGCCAGGCCGAGTTCCTCGCGCACCTCGGCGAGCAGCGGCCGTACGTCGGTGTTGAACGCGTCCATCAGCGCACCGTTGGCGGCGAGGACGTCGCCGGACCGCTGCGCCTCGGCCAGCGCCTCGACATCGATCAGCAACGCCTTCGCGGTCGCTTCCTGCACATTGGTGACCGAGCGGATGACTGCCGGGATCTTGGCCTCGATGTTGTGGCACTGGTCGAGCATGAAGTTGACGTTGGTCTCGGGTTTCATGCCCCCGTTCTTGACCACTTCATGCATGATCCGGAACAGCTGGAACGGATCGGCGGCGCCCGCCATGAGGTCGTCGTCGGCATAGAAGCGGGAGTTGAAGTCGAACGCTCCGAGCTTTCCCTCGCGCAGCAGGAACGCCACGATGAACTCGATGTTGGTGCCCGGCGCGTGGTGGCCGGTGTCCACGACGACCTGCGCCTTCGGGCCGAGCTTGAGGCAATGGGCGTACGAGGTACCCCAGTCCGGGACGTCGGTGGCGTAGAACGCCGGCTCGAAGAGCTTGTACTCCAGCAGCATCCGCTGGTCGTCGCCCAACCGCTCGTAGACCTCGGCCAGCGCCTCGGCCAGTCGGTCCTGACGGCCCGAAATGTCGTCCTGACCCGGATAGTTGGTGCCGTCCGAGAACCACAGCTTGAGGTCGGGCGACCCGGTGGCATCCATGATGTCGATGCACTCGAGCAGGTGGTCGGTGGCCTTGCGGCGGACCTTGGGGTCCGGGTGGGTGACCGAGCCCAGCTTGAAGTCGTCATCCTGGAACACGTTGGAGTTGATGGCGCCGATCCGCAGCCCGAGCCCCTCGGCGTGCCGGGTCAGTGCCGCGTAGTCCTCGACCCTGTCCCACGGAATGTGCAGCGACACCTTCGGGGCGACCCCGGTGTAGCCGTGCACCTGCGCCGCGTCCGCAAGCTTCTCGAACGGATCGCGGGGGACTCCGGGCTGGGCGAAGACCTTGAAACGGGTCCCGGAGTTGCCGTAACCCCAGGACGGCGTCTCGATGACCTGAGACTTCAGAGCTGCCTTGACGGCCGACACATCAGACATGAACACCTCGTAAGCAGAGTCATCCGGCGACCGGTCAGGATCGGGGACATGAATCGTTTCATCGGAACGTACGCTAGATTTGGCTGATGCTGCTAGTCAAGCAGCTAGTCAAGTTTCTTCTGGATTTGAATCAATTCATCGCAAGCGCTTGCTGTCTCGTCCCTTTGACAGGTGACCCAAAGGTCACATATTTTGGTTTCATGGACGCGGTGTTCAAAGCCCTGGCAGACCCGACGCGGCGCAGTCTGCTCGACGAGCTGTTCCGTGAAGACGGGCAGACACTGAGTGCGTTGGAGGCCCGCTTCGAGATCACGCGGTTCGCGGTGATGAAGCACCTCAAGCTGCTGGAAGCGGCGGGCCTGGTCGTCACTCGACGGCGAGGCCGGGAGAAGCTCCACTTCCTGAACGCGGTGCCCATCCGGCTCGTCCACGACCGGTGGGTGAGCAAGTACGCGGAGCCCTGGGCTGCAGGGCTCAGCGGCCTCAAGAGCCGACTGGAGAACCCCATGGAGAAGGTCTTCGAGATCTACATCCGCACCACTCCCGAGCGCCTCTGGGAGGCCATCACCGACCCCGAGATCAGGAGCAAATACAACTTCGGAGCCCGTGTCACCTCCGACTGGACGCCGGGATCACGTTTCGAGATGGGTGCCCCGGGTGCCCCTGGACCGCTCGGGGAGGGTCAGAACCTCGAAGTCGACCCGCCGCGCAAGCTGGTCCAGAGCATGGTGGCGCTCTGGAGCGACGAGGTGAAGAACGAGGGACCGACCCGCATCACATGGGAGATCGAGCCCGTCGGCGACTCCTGCCGGCTGACCGTCACCCATGACGAGCTGCGCGACGGCGCCAACGAGGAGCTGTACGGCGGTTGGCCGATGATCCTCTCCGGCCTGAAGACCTGGATCGAGACGGGCGAGCTGCTCACCACGCCGGGCTCCCTGCTGTACACGTAGTCGAAAATCCGCCTGTGACTCTTCCGCGGTGGATGCCCGGAGCTCCCGTCCCGGAGCGGGACATCCACCGCGAGCCGTAGTGGTCAGCGGCCGGAGGAACCGGTCAGGCTCGGCTGAAGTGCCCGTACGAGAGCGAAGAGCCTGTCCTCGTTGCCCGAGAGGCCCGCGCTCCGCAGCGCCTCGTCGGCCTCCTCGATCGGGGAGGCGAGCAACGGCATGTACAGCGGAGCGTCCGCCGGGTCCGCGAGCGCGGCACGGGTGGCCGCCAGTAACCGGACGTACGCCTGGGCGGCGGCGATCTCGTCATTGCGCATCTCAGCATCTCCTGGTCAGAGGTGTCGGACCGTCAAGCATCCCCCATGGGTCTGACAACGCCCGTCCGTGCGGCCCGGCGAGCAGGCTCAGCCGCGCTGCGTGCGAGGACCCGCGGCCGGTGGTTCGACCTCCAGGAAACGCCGCCGGCGCGGTCCCCGGTACGACAGAGCCGTCCAGCCCAGGCGCTGCAGCACGGTGGCGCACCCGGCCAGTGCGCGCTCCTCGTCATGGGCCGCGCCGCTGCCGGGCGCACCCACCCACTCCACCCGTACCGAGCCGGGGAGTTCTCCTTCGCATACCCGGTACCCCGTGGCCGTACGCTCCCCGGACGCGCCGACCGCCGAGGCGGATATCTCTGCGGCCTCCAGGGCCAGCGCCACCGCCCGGACCGGCTGGTGCAGCTCCCACTGGGCGGGTACACGCTCGGGATCCGCGTGCCCCGTATGGGTCAGCCGTCGGATCTGCAGCATCCCGTCGAAGGCCGTCCGCACCACGCCCGCACGCTCGTCGGCGGGACCGGACAGCGGCTGCCCGTCCCCGGTGACGGGCTCGAACCCGGTCTCCCGCGAGGTCTCCATACGTGTCCCTTCACCGGTGCAGTGCTCTGCGGCCAAGTGTGCGCCGGCCCAGTGACAACGGTGGTTGCGCCGGGAGTTGTCAGGCATCGATAGGCTCGGCATTCACGCCCGCTCCCCCGGAGGAATCACGTACCGTGCCCGACCATGAACCAACCGGTGTTCCGGCCACCGAGCGGGAGGATCTGCGCGCCGACTGTGCGAACTGCTTCGGTCTGTGCTGTGTCGCGCTGACGCTGACCGCGTCCGCGGACTTCGCGATCAACAAGGAGGCGGGGGAGCCCTGCCTCAATCTGCGGGACGACTTCCGCTGCGGCATTCACACACAACTGCGACCGAAGGGGTTCTCCGGCTGCACGGTGTACGACTGTTTCGGTGCCGGCCAGAAGGTCTCCCAGGAAACCTACGACGGCCGGGACTGGCGATCCGCTCCGGACACCGCCCAGCAGATGTTCCAGGTTTTCCCCGCGATGCGCAGGCTCCACGAACTGCTCTGGTATCTCACCGAAGCCCTCGCCCTGCCCGCGGCCGGGCCTCTGCACGCGGAGCTTCGCAGCGCCCTCGTCACCACCGAGCACCTCACCCACTCCTCGGCCGAAGTCCTCTCGGAACTCGACGTGTCGGCACACCGCGACGAGGTCGCGTCCTTGTTGCTGCGCGCCAGCGAGCTCGTGCGCGCTGCTGTTCCCCGGCGCAAGAAGCGCAACCACCGGGGGGCCGACCTCATCGGAGCCCGCATGCGGGGCGCCGACCTGCGGGGCGCAGACCTGCGCGGGGCCTACCTCATCGCGGCCGACCTGCGCGGGGCCGATCTACGGCTCGCCGACCTGATCGGCGCGGATTTCCGTGACGCCGACCTGTCCGGCGCCGACCTCATGGGAACCCTGTTCCTCACCCAGGCCCAGCTGAACGCGGCGAAGGGCGACGCCGCCACGAAGCTTCCGCCGCCCCTGACACGGCCCACGCACTGGTCCGGCCAGGGCTCAGGACAGGGCTGAAGGCCCGGCCCGGGATGATCACGCGGGGCGCGGGCCGTCCTCCTCGTGGTCGGCGGCAGACGCGCTGTCCTGCTCCAGCGCCTCCTTCAGCCGTTCCAGCGTTGTGCGGATGTTGGCGCGCTGGAACTCTGCGAACGTATGGCCGCGCGTCGCGATCCGGTCGAACGTGTTGGCGAGGGGATCCGGCCACGATCGGCGGTCGTCGGTCCATATCTCCGTGACCCGCGTGGAGCCGTCGACCGCCTCGAAGAGGTACTCCCACGTCGCGATCGGCCCTCGCAGCCGAGGCCGCTTGGCCCCGATCGCATGGACGCGGAACGCGAACCGCTCGCCCGCGTCGGCGGCTGTGACGGTGCATTTCGTCGTCCAGCGGAAGGCGCCGCGCTTGTTACGGCCCTCGAAGACCATGCCCACATGGGTGCCGCCCGCGTGCTCTCCGAGCACCCTCGCGCCCCGGTTCTCCGGGCTCCAGCGCCCCATGGCCGTGGGGTCGCTGAGCTGTTCGTACACGGCCGAGGGCGCCGCGTGGATCACGATGCTTTCCGAGACGGACATGGTGCGGGGCATGGGGGACTCCTTGTCCACGGCCGTCCTGGGACACCTGCCGCAGGCCGGGCGGATCGTGGGCGAACGGTTGGCGGTGGTGGTTCGTCGGACAGACAGTGTGGCCTACACCTGGCACCGCCCGGAACACCGGACCCGAGGACTCCGCGCCTGCCCACCCACCGAAGCCGGCCGCACCTGAACGGCACCCGCCGACAACAGCGGGCGTTCGCGCCGTACGACCTCGACGAGCCCACCACGCAGCTCGATAGGACGAACGCCGACGGCGGGGTCATCGACGCCGGGCCTGGTCCGGGCTTCGCCGCCCGGCGTCATCCCCGAGCTCAGCGAGCAAGAAGTGCGCCTCGGAATAGGGGACTTGACTCCGCGTGCACTCCAACTGTGGGGATCCCCGGCATAACCCGCGCAGCCACGCGGCAAGAAGGACGACCAGGGGGAGCGAAGCATGAGTGAATCACCGGTCACGCTGATCACCAAAGGCGGTAGCGGAATCGGTGCGGCGACGGCCCGTCAACTGCTGGAGCGGGGTCATCGGGTGACCGTCACCGGGCGCGGCGAGGACAGGCTGAG
Organism: Streptomyces sp. NPDC060035; assembly: GCF_042736635.1. Lineage (NCBI taxonomy): Bacteria > Bacillati > Actinomycetota > Actinomycetes > Kitasatosporales > Streptomycetaceae > Streptomyces > Streptomyces sp. NPDC060035. Next base: position 90,412 of record NZ_JBHWVO010000018.1, read on the forward strand.
GCGTTCGCCGAGGAACTCGGCAAGCCCGAAGGCCTGTTGACGTTCACCGGCGACGCGGCCGACCATGACGTGTGCGATCCGCGGTCGACGCGACGGTCGACAGGTTCGGAAGGCTGGATGCCGTTGTCGCCAACGCTGGATCGCCACCCACGACACCCTGGCGGACGGCGATCCCGAGGCCTGGCGGGAGATGGTCCTCACCAACGTTATGGGACCGGCCCTGCTGATCAGGGCGGCACTCCTGGCGCTGAAGGCAACGCGCGGGCGTTGTCCTGGTCGGCAGCGTCGCCGGCTTCCTCAACACCCCGGGAAACATCTGCGGGGCGCAAGTGGGCGGTTACCGGGTTGGCCGGGAACACCCGGCGCATGGTGACGGGCGACGTCGTGGGCGTGACGTTGATCGCGCCGGGCCGCGTGGAGACACCGTTCTGGGGCGACCTCGGCAGCCTGCCCGAGGGACGTCGGCCGACGGCAGGTCAGATCACCGACTCCATCGTGTGAGCCATCGGCCGGCCCGAAGGTGTCGATGTCAACAACGTCATCATCCGGCCGATCGGCCAGCCCGTCTGACGACACCTCCGTGCACCGTGCTGCGCCACCGACCTGGGAGCGCAGCACGGGGTACGGGGCGAGGGGCCCTGGGGCAACGGTCAGGCGCTCCACTCCGCGGTACGTTCCGGGGACGCGTCCGCCAGGGCCTTCAGGATGGTGTCCGCGTCGCCCCGGTTCCCGTAGACCGGCGTTCCCGGCTGCTGGCGCCACGACTCGTCCAGACCACCGGTGTCCACGGTGTCGAAGCCCAGCTCGGCGATGAGCTCCCGTACCGCCTGCTTGGCGGCCGGATCGTCACCGGCGACCGGGAGCGCCTGGCGGCCGGGGGTCCCCTGGGGCAGGCCCCTGTCGAGGATGTCCTCGGCGTACGTACCGTTGAAGGCCTTGATCACCGAGTGGCCGATCTGCTGTTCGGTCCACCGGCTCTCCGGCAGGCCGTCCTCGATGGCGGCGATCCGTCCGTCGCGCTGCGGGTAGTAGTTGCCGGTGTCTATGACAGCGGCGCCGGGTGCAGCCTCGTCGATGAGTCCGGACGGCAGGTCCGGGACTGCCTTGAGGGGGACGGTCACCACGACGATCAGGGCGTCGCGCGCCGCCTGCGCCGCTGTGACCGCGGTGGCGCCCGTCTCGTCGGCGAGTGCCTGGAGGGTGTGGGGTCCGCGAGAGTTCGCGACGGACACATCGTGTCCGAGCTCGGTGAGGCGCCGGGTCAGGTTGCCGCCGATGTTGCCCGCTCCGATGATGCCGATCTTCATGGATCCGACCTTCCGATGCCTGCTGCGTTGGGTGAAAGGGTCTCGACGGACCACCAACCCCGCGCGGACGGCGACTATTCCGACTCGCCGAATCGGTTCTGCCGGCCGTCGGGCGGATGGAACCCCTGCGTGCGGGCACGCATGAGGGGAGAGGGGAGAACCGGAACCGCACGGCCCCATGTGGAGGTGACGCCCGTGCTGCATGGCGTCGATGTCAGTTCCCACCAGACGTCCTTCGACACCGAGGGTCTGGACTTCGTCTTCATCAAGGCGACCGAAGGACGTTCATACATCAATCCGCGCCTCGCCGACCAGGTCGAACGGGCCAGGGGAGCCGCATGTGTGGTCGGCTTCTATCACTTTCTGTGGCCGGGGAAGGTCAAAGAACAGGCGGCGTATTTTGTCGGCGGTGCGCCGGAGAAAGCCGGCGATCTGCTCGCCGTCGACTGGGAGACGACAGGCGAAGGTACGCATGCGAGCAACGGCGACAAGGACCGCTTCATCCGTGAGGTGAAGCGCCTCAGGCCGAACCATCGTGTCCTGCTGTACTGCAACCGCTCCTTCTGGCTGCATCACGACACGACGTCGTACGCGGGCGACGGTCTCTGGATCGCCGACTACGTAACGGCGGGCAAGCCGCGGATCAAGGCGTCCTGGCGCATTCATCAGTACACCGACCAGCCGCTGGACAGGAACGTGGCCGACTTCTCCTCGCGCGCGGCGATGCGTTCCTGGTCCCAAGGCTGAGGGGCCCCCGCATGTCCGGGCCTCGGGGATGATGCCGCGGATGCGCCGTCTGCCCGCGGTCCGTGCGTCAACAAGGGCATCGTGGCCGTCGGCCAATGGAGTGTCCTTTGCCAGCCACCGGTGCAGTGCGGACAGGGATGTCCCGCAGTACCGCCGCAGGGGAGTCCATCCTGGTCGCCGAGTCCGCAACCGGCCGTCGACCGAGGGAGTGCCGCAGTGACGACGAGGGGCCCCGCAGAATCGGTGGAAGCCGATACCGCCTTTCAGGACGAGTTGCCCGTACGGCGGAAGCAGCCGGGGCGTGTGGTCGTCACGTGGATGACCACCACTGACCACAAGACGATCGGCACGATGTACCTGATCACGTCGTTCGCCTTCTTCCTCATCGGCGGTGTGCTGGCACTCGTGATGCGCGCCGAGCTGGCTCGGCCGGGTACGCAGATCGTGTCGAACGAGCAGTTCAACCAGGCGTTCACGATGCACGGCACGATCATGCTGCTGATGTTCGCGACGCCGCTGTTCGCCGGATTCGCGAACTGGATCATGCCGTTGCAGATCGGCGCGCCCGATGTGGCGTTCCCGCGGCTGAACATGTTCGCCTACTGGCTGTACCTCTTCGGCTCGATCATCGCGGTGGCCGGCTTCATCACCCCGCAGGGTGCGGCCGACTTCGGCTGGTTCGCCTACGCTCCGCTCAACGACGCGGTCCACACGCCCGGTATCGGTGCGGATATGTGGATCATGGGTCTGGCCTTCTCCGGCTTCGGCACGATCCTCGGCTCGGTCAACTTCATCACCACGATCATCTGCATGCGCGCCCCCGGCATGACGATGTTCCGCATGCCGATCTTCGTGTGGAACGTCCTTCTCACCGGTGTTCTGGTCCTGCTCGCTTTTCCCGTCCTGGCGGGCGCCCTGCTCGCCCTCGAGGCCGACCGAAAATTCGGTGCGCACATCTTCGACGCGGCAAATGGCGGCGCACTGCTCTGGCAACACCTCTTCTGGTTCTTCGGCCATCCAGAGGTGTACATCATCGCTCTGCCGTTCTTCGGAATCGTCTCCGAGATCTTTCCGGTGTTCAGCCGGAAGCCGATGTTCGGTTACATCGGTCTCATCGCGGCGACGATCTCCATCGCCGGCCTCTCCGCGACGGTGTGGGCACACCACATGTACGTCACCGGCGGTGTGCTGCTGCCGTTCTTCTCGTTCATGACGTTCCTGATCGCGGTACCGACCGGCGTGAAGTTCTTCAACTGGATCGGCACGATGTGGAAGGGATCGCTTTCTTTCGAGACACCGATGCTCTGGTCGATCGGATTCCTGGTCACCTTCCTGTTCGGCGGCCTCACGGGGGTGATCCTGGCTTCTCCGCCCCTGGACTTCCAGGTCTCCGACTCGTACTTCGTGGTGGCGCACTTCCACTACGTCGTCTTCGGCACCGTGGTCTTCGCGATGTTCGCCGGATTCCACTTCTGGTGGCCGAAGTTCACCGGCAAGATGCTGGACGAGCGGCTCGGGAAGATGACTTTCTGGACGCTGTTCGTGGGCTTCCACGGCACGTTCCTGGTGCAGCACTGGCTGGGTGCGGAAGGCATGCCGCGCCGCTACGCGGACTACCTCGCGGTGGACGGCTTCACCGCGCTCAACACCATTTCCTCGATCGCCTCCTTCCTGCTGGGGCTGTCGATGCTGCCCTTCCTCTACAACGTGTGGAAGACCGCCAAGTACGGCAAGAAGATCGAGGTCGACGACCCCTGGGGCTACGGCCGTTCGCTGGAATGGGCCACGACGTGCCCGCCGCCGCGGCACAACTTCCTCACGCTTCCTCGGATCCGTTCCGAATCGCCCGCGTTCGACCTGCACCACCCCTCGGTCCGCGCGCTCGAAGAGGCGGTCAACCGCCCCGCAGACTCGGCAACGGTGGCGCCCGGGGACAAGCAGGCGTGAGGTGGGGCCCGAACGACAGCCGGAGGAGAGGAGGACTGCGTGGAACCGGAGAAGGACAGTGCCCGAGGTCTTGCCCAGATGGAGGGCTACCTGCTGTGGAACGCCGAAGTCGAGGAGGCCCGCCGCGGGGCCTCCCGCTTCACCGAGCAGTTGCCCTGGCTCACCACCGCCCAGCGCGAGGACGTCGAGCGCGTCTACGTCGCCGATGGCGTGGCCCTCTCCCGGGAGTCACTCCTGAGGATCGCCGACCGCGCAGGCGAACTCCGCGGTGAGTACACGGCACGGTACGAGCGGCTCAGAGCCCGCTGCGTGGCATTTTCCGTCCTGGCTGTCGGCGCGGCGAGCGGTACCTGCACCGCCCTCACGCTGATCAGCAGGTGACCGCGGCCCCCGGGTGCTCGGTGCAGCACTCGGGGCCACGGCCGACCGCGGTCACTCACGTACCAGACAGAACGGATGCCCAGCCGGGTCGGCGAAGACGCGCCAGCTTCGCGAGGCCGGGCCGTCGTCCAGCACGGTCGCGCCGAGTGCGAGCACCTGCTCCTGGGCGTGGTCCAGGTCGGGTACACCGAAGTCCAGATGGGACTGCTGCGGACGCTCGGGATCCGGCCACTGCGGCGGGCGGTACGTTTCGACCTGCTGGAACGCGAGCACAAACCCGGCCGGTGTATGGACGGTTGCCCAGTCCTCGCCGAGATCCCATCGTGCATCGGGCTGATTCACCCTGCCACCGAGCACGGCCCCGTAGAAGGTGGCGAGCCGGACGGGATCCGGGCAGTCCAGCACCACGCACTGCAATTCGGCGATCATGGGCCACATCCTACGAGTCGGCCCGAATGCCGTGAACGAAGCGGATCGACGGCGCACCGGTGAACAGAGAGAGCCGACGGGTGCCGGGCGCACGGCCGTTGATCAGGCAGCCGGGACCACCGGACGTGGCGTCGACCGCGCCCGGTCGAGGGCGGACTGATGCGCGGAGAGCTGCTCGGCGTGCGACGGAGGCAGCTCGGCGGCCCGGTGATCCAGATACACGGCGCAGGCGGTCGTGGTGTCGATGAGCTGCTCCAGGGCGCAGGCTATGTCCTCGGATCCGGCCGTGTGCCGGGCCACCGCGGGAAGTTCGGACGCCGACAGGTCGATGGCGGTGCGTGCCGCTGCCAACGACCGGTAGGCGTCACGCCGCAGCGCGCCCCGCCCGTGGTGGTCCTCCGGGTCACCAAGTACGTGCCCCAGATAACGGTGTGCCGCGCCCACCGCGCTGTCGAGCGCGGCCCGGACCCTGTGGCCATGCCTGCCGGGCAGCGGGAGGTGGCCGACGAGCAGCACTGTCGCGCAGGCGAGAAGGGACTCGACGACCCGGCCCCAGGCGGCCGGCGGCTCCCCGCCCAGCAGGACGAGGGCGAGCACGAGTACGGTCACCACCGCCGTCTGGACCGCGAAGTGCCGGGTGGCGACGGGAAGCAGCGCACCGCAGAGCGCGACCACCCCGACCAGGGCGAAGGGACCTGGCAGCAGCAGGACCAGCACACCGAAGACGGCGGCACCGGCAACGGTCCCCACGGCCCGGCACACCACCCGCGACGCCAGCGGCCCCAGATCGGGCTTGACCAGGAACACGGTCGTGGCGGGCAGCCAGTACCAGTGCTCGTGATGCAGGGCCTGAGCCACGACCGTGCTCGCCACGCAGCACAGCGCCACCCGTATCCCGTACTCACGCCCCGCGGCACTCCACGCCCGGCTCAGTACGGAAACGTACGAACGCCCCTTCGGGGTGCGCAGGGGAGCCCCCGCAGAGCAGTCGAAGGCCGCCGCGGCCCGCAGTATGGCATCGTCCAGAGCCCGCAGCGCGGCATCGGTCCGCGCCGGGGCCGAAAGCGGACCGCAGGGACCGCCCGTGCGTACCGCGTCGGCCAGCCGGCGCGGGCCGTCCACGATTCCGGCGGGCAGCGCAACCCCCGCCCAGGCCAGCGCGGTCGCGGCCTCGGCGAGCGGAAGCGCCGCGGCGTACTGGGCGTGCAGTCTGCGCTCGGCCGCCGAACTGGCCCGCCGACGGAGCCTCGGCCCCGTCAGCGCGTCCTGCGCATGGTCGAGAGCCGCGCTCAGAGAAGCGCGCCGGGCGAGAGCCTGCGGGCCACCCGCCGCCCGCAGCAGCCCGGCCACGGCCCCGTACACGGCGGCGACCGCCTCCCGCTCCCCGTCCAGCCGGTAAGGACCGACGCCGAGCCGGACGGGGGACGGCAGAACCAAGCGGAGCAGGATGAGCCATCCCGCACCGGCAAGGAACAGCAGAGCACGCTGCGGACCCGGCTCGGGCAACGGCATGCCTGCCCCGATCACAGCCGCGACCAGCAACTGCGTGCCGCACGCGGAGGCAACCGGACCCGTCGAGCTGATTGCTCCCGCGATCAGCCCCAGCACCCCGAGCAGCAGCGGAAGCACGACCATGGACGGGCCGGTTCCGGCGGCGGCCGCGGTCATGGTGCCCAGCAGCAGACCGGCCGAACCCGCCAGGGCAGGGATCCCGAGCCGGGAGACCGCCGCACGCCGGCTGCCCGGCCGGTCGTTGATCCCGGCCAGCATCGCGCCCAGCGCTGCCGGGATCCCGGCCGTCGGCCGTTCGGCGAGAACCGCCACGAGGAGCGGGGCTGCGGCCAGGGACCCGCGCAGGACCGCATTCCAGGGGACCGGCCCGCGCTGCGCCCGCAGCACATGGGCGAGCCACGGGGGGAGGGGAGGGAGTGTGGCGAGAAAGGCAGGTGTGAACACCGGGCTCCTGTCCGCGCAGGGGTTCGTCGGATCGCCGGCGGACACCTTCGGCCTGGGCGCATCTCCAGCCTAGATCCTTTACGTGGAGGGGGTGCTACCTGCTCGTTTCCGGAATGTGACGGCCTGCCGGACGCTCATCGTCACAGAGCGGCTCCGAAGTTCTGCGTCCACACAGGACCGCCGGAGGAGTCCTGACGGCCGACCCCGATCTCCTTGAACGCGCAGTTGAGGATGTTCGCCCGGTGACCGGGGCTGTTCATCCAGGAATCCATTACCGCGGCCGGGGTGCGCTGCCCCTTCGCGATGTTCTCGCCGTACGTGCTCCAGCGGTAGCCCGCCGCTGTGATGCGGTCGCCGGGGTCCGAGCCGTCCGGGGAGGTGTGGGAGAAGTAGTCGCGCGACACCATGTCGGCGGAATGCCGCGATGCAGCCGTCGCCAGCCGGCTGTTGCTGCGCACCGCTGCGCAACCCTCCTTCGCGCGCTCTGAGTTGACCAACGCCACGACCTCCTCGGCGGCCGAGGACGGCGGCGGGTCCGCGGGCTGCGGCGCCGGGGCGGCCTGCGGCTTCGAGGACGGTGTACGCGTGCTCGGCGCGACCTTGGGGGTGGGGGAGGCGCTCCTGCTCTTCGTCCGGGACGGCGACGGAGTGGGCGACGCGGAGGACGGCGAGGGGGAGGGCGAAGCGGACGGGGATTCCGGCGCCGGCGCTGAGGAAGACGGGCCGACCAGAGGCGCGACGGCAGTGGCCGGACCTTCGCCCTCCCCGTCCGTGTAGAGGTGCACCGCAGCGCCTCCGCCACCCAGGACCACAACCGCCACCAGCCCCGCCAGCACGGTGTTGCGACGGCGGCGCCGCATCTGGTCCCGCCGCCGTTCGGCACGTCCCGGACCGGAGGGGTGTGCTGCCCCGGCCACCGGCAGGAAGTCGGCTCCCGCGCGGGCGGCGGACGCTCCCGCACCGGCCGCGGACGCCACCAGGGGAACGAGGGCCAGTCCCACCAGCAGGCCCTCCGCCGGAACCATGCCCGACCCGTGCCCCGAGCACACCGTGCAGTCACGCGCATGGCGGGCCAGACGCTTGCGCCAGAGGGCGGACGGCGCCCCGTCCCACCCGGCGGTGAGGTCCTCCAGCAGGATGCAGCGCGGGCGCGCAGCCAGCGCGCGCACCACCACCCTGGCCCCTTCCAGCTGGGCCTTCATCCGCTGCACGCGTACCGCGGTGTGCTGCGGGGAGAGATCGAGCGCAGCGGCTACCTCGGCCCGGGACAGCTCGCCGGCCGTCTCCAGCCACCACAACGACAGCAGCGCGCGGTCGTCCTCGTCCAGCCAGCGCGTGGCCTCGGCGGCCTCGCGCCGCTGTCCGGTCAGTCCGAGGCGGACGATGGTCAGCTCGACGAAATCGGCCCCGGGATCGACGACGTCGTACGCGACCTCCATCGGGTCGGCGGATATCTCCCCGGTTCTCCGCTCACGCCAGTGCCCTCGTATCTGGTTCATGGTGATGGCCACGAACCACGACCGGAAACTCCCCGGAGCACGCAGCGAGGGGAGGCCGTGGAGCATGCGCAGCGCACTCTCCTGCACCACGTCGTCGACGTCCGCGTGACCGTTCAGAGCACGGCCGACAATGTTGTAGATCAGCGGCAGGTACGACTCGACGAGTTGGTCCTGGGCCTGCTGGTCCCCCCTTTGCGCCGCCTTGATCAACGCCGCCTCGCGTGCCTCGCCCATGGTGTGCTCACTCTTCCGGGATCCTGTTCCGTCACTGCCCACACTCGGGAGACGGCGTGCGGCGGGGACGATAACAGGAATCCTGCCGGGTCTTGTGAGCTTCTTCCCCGGAGCGGCCGTCGACCACCCGGGCAAACCGCACCCCGGACCGCTCGGCACGAGGTGCGCCACGCGGTCCGGGGTGCGGATACGAGGGCTGGGGACAGGGCCGGCCCGGCAGCCGGCGCGTACTCACGTCAGGTACGGGGCGGGTTGTCCTGGTCCCGGTCGGCGCCGAGCTGCTGCTTGAACTTGTCCTGGCCGGTGTCGACCTGGCTGCGGTACTTCCCCTGGGTCCTGCCGTCGATCGTGTCACCTGCCTTGTCGACGCCCTTGCCGGCCTGGTCCTCGTGCCCCTTCAGCATCTTCTTGATCTTGTCCAGTGCGGACATGGCTGGTCCTCCTCGGCTCGGCGCCCCCCTCCCATCCAGAGTCACCGCACATCCCGGCGACCGCATCCGCGGGAGGCACGCGGGGGCCCGTCCGGACCGGACCCGGTCCGGACGTGTGAAGGGCGTCTGTGTGGGCACATACCGGATTACCAGGAGGAGGTGGTGGCAGTGGGCCGCATCCAGATCGTCCGTCGTCCGCCGCCCCCCACGGGGCCGCCCCCGCTGGACCTGCGTACACCGTCCGGGCGGACCCTGCCCTACTGAGGAGCGCTCCAGCCGGTTCACTCCACGCCGCACCGGTGTCCCGAAGGTGCAGTGTGTGAGGCTTCCACCATGAGCAATCCTGGTCAGTCGGCGGCCGACCTGCAGTCGGACCGGCCGCACTCCGCCCGCGTATGGAACTACCTGCTCGGAGGCAAGGACAACTACCCGGCCGATGCGGCGGCGGGCGAGATGATTCTTCGGATGTTCCCCGACATCGCGGGTATCGCCCGGGATCAGCGCACCTTCCTGGCCCGCGCGGTGCGTTTCCTGACCGGGGAGGCGGGTGTCCGCCAGTTCCTCGACATCGGCACGGGGCTGCCCACAGCGAACAACACGCACGAGGTCGCGCAGAGGACGGCTCCTGAGTCCCGCATCGTGTACGTCGACAACGACCCGCTCGTCCTGACGCACGCCCGCGCGCTGCTGACCAGCACACCCGAGGGTGCCTGTGCATACATCGACGCCGATGTGCGCGATACGGGCCTCATCTTCGAAGAGGCCGCCCGGACCCTGGATTTCGACCGGCCGATCGGCCTCACCTTGCTCGGGATCATGGGGCAGCTGCCTGACGACGAGGACCCGTGGGCGCTGGTCGACCGGCTGCTGGCAGGGCTTCCGTCCGGGAGCTATCTGGCGCTCACCGACGGTACCGACACGAGCGACTCGCTGAACAGCGCCATCGAGGCGTACAACGCGAATTCGGCGAGCTCCTACCATCTGCGCAGTCCCGCACGCATCGCCGAGTTCTTCCAGGGGCTGGACGTCGTCGAGCCGGGCATTGTCAGGACGTCGGCCTGGCGCCCCGAGCCCGGTCAGGACAAGCCGGACCCCCCGCAGAGCCACGCCGTCAGCGGTGTCGGACGCAAGGCCTGAGAGGGGCGGCGGCGCGAGGCCCTGGGCGGAGGACGGAGCGTAAGCTCCCGAGTCATGATCGATCATTCGGCGGACTCCGGGACGGCGGGCGCGCGCCCGCAGCGGAACTGGGCAGGGAACATCACCTTCGGGGCGCGGCAGCTGCACACACCCGCCACGGTGGCCGAGCTGCAGAGCATCGTGGCCGCCGGGAGTGCGGTACGGGCGCTGGGCACCGGCCACTCCTTCAACACGGTCGCCGACACCCACGGCGACCTGATATCCGTAGCCGGGCTGCCCCGCTCCGTCGAGATCGACAGGAAAGCCGGGACCGCCACGGTCAGCGCGGGGCTGCGCTTCGGCGAACTGACCGAGACGCTGCACCGAAGCGGATTCGCTCTGCACAACCTGGGCTCGCTGCCCCACATCTCGGTCGCGGGCGCCTGTGCGACGGGCACCCACGGTTCGGGCGTGGACAACCGCTCCCTGGCAGGTGCCGTCCGTGCACTGGAGCTCGTCACGGCGGACGGCAGCACGGTGACGCTGCAGAGGGGGGACGCAGAGTTCGCCGGCGCCGTCGTCTCCCTCGGCGCGCTGGGAATCGTGACCCGCCTGACGCTGGACCTCGTGCCTGCGTTCGATGTTCAGCAATGGGTGTACGAGGGGCTGCCGCAGGAACAGCTGCTCGGCCGGTTCGACGACGTGATGTCCGAGGCCTACAGCGTGAGCCTCTTCACCCGCTGGCGCGACGGACCGATCGACCAGGTGTGGCTCAAGCAGCGGGTGACCGCGGACGGACACCGTACGGCGCCGCCCCGGTGGCTCGGCGCGACGCTCGCGGACGGGCCGCGGCATCCCGTTCCCGGCATGCCGGCGAAGCACTGCACGCCGCAGCAGGGCGACCCCGGCCCCTGGCACGCCCGGCTTCCCCACTTCCGGCTCGAGTTCACCCCGAGCAACGGAGAGGAACTCCAGTCGGAATACTTCGTCGCCCGGCAGGATGCGGTGGCGGCCTACGAGGCCCTCGACCGCATCCGGGAGCGCATCGCACCCCTTCTGCAGATCGGTGAGATCCGCACCGTGGCAGCCGACGACCTGTGGCTGAGCCCGGCCCAGGGCATGGACGCCGTGGCCTTCCATTTCACGTGGGTGCCGGACACTGCAGCCGTCACACCCGTTCTTGCGGCAATCGAGGAAGCACTGGCTCCGTTCGCTGCCAGGCCGCACTGGGGCAAGGTGTTCACCACCCCTCCCGTGACGCTGCGCACCGTGTACCGCCACTACGACGATTTCGAGCGGCTGACCCACCGGTTCGACCCCACGGGAACCTTCCGCAACGAGTTCCTCGCGCACCACTTCCCCCGTACGGGCCAAGGCCCCGAGGCAATCAAGGCCGGCTGAGCCGCGAGTGGAGGGGCCCGGCAGCGGTCAGAGCGAGCTGGGCCGCGCCTCGGGCCCGGCTGCTCCGCCCCGCTGTGCCGGATGCGGTGCGAGCTCCTCCACCAGGGCCGCGAGCTCCTCGCACGCCAACTCCGTCTCACGGCGGATGTTCTTGTGCTCCTGGACGATCGCGGCCAGGAGCAGCGCGGTGAGCGCCACACAGCAGTTGAGGACCCCGAGGTTGAGCATGATCTCGAGCACGGAGTGGTTGTTGAACGGCCCCACGCGGTCGGTTCCGGCGATGACCGCCATGATGGACACCAGGAGAGCGCACGGGGCGCTGCCTGCCAGCTGGAAGCGCAGCGCGGCCCAGACGAGCGGCGGGAAGACGAGGTAGATCATGGACAGCGGACTCCTCGTCGCCACCACCGCCAGCCCCACCGCGACCATCACCAGCGCCGCGGGTTCCGCCCACCGGTAACCCAGCCCCGGCACCCGTGCCGTACGCAGGACGAGCAGCACCGGAGTCACCATGAGCACCCCCATGGCGTCGCCGGCCCACCAGGCCGACCAGACGGGCCAGAACGTCCCCGCCGAGAGGTCACCTTTGAGCAGAAGGACTCCGGCACCGGTGGTCGCGCTGATGAGCATGCCTCCCATGGCTCCCAGGAAGACGAGGACGACGCCGTCGCGCAGGCGGTCCAGTTCGCTGCGGAATCCCACCGCGCGGAGCGCGAGAAAGGAGCACAGGGGGGCCAACGTGCTGCCCGCCGCGATAGCGAGGCCCGAGAGGGTGAGCCCGCCGCTGATCGAGACGATGGTGAGCACAGCACCGACAGCGATCGCGGGCCAGATCCGGATACCCAGGCACAGCAGGGCGGCCAATGCGATGCCCGTGGGGGGCCAGAGCGGAGTGACGGCGGCGCTGTTCACGGTTACCCGCCTGACCAGACCGAGCTGTCCGGACACGTAGTAGGCAGCGGCAATACCCAGCATCTGCAGAGCCACCACGGTCCGACGTCTCGTTTCCTCGCTGCGGATCACGCATCTCATCAGACACCGCGCATGACGGCAGGCGGCCGTGACACGCGCGGCCCTGCCCCTACGTCTCCTGGCGTCCGCAGGGGGCGGACTCATGGCGCAGAACGAGGACGGCCACATCGTCCTCGTGGCCGGTGAGCTCGCCCGCCCGGAGCACCCGGTCGGCCAACTCCTCGGCCGTGGCTCCGACGTGGGAGCTCGCCAGATGCCTGACCCGTTCCAGACCGTCCCCGATCGACAGCGAAGGGCCTTCGACGACTCCGTCGGTGAGCAGGACCAAGGATCCGTCGACGGCCAGCGAGCGCCGCGTGACCGCATAGTGCTGACGGGCCTCGATACCCAGGGGGAGCCCTCCGGCGTCCGCCGTGATTCCCGACCGCCCGTCGGCGGTGGCCCACACACTGGCCACATGGCCGGCCCGCGCGCTCTGGAGGTCCCCGGTCAGGGGATCCAGCCGAAAGAACGAGCAGGTGGCGAAGAGACTGGAGTCCACCGAAAGGATCAGGTCATTCGTTCGACCCATGACCTCGCCCGGATCGGTGGCCGTGATGGCGATGGCGCGCATGGCGATGCGTATCTGCCCCATGAAGGCCGCCGCCTCGACGTCGTGACCCTGGACATCGCCTATGGCCATTCCGAGTGACCCGTCCGGGAGCAGGAAGGCGTCGTACCAGTCGCCGCCGATGTCCAGCCCGTCGCGGGCGGGGGCGTAACGGGCGGCGATCTGCAGCCCCGGCAGCGAGGGCAGTGCAGCGGGCAGCATCTTGCGCTGCAGCGCCCCGGCCAGCTCGACTCGCGCCTGATGCAGCTCCACCTCCTGCCGGGCACGGGCAGTCAGGTGCTGCAGGGTGCTGAGCAGGTCCTCGGCGCTCGCTGATCGGGGAGTTCGACGCCGGTTCATGGGCCGCTCCGCGGTGCGTTAGTAGCTGCATCCTATTTCGGCGGTGAAATTCCTGCGAGCTCTGCCGTTCCTGGTGCGAGTGCGACGAGCGAGTCTCAGCCGTTCCGGCTCAGGGAGGCCGTGAGCCGTCCGAGGGTCTCCTGCAGGGCGAGGATCTCCTGGACCGACATGCCCGTGGCTCCGAGGATCGTGCGCGGAACGGGCAGTGCGCGCTCGCGCAGCCCGGCTCCCGCCCCGGTGAGGTGGACGGTGACCGACCGTTCGTCCTCCGGGCTGCGTTCGCGCCTGACGAGTCCGGCCGCTTCCAGCCGCTTGAGCAGCGGGGACAGCGTTCCGGAGTCGAGGTGCAGCCGTTCACCGATTGTCTTGACCGGCAGTGGTCCGTGCTCCCACAGGACCATCATCGCGAGGTACTGGGGGTAGGTGAGGCCGAGTTCCTTGAGCGCCTCCCGATAGGCGCCGCCGAAGGCGCGGGAGGCCGCCTGCAGCGAGAAGCAGACCTGGTGGTCCAGCCGGAGGAGCTCGGCATCCGGCAGGTCCGTGAGGTCGGGAGTGGCGGCGATCGGCGGTGGCGTCATGAGTTCAGAGTAACCTGCCGCCCATCATTGAGTTGTGCACAATTAAGTTATGTGCAATTCTTTTGGCGGTGGCCGGCTCGCGGCCGCCGTCGTACGAGAGAAGGTCATTCCATGGACGCGCTGTACACCGCTGTCGCCACCGCGAACGGCCGCGAAGGCCGGGCAGTGAGTTCGGACGGCCAGATCGACCTCGGCCTCGCCCTGCCGCCGGCCCTCGGGGGCAACGGGAAGGGCACCAACCCGGAGCAGCTGTTCGCCGCCGGATACGCCGCCTGCTTCGCCAGTGCGATGAGCTCGGTCGGCCGCGAGATGAAGCTCGACACCAAGGACGTCTCCGTGACGGCCGAAGTGTCGATCGGGAAGGACGGCACAGGCTTCGGCCTCGCGGTGATCATGCGCGTCGAGCTTCCGGAGGCTCTCGAGGGCGAGACCGGCCGCCGGCTGGTCGAGGCCACACACGCCTACTGCCCCTACTCGAAGGCCACCCGCGGCAACATAGACGTCGAGCTCGTCATCGAGTAACGGCCCCGGCCTGCCCCGCCGCCGCCCCTCGACCGCACATCGGTCGAGGGGCGGCGGCGGTACTGCGTGAGCAGGGGAGACAGGAGTCGAACCTGCGGCATCCGGTTTTGGAGACCGGCGCTCTGGCCTCTGAGCTACACCCCTTCGGTGTGATCAGCCTGGCAGCGGACACCGCCTGCGGACAAGCGGTTTTCCGTGGGGTGCCGCTCGATCCCTGATGCGCCCCGCGGCGGCCGGAGGGGGAAGCGTAGACTCTGCTCCCGTTTCCGCTGATTGGCGGGCATTACCTATCGATGGGCAAATTCGCCGTGAGTTTCGTAGACAGATCCGAAGCACCGATCTACGCCGGCCTCGTGGAGGAGCAGGGCGACGTTCCCGCTGAGGTGCGACGGGTCGCCGAGCAGACTCTGCGAGAGGTGGACCGGGCACTCGACTTCAGTGCGGTACGCGCGCCGGCGGCTTTCCGGTAGTCCTCGACCCGGTGTCGGCGGTCTCGGGGGACGGAAGCGGGCTGCTCCGGAGACGAAGCCCTCGTTGGGTTGCAGCTGCCGCCACCGCAGGTGGACAGGGTGCCCGCGCCTCAGCATTCTTTATCTTTCGGAGCATTGCGTGACCATCAGCCTGCACGGCTCAGCCACCGTCCTGTTCCAGGGGGACAGCATCACCGACGCGGGCCGGCTGTCCGACCCCGGTTACCCCCTGGGTCGGGGCTACGCGCAGATGGCTGCGGAGCTCGTACGGTCTGCGTGGCCGGACAGCGACATCACTTTCATCAACCGGGGTATCAGTGGCGACGGAGTTTCTGACCTCCGCGCCCGGTGGCGCGAGGACGCCGTCGATCTCAAGCCCGACGTGGTGTCCGTCCTGATCGGCGTGAACGACACCTGGCGCCGTTACGACTCGGGCGATGTCACCTCGTTGCGTTCGTACGAGGACGACTACCGGACCATCCTCACGCAGATCCGGGAGGGCTCGGATACGCGGCTGATCCTCGTCGAACCCTTCCTGGTTCCGGTCGCGGCCGAGCAGTGGGCCTGGCGTGAGGACCTCGATCCCAGGATTCAGGCGGTCCGCCGGCTGTCCGAGGAGTTCGACGCCGCTCTGCTGGCCGCGGACGGCCTGCTCAACCAGGCTGCGCGGACCGCGGGCGGCGCCGAGCGCATCGCCGGGGACGGCGTCCACCCGACCCCGCTCGGGCACGCTGTACTGGCCGAGGCATGGACGGCGCTCGTCGGCCTGTAGGTGCCGGCACCCGGGCCCTGCTCCTGGGCCACGCCCTGCCTTACCGAATCAGCCCTGATCACGTCGGCCCGGCGGGATCAGGGCGAGGCGGGCCGGATCGGGCCGGATTCCGAAGAGGGGCCCTGGGCGACGGGGATCCGTGCCCAGACGGTCTTGCCTGCGCCGGTCGGCAGAGACCAGCCCCACGAACTGCTCAGCGCGTTGATGATGCGCAGGCCCCGGCCGCGCTCCAAGGAATCGTCGGCGTTGCGCAGTACGGGGACAGTGGGGCTCGGATCGTTCACCGCACAGACCAGAGTGCTGTCCTGACGGGCGAGGCCGAGCCACGCCGTGGACCGGACGGCGAACTCCCCGGACGGGGGCAGCGCGTGACATACCGCGTTGCTGACCAGCTCTCCGGCGACGAGCGCGACGTCGTCCGCAAAGGACCGCAGACCCCACTGTTCCAGTGCGTCGCGGACGAACACCCGTGCCCGCTGCAGACTTTCGGCATCGGCGGCCAGGCTGTGGGTGATGAATCCGGCGGCACCGATGCCGAGATCCCGCGCCCAGTGCCGGTGAGGGGCAATGTCGTTCCCGGTCGGATCCGACGAGCCGGCATCCTCTCCGCGAGGGCGTGCGTTCTCCGCATGCATGAGCACTGATTACCCTCCGGTGAAGGCCGATTAATGGTGCCGAGGGGCCGGACGCCCACTAGTATCCTCGCCGTCCGCTCTTCCGTGCAATTGCATCCGAAATTGCACCCCCCGGGTGTGAGGGGGACAACTGTTCACCCGGTGCGGGCCCTGGCAGCACGCCAGGAGTGGTCCGAGCAACTGCCCCACAAGGAGTGCACCGCATGCAGCACATCGACAACGGCGTCCCCGCCAACTCCCTGACCGACGTGACCTGGATGAAGAGCCATCACAGCAACCCCAGTGGGAACTGTGTCGAGATGGCGCTGCTGCCCGGCGGCGACGTGGCCGTACGGAACTCCCGGCATCCCGAAGGGCCCGCCCTCGTCTATACG
Organism: Streptomyces sp. NPDC060035; assembly: GCF_042736635.1. Taxonomy (NCBI): domain Bacteria; kingdom Bacillati; phylum Actinomycetota; class Actinomycetes; order Kitasatosporales; family Streptomycetaceae; genus Streptomyces; species Streptomyces sp. NPDC060035. Next base: position 107,132 of record NZ_JBHWVO010000018.1, read on the forward strand.
GAGGACGAAGTGCGAGCCTTCCTCGCAGGCGTCAGGGACGGTGACTTCGACGGCGTGATCGGCTGAAAGCGCGCCATGTTCTCGTGCTGACCCGCTCCTTCCAGGACTCCCTGATGGCACACTGGCGTTCAGACGTCCGCCCTCAGGAGCCCGCATGCCCGGCATCGAACCGCTGCAGCCCTTACGGAAGCCGGCGCCCGCCCAGGCCGCCGGGTCAAGTCCCACTGCCCTGCGTCTGGTTCTGGGTGCCCAGCTTCGACGGATGCGTGGCGAGGCGGGTATCACCCCCGATGCCGCGGCTGTCCGGATCCGCTGCTCCACGGCGAAGATCAGCCGGATGGAGACGGGGCACTCCCCGTGCAAGGAGCGCGACGCCGTCGACCTTCTTGAGCTCTACGGCGTCACCGATCCTGACCGGGCAACCGAGTTCGTCGAACTGGTGCGCGTGGCCGGACAGCGTGGCTGGTGGCGCAGTTACGCCGATGTGCTGCCGGACTGGTTCGAGCCCCTGGTGGGACTGGAGGAGGCGGCCGCCTCCATCCGGACCTACGAGGGGCACTACATTCCAGGGCTTCTTCAGACGGCTGACTACGCCTACGCCGTGGTGCGTTCCGGCCACTCGATGGAGCCGGAGGAGACCACGAGGCGGCGCGTCGAGCTGAGACTCAAACGGCAGGAGCTGCTGCACCGGCGCGATGCGCCCAAGCTCTGGGTGCTCCTGGACGAAGCGGTGCTGATGCGGCCCACAGGTGGCGCCCGCGTGATGCGTGAGCAGCTGGCCCGCCTGCTGGAAATGACCGAGCTGCCCAACGTGATCGTGCAGGTCGCCCCCTTCGAGGTGACCGCCCATACGTCGCCCGGCAACGGCATCACGTACCTGCGGTTCGCGATGAGCGGACTCCCCGACGTCGCCTACATCGAGCACCTGACCAACGCGACGTCCGTGAACAAGCCTGAGAGCACGGACGAGTACCGGTGGATCCTGGACTCCCTCAGCGCCCAGTCCCCGAGCCCCGTGGAGAGCCGGCACCTGCTGGGGCAGGCGCTCAGGCGTTACGCCTGAGCGGAGCCGGCGGAACGGCAGACGGGCCGCGTCACCACTTGCGGCCGACGCCGCCGTACTCGATCCACTCCTGGGTCTCCTGCTTCGGCGCGAGATCCGAGTCGGGACGCCAGGTCGACACCTCCACCAGACCCGGCTCCAGCACGTCCAGTCCCTCCAGGAAGACGCGTACGTCGTCCTGTTGGCGGACCCGCCCCCACCGGTTGCCCGTGCTCTTCGCCATGAAGTCCGTGACGAAGTCGCGGGTGGCGGCATCCTCACTCACGAGCTGGCACACCACCAGGAAACTTCCCGGAGCGAGGCGGTCCGCGACCCGGCGTACCAGCGCCGCGGGGTCGTCGGAATCGGGGATGCAGTGCAGCACGGAGACGAAGAGCGCGGCCACGGGCTCGTCGAAGTCGATCAGGCGGGTGACCTCGGGGTGCCCGAAAATCGTGTCGGTTTCGCGCATGTCCGCCTGGATGACCGCAGTCCGGCTGTTCTCCTCGAGTATCGCCTTGCCGTGGGCGAGGACGATGGGGTCGTTGTCTATGTACACGACGCGGGCCTCAGGGTCGACGAGCTGGGCGACCTGGTGGACGTTGTCCTGGGTCGGCAGGCCGGATCCGTGATCGATGAACTGCCGGATCCCGTACTCGGACGACAGGTGGTGCACCACACGCCGGAGGAACCGCCGGTTGTTCACCGCGAGGACCTTGGTGCTCGGCACGTGCTCCAGCAGCTGTTCGCAGGCAACCCGGTCCGCCGGGTAGTTGTCCTTGCCGCCCAGGTAGTAGTCGTACATCCGCGCCACGCTCGGCACGTTCACGTCGATGTTCTTCGGAATGGAGGTGTCCCCGTTGCTCATCCAGCCCCTCGCCAGGTCAAAGAGAAGAATTCTCGTAGCCGTGAGGGGTCATGCTAGGGATCTCATCCTGGGGCTGACAGCCCTCGGAGGAGTGAGGCGGGGGCGTACGGGGGTGAATCGGCCAGTTACATCGGCTGCGGGGCGCCGGCTTCGCCCGGTCTTCCGGCGCCGGCGCAGGCGAGTACGGAGGACGTGTCGCGCCAGGACCTGAAGTCTCCCTGGTCGGAGGGCCGGCAGGGATCGCCCAGGAGTCTCTCGGGCGGCCGCCCGGACGTGCACGCAGACAACGACGGGGCGCAGGTTGCCGTTTCAAAGCGGCCGGAAATCGCCTGACCATCCGTCCGTTTCCCGGATGCGTCGTTGGCAGTCTTCCTGCGGCGGACCATCGTTGCTCCAGTCCGGCGGACTATCGTGAACGGCATGTCTGCCCCTGAGCTGATCCGCATTGTCTCCCGCGACTCGCCCATGGCCCTGGCCCAGGTGGAGCGTGTTCGGACCGAACTGGCGGCGCTTCATCCCACCACCGCCACCGAGGTGATCCCGGTCAGGACGACGGGCGACAAGTGGATGGGCGACCTCTCCCAGGTCGAAGGCAAAGGTGCCTTCACCAAGGAGGTCGACGCCGCCCTGCTCGCAGGCGAGGCGGATCTCGCCGTGCACTGCGTCAAGGACGTCCCCGCCGACCGGCCGCTGCCGGCCGGTACGACCTTCGCCGCCTTCCTCGAGCGTGACGATATCCGCGACGCCCTCGTCCACCCGGGTGGTCTCACCCTCGGTCAGCTTCCCGCCGGAACGAGAGTCGGTACCTCCTCCGTACGCCGTGTCGCCCAACTCGCCTCCTCGCACCCCCATCTGGACTGCATTCCCTTCCGGGGCAACGCCAACCGGCGCCTCGCCAAGCTCGCCGCAGGAGAGGCCGACGCCCTCCTCCTGGCCGTCTCCGGACTCCGGCGCATCGACCGCTCCGACGTGATCACCGAAATCCTCACACCGGAAGCCATGTGCCCCCCGATCGGCGCGGGCGTCCTCGCTCTGCAGTGCCGGGAGGACGACACAGCCACCATCGACGCGGTCAGCGCCCTCAACCATCCTGGTACCTACCGGGAGACCACGGCGGAGCGCATGTTCCTCCATGTCCTGCAGGGCCACTGCAACTCACCGATCGCGGGTTACGCCACGGCCCATCGCAACGGAGATCTCTCACTGCGCGCCTGCGTGTTCACCCCCGACGGCAAAACGGTGCTCAACGCGCACGAGTGGGCAGGCCCTCTCGACGCCGCGACCCTCGGCACCTCCGTGGCCGTCGCCCTGCTGCGTCAGGGCGCACGCGAACTGATCGACAACATCGCGCACTGACCCCTCGCAACGACGGGGCCGGTCCCACGGCCGGGCGAGCGTCTCTCCGTACAACCCTTCTGCCTCACGCGCGGTCAAACAGGACGCCAGGAAGGAACGGGCCCTTCCCGGCCGTCCCCCCGGCGCCTGCCCGGTCATCCTTCACCGAGGAGCCGCTCGTGCGCACACACCGTTCGGCCGCCGTTGCCGCGGCCGCAGTTCTCCTCTCGGCGGGAGCGGTCATCGCCGCACCCACTGCCCACGCCGGTACGCCCGGCGGCACGCACGCAAGTGACCGCAACAGTGATTTCAACGGCGACGGCTACGAGGACGTGCTCATCGGCGCCCCGGGCGGCACCGTCAGCGGCAGCAGGGGCGCGGGATACGTGACCGTGCAGTACGGCGCGGCGACCGGCATCGGCACGAGCCGGGCCGCGGTCATCAGCCAGTCCACATCCGGAGTCGCCGGCTCCGCCGAGACGGGTGACCGTTTCGGTGCTGCCCTGGCGACCGGCGACCTCGACGCGGACGGTTACGACGACGCGATCGTGGGCACCCCGGGCGAGGACCTCGCAGCGGCAGCCGACGCAGGCCGCCTCACCATCCTGTGGGGAACCTCGAAAGGGCTGACCGGCGTCGCCAGCGACTGGCTGGATCCCACGGAGCCCGCCGCCGGGAAGAAGTTCGGCAGCGCTCTCGCCGCGGCCCGCTTCAGCCCCGACATCCCGGGTGACCACCTTGCCGTAATCGATCGTGACGAGCTCCAGCTGTACGCCTACGACACGGCGTCCAGGGCCGGGACGGCGCCCCTGCAACGCACGGCGCAGCGCCGCCTCGCTGCACGGGCGCAGGAGCGGCAGATCCTGCCCAGGTCCCTGACCACGGGCGACTACGACAACAACGGTCTCGCCGACATCGTCGTCTCCGGAGTCACCGGGGGAGCGGAGCCCGGCCACGGCTGGTCGTCCTTCTTCTCCGGGCAGGACGAGGGCCTGGTGTACGAGCGCGATCTGCGCGGAGGCCCCGTCGCGGCGTCCGGCGACATCAACAACGACGGATACGACGACCTCGTCACCGGTGAGCCGAACAGCCCCGACGACGGCGGTGAGGCGATGAGCGGGGGCCTTGTCGGTGTCTACTACGGCAGTGCGGACGGCCCGCTCGGCATCGAGGGAGCGAGCAGCCCGCCGCAGTGGTGGACCCAGGACTCGGCCGGTGTGCCCGGAACGGCCGAGCGCGGTGACGGCTGGGGCACCGATCTGTCCGTGGCCGACACCGACGGCGACGGCTTCGCGGACCTGGCGGTGGGCGCGGCCGGCGAGGACATCGGCACGGTCGCGGACGCGGGAGCGGTGTGGGTGCTGCGGGGAGCAGCGGCCGGCCTGACCGCCACCGGTGCCACCTCATGGGACCAGAACTCCGCCCAGGTACCGGGCGCAGCGGAGAAGGGGGACCGCTGGGGTGGCCAGGTCAGGCTGACCGACCCGAACAGGGACGGACGCTTCGGCCTGCTGGCCTCCGCCCCCGGCGAGAACACGGGCGACGGCGTGGTGTGGGTGCTCTCGGCAGGCAAGGGCGGAATCACCGCCTCAGGATCGTGGACCTACGGCGCCGGCTCGCTCGGCGCACCGTCGGTGGACGCCGCGTACGCGGCCGCTGTCGACGAGTAGTCCACAGCGGGCGGCCCGGCGGAACCCCATGTCCGCCGGGCCGCACCGCGGCTCGGATGCCGAGCCGCACGGGGAGTGTCGAGGAACTGTTTCGAGACGAGCTACGGCAGCGCGGACGCTCTCTGTCGCCTGCCCGTTCGGCTGAGCTCGGCCCATGGGTCACCTGCCGTGGAACGGCAATTGACTGACCGCCAAAGAAGCCATGGGCAGGACGAGGGGGAACGTACCCGGCCATTCAACCGATGGCGTAGCGTCGCCCGACCGCCATCTTGATGGGAGCCAGAGCCAGCCACGACCACATGGCGGCGCCGGGGGAGACGAAGACGGCGATCGGCACGGTGGCCCCGAACACCAGGATGGTCGAGACCAGATCGGCCACGATGCCGTGGCCCGTGTGCGGGTGCTGCCGGATCGCGAGGAACAACGCGAGCTGCAGCAGGTCCACGACCGCGATGGTCAGTGCGTAGAGAACGACGGACAGCGGCCGCGTGGCGTACTCGGAAAGCATCGCAGTAGGGAAGGGAACCACTGCGATGACACCCAGCCCGGCGAGGGCGATCCGTTCGGACAGCGGGTCCACCCGCTGCGCCAGCTGCAGGATCCGGCGGTGATCACGCCAGAAGCCGGCCAGGATGGTGAAGCTCAGCGCATAGGCGCCGAGCTTGGGCAGCCAGTCGCCCACAGCCTCACGGAACCCATCGGCGTCCAGCCCCGTGGGTACGTGAATGTCGAGCACCAGCAGCGTCATGGCGATGGCGAAGATTCCGTCGGACAGGGCGATCAGCCGGTCCGGGCTCTTCTCGTCGGCTCTGGCTCCGGTCACCCGACACAGAGTGAACCGGCGCGTGCGCAGGCTCGCTCATTACGCCGACAGCGGGCACGCCACGGTCAGGGATGCGATGCCAGGACTGCCGTTGCGGACACCCAAGTGCAGTAGCCGCCCCTCGCCGGCCCCTCACCCGGTCCGAGCAGCAGGAACCGGCCGTCCGGTCCGGCCGGATGTGCCGGACCGGCTGCCGAGCGTTCGCGGAGCGCGGATCCTGGGAGGAGCATGCACCCGGGGCGCGCCACGCTGATGTCCCCTGGGCACCGCGCCCGCCAGGCACGAGGAGAATCCATGGCTCAGTTCGAGGCGACGGTCGAGATCGACCGCCCCGTCGCAGAGGTTTTCGCGTTTCTCGCAGACGGCGAGAACGACAGGAAGTTCAGCCCGCGTGTGCAGGACATCTCCAAGACCCCGGCGGGCCCGACCGCGGTGGGCACCGTGTTCCGCAGCACGGTGAAGGACGCAGGCATGACGACCCGGAGGGAATTCCGGATCAGCGAGCTCGTCGCACCGACCCGGATCCGGTGGAACGAGCTGTCCAGCAACCTCGTGACAGCCCGGGAGGGCGGCTACGACCTCGAATCCCTCGCGGACGGCCGAACCAGGGTGCGGATCTTCAACGACCTCGAGGGTCACCGTCTGGGCAAGCTCCTGGTCGGCCTCGCCGTCGCCGCGGCACGAAAGGACGCCCCCGCATTCGGACAGCGGATCAAGGCCGCGGTGGAGGCGTCCTGAGAACGCCCCGACACCGCTGATGCGCTCCGCCACGACGATCGGTCCACCAGGGTGGCGGGGCATGTCCGGCCCGGCAGCGATCGAGCATCCGGAGGAACCATGAAGAGGGCAGTGTCCAAGGACGGCACCGTCATCGCGTACGAGCGGCACGGCGACGGCCCGCCGCTGGTCCTGGTCGGTGGGGCGACCTGTACCCATGAAGCGGACGCGCCGCTCGCGGCGGAGCTCGCCGCGGCACACACGGTCTACGTCTACGACCGCCGCGGCCGGGGCGAGAGCGGTGACACCACCGCGTACGCCGTCGCCCGGGAGGTGGAGGACCTGGCGGCGGTGATCGCGGAGGCGGGCGGCGAGGCCGGGGTGTACGGCATCTCCTCCGGCGGCGCGCTTGCCCTGGAGGCGGCGGCGAGCGGCCTGCCGATCACCCGCACGGCGGTGTACGAGGTGCCGTATTCCACTGATCCGGCAGCACGCGCGGACGCGTACACGGCCGCGCTCGGTGAACGGCTGGCCGCCGACGACCGGGGAGGTGCCGTGGAGCTGTTCCTCCGCCGGGTGGGCATGCCGCCGGAGGCCGTCGCGGGGATGCGCCGGGCCCCGTTCTGGAAGGGCCTGGAGGCACTCGCACCGACCCTTGCCCACGACGATGCCGTCATGGGCAAGGGCGAGGTACCCGCCGCACGGCTGGCGGACATCGCCCAGCCGGTGCTCGTTCTCTGTGGCGGATCCAGTTCGCAGTGGTTCCGCGACACGGGCCGGGTCATCGCGGAATCAGCGGCACGTGGACGGTACGAGACGCTGGAGGGCCAGGACCACCAGGTGGCGCCCGCGGTGCTGGCCCCCGTGCTCAGGGAGTTCTTCGCCTGAGCCGGTCACATCCGGGCACCGACGGCGGCGCCGTTGCGCGGTACGAAGAGCTGCGGCGCGGAGGGAATGGAACCGTCGGCCGCGCGGGCCCCGGTGACGGGGCCCGTGTCCGTGCTCAGGACCGAAGCCTCGTTCCATGTACCGCCGAGGTCCCAGGAGTTGCCGTCGGTGAGGGTGCCCGCACCGAGGGCGGCGGCCTGCTTGTCGGCAACGGACAGATTGCCGGTGAGCACGGCGACGGCCCCGGAGGTGTCGGCGTCGAAGCCGGTGCCGCCGTTGCGGAACGTGGTGTTGCCGGTCAGGGCGAGGGCGCCCGGATTGCCGTTGTCGGTGACCCCGTGCTTCGCGTTCTTGAATGCGAACGAGTTGCGCAGTGTGTGGCCCGTCGCAGGGGCCGGCGTTCCGCCGCCGAGCTTGAAGCCGTTGCCGTCGCCCGCGAAGTCGGGGAAGCCCCAGCGGTTGAACCCGTTGGCGTACGCGATCGTGTCCTCGACCAGGATCGGGGACGCGAACTTCCAGGCGTCGAAGCCGTCGTCGACGTTGTTCCACAGCCGCGCGCCACGCACGACGTTGCCCGTTCCGCTCCCCTCCTTGATGCCCAGGCCGTCCGCGCTCTCGCCGTTCTTGCGTGGGTCACGGTTCCCGTAACTGTCGAGATCAAGGATCTGGTTGTCGCTGGAGCCACCCTGGAGCTGGAAGCCGGTCTCGTAGTTGTCGCGGGTGGTGAGCCGGGAGAAGACGTTGTTGTCGCAGCCGTCGCAGTAGTAGCCGTACGGGCCGTTGACGATCTCCAGGCCCGACACCCGCCAGTGGGACGCCTCCTGGTGGATGGCACCGCGTTCGGCGCGCGGGATGCTGCCGCCGACCGGCGTGTGGCTGGCGGGCAGTTGCTCGCCGTCGATGATGACCCGCTCGCCCTGGTAGGCGCTGAGGGTGATCGGCAGGGACGCCTCGCCCGAGGTGGTGATGGTGATGTTGTCCACCAGCGCGTACGTGCCGCCCCGGACGGCGATGACGTCACCGGGGCGCGCCTCGTCCACGGCCTTCTGGATGGTCCGCAGCGGGTGCTCGAGGGTGCCGGCGGCGGAGTCGTCCCCGTCCACGGCCACGACGATCGCCGACGCGGCGGTCGCTGCCTCAGCGGGTGCCACCACCACCGAGAGCACGGCGCTCAGCACCACGACCGTGGACATGCTGACGACACGCATACAAACTCCTTCTTCCTGGCTGACGGCTGACAGGAAGACAGTGGTCGCCGATGCCGGAATGGTTGCCGCTCCCGGATGCGCCGGGCAGCACCCCGGCCCTGCAACCGGCAGTCGGGACGCGGTCGCTCAGGCTGAGCGGCAGCTCAGGGGAGACCGCTGCCGCTCAGCGATCCGAGAGCTCCGAGGGGGCTTCCTGCACCACCCAGCCGTTACCGTCCGGGTCCTCGAACGACATGAACGAGTTCCAGATGTCGCCCTTGCCGTCCTCCCAGCCCGTCGCGCCGACATGGCGGATCGGAGAGACGTCCACGCCCCGCGCCACCAGCTCCTTGCGGGCCGCCTCGATGTCCGTGACACAGAGCTGAATGCCCTGCAGCGCGCCCGGAGCCATCTGCTTCATACCGGGCGCGGCGGGCATCCCGGCGAGCATCGCAATGGAACACCGTGAGCCGGGCGGCGTCATCTGGATGATGCGCATGCCCGGGGCGACCTCGTCGTCGAGGTCCACCGTGAAGCCGGCCTTGCCGGCGTAGAACTCCTTCGCGCGTTCCATGTCGGTGACAGGGACGGGAATGACCTCGACGGTCCAGTTCATGGAAGGTCTCCTCAGACATACGGGTTGCGGTGGCCCGCAGACACCGGGGCGGGTCCACCGTCGCCCACGAGGGAGCTGCCGCGCACGTCGAAACGCCAGTCCGGTCCGCACTTTGTGCATGGGCGCATCCGTAAGGCGGCACCGGGCGTCCTCGGCCGCCCGGGCTACCGACCGGACAGGCGTTCGCGGGCTCGGTTGATCAGCCGATCAGCAGGTCCCGCTTCAGGCCGATTCAGGTCCTTGCTGCTCAGGCCGAGTGCTCGCTTCTCGTACGTCCGGAAGGAACCGAACTTCTCGGTGACCTCCTGGAAACCCGAATTGAGATGATGACCGTTCTGAAGCGACCGTCCGATCGGTGTCCCAGCCAGTCGTGACCGGAGACGGCCATGTCCGGACACAGTTGTGTCCGGACATGCCACACAGGTGAACCCATCGGCCCCAGGCAGCCCTCCTCGCGCGGGAGCGCGGCCGGCCCGGGCCTTCGGACGGTCGGTTCCTGGCCGAAGTGCATGGCCGACCGCAACAGGCAGGCCCGGCAAGGGCGGTGACGCGGCGCCGGCTGCGTCACGCCTCCGTGCAGCTGAAGTCCTCCGGCGATGTGCGCAGCTTGTCCAGCAGCCCACGCAGAGTCGTGAGCTCGCGTTCGGACAGGTCCGCGAACAGTTCCCGTTCGACGGTGTCGAGGGCGGTATCCGACGTCCGGAGCCGCGAGGTCCCCTCGGGGGTGATCTCCACGATGTGCCGGCGGCGGTCGGCGGGGTCGCGCCTGCGGCGTACGAGATCGTCGCTCTCGAGATCGTTGAGCAGGGCGACGAGGACGCTCGGGTCGACGTCGAGCTTCTCGATGAGTGCCTTCTGTGTGACCGGCCCCTCGGCGAGCTGCAGGAGCGTCATCGCATGCCGGGGTGTGAGGCCGGTGGAGGCGAGAGCCTTGCGGATCACGGTTTCGGTGATGCCGCCGTGATAGGCGAGCAGGAAGCCGAGGCGGTAGTCCGGGTCGCCGGGGGACGCGGAGGGCCGCGCCGGTTCCTGGGTGACCCCGTCCTGAGCTGCCATACCCATACCGTATCAGGGGCCCTATTGTGGAGCTAGATAAATCATTGATACTCTTCAACGATATTTGGCCATCCATCATTGAAGAACTTGAGGTAAATCATGTTCATCGCCTACGCCGTAGCCGGCATCCTCCTCGCTCTGGCTCTCAGCGCCTCAGCCGTACTGACCTTCTCGCGCAACGAGGCCGTCACGGCCTCGATGGCCAAGGTGAGCGTGCCCGGTTCCTGGTTCCCGAGGCTTGCCTCGCTCAAGGCCGCGGGCGCCGTAGGACTCCTGGTCGGTCTCGCGGTGCCCCTGATCGGAGCGGCCGCCGCGGTCGGCGTGGTCCTCTACTTCATCGGGGCGGTCATCACTCACGTACGCGCGAAGGACTTCGAGATCGCGGCACCGGTGATCATCGCCCTGCTGGCCGCCGCCGCGCTCGTGCTGAGAGTGCTGTCGGCCTGAGCCCCGGCGGGCAGCCTGGGTGACAACCCCAGCATCTGCTCCGGGCCGCCCGGTGACGGCCCCCGGCGAGCGCCCTGTCATCCTTCACGGATCCGTCGGACCTGGTGTCAGGCAGGCCGACCGCCGAGACCGGATGGGTGAAGAGCCTTTCCGGGGACAAAAGGGAGCCGGACGTGGAAGCAACGCCTGCCCGAGACGTGCGAGGCGCCGTGCCTCCAGGCCTCGCCGATGCGATACGCGAGACCGCGGCGGAGATCGCGGCGCTCCTGCGCGGTCGTACCGACACCGGCGGCCCGGTTCCCGGGTCGACATGGACGCTCGGCGAGGCGGCAGCCCATCTGGCGCAGGCCAACGAGCTGATGGCGGACATCGCGTCGGGTCGCGAGCGCAGTCACGGTGACGGGACGGCCCCGAGTCTGGCGGCGGCCAACGAGCGCGCGCTCGCCCGGTTCGGCGAGCGCGGCGCTGACCCGCTGGCCGAGATGATCGTGGCGCAGGCCGAGGCCTTCCTCGCCGCGGCGGACCGGCGTGCGGCCGAGGAGACGATGGCCACGCCGCTCGGCCCGATGGGCATAGCTGTCTTCGGCTCGTATCTGCTCACGCACATGCTCGGCCACGGCTACGACCTCGCCCGTTCCGTCGGGCGGCCTCACATGCTCGACCGCGCCCGCGTCGAGCTGGCCATGCCGTTCATGTTCACGGTCATGCCACATGTCGTCGATGCGGCCGCCGCCGGCCTGACTGCCCGCTTCGGGATCCGGCTGCGTGGCGGGACACGCTTCGCAGTGACCTTTACCGACGGTGCGGCGGCCGTCAGCCCGCGGCCGGAGGACCGCCCGGACTGCACCATCCTGATCGAGCCGGTCACCTTCCTGCTCATCGCGCTCGGCCGCTGCGAACCATGGGGCGCCATCGCCCGCGGCCGCATACTCACCTGGGGCCGCAAGCCCTGGCTCGCACCGCGTTTCCCGACCCTGTTCAAGGCGCCCTGACGGGGACCGGGCCCGCCGATCGGACTCCGGATGCGCTGGGTCCCGGGTACACGGTCGGGGCCGGCGCGCCCACGGCGGAGCCGCTACCGGCCGGAACCGACCCGAACCTGCTCTCTCCGGTCGCCGCAGACGGTCACGGCTCGCGGTTCGCGGCGTCCGCGGGGGCGTTCGCGGGACGCAGCTCGCGGACGATGCGGGCCAGGTCCGCAGGGGCGGCCGCGAGGCGGACCGGCTCGCCCGCGTCGTCGAGTTCGGCGATGTGCCAGCTTCTGGGGACGATGTCGCCGTCGCTGCCCCGAGCACGCCGCACGTCCTTGACGGTGAGCCGCTCCACCGGTATCCGCTTTGCCGCGAATCGGCCCGGGCCGGGGTGGGGTGTCACCGCGGGAGGGCCGCCTCCGAGCACGATGTGGGTGCCGAAGCCGTGCGGGTTGTAGTCGGTGTGTTCCAGGAAGCGGGCGGCCAGGTACACCTCCCGCCCCTTCTCTCCGGCCTCACTCGCCGGCCCGTCTCCGGGCCTGCGGACCTGGGTGGCCCGCCAGGCCCAGGTGAAGAGGCCGAGCGTGGCCGACGCGCCCGCGGCCGCCCACGCGATCGTGACAGGAGAGGTGGGCAGGGCCGTGGGGTGGAGGTAGCAGAGCGGTAGCAGCCACAGGGCCGTACCGGCGAGCGCGCCCCCGAACGGAAGGGCCGACGGGAGGACCTCGTCGTCGGCCAGCCGGCGCCCGCGCAGGCGCAGCAGCATCTGCGCGCCGGGGTAGCCCGCGGCGAGGGCCAGCGCGCCCGCGATGGCGGCCGCGTCCCCGGCGGCGGGGATGTGCTCGCGCCACACGTGATGCTCTCCGGCGACCTTCCTCACCTTTCCGCGCCAGAGGACCAGTTCGACGCTGTCGCCGGGCTGGAACGCCTGCGCGTCCTCCTGCGGGACAGCGACCCGCCCCAGCGGCCGGTTGTCGGCGAAGTACAGCCAGCTGTTCTGCTTGGGCCGGTTGGCCTCGGTCCGCGCGATCACGGCCGGCAGCGTGGTCAGGCACTCGCGGAGCTCCGTGGCGGGCGTCTCCGCGGTGCACGGTATTGCCGACTTCCACTCCCGCTCGTTCGACGCGGCGTTCGGCACGAACCACGCGGCCACGCCCCCGCACGCGATCAGGAGTGCGCACAGACCCAGCGGCCCGGCCCAGCCACGCCCGGCGGTGCGGTGGGAGATGACGGGGAGGTGGGTGGAATCCGGGGTTCCGTGACGGCGGTGCAGCGCGCGGAGCGCGTCCAGCTTCGCGTCGAAGTCCGGGTCCTGGGGGGACCAGCTCTGCGGCAGGGGCAGGAGCCGCTTGTGTCCGTCCCGCAGCACCACGCTGACTCGACGGGCTTCCTCGGCCCGTGAGGTGTTCGTGTACTTCAGGTGGACACGCAGGTCGGCGACGTCGTGCCAGGGCACGCTCCGACGACGCAGTCGTGTCCGGGAGTGCAGGCCGTACGCGTCGGCGCTCACCTCGGCGGTGACCTTGCGGAGCGCTGCGATGCCTACCGCCGCGAACAGCAGCCCGACGCCCAGCCTCAAGTCCGGACCCCGGAAGGCCATGCGTTCGGCTGCCAGGCTCGTGCCGGTGGCCCCCAATCCGACGAAGAACCACAGGGTGCGCTTCCAAACGGGACGGCAGGTCACTTCCCGGGTGTGGGTCATGTTCGGAATCCTCCACCATCCGGGCTGCACCTGGGGTGGGCATGGTGCGGCAGTCTGTCGGCCGCCATTTCTGCCGACTGGGCGCATAGGAAACCCAGTTCTTCGCGTGCATCTCGGGCAACAGTGACGTCGTCCATGGGCGTGCGTGCCAAGTCCGCTCACCGGCCGACGGATCGGGCGGCCCCGGTGCCCGGGCAGGTGCCCGTGCGAGGCGTCGAGGACAACGTCACCGAAATCGTGCCCGTGGCCGACGCACAGAAGGCAGTCCGCTCCCTCTGCGCAACGTGGAGCGGTCGCTACCGGCGACGCGGGGAGAACCTTGCATAATGCGGCACCTGGAGCCCCGGCAGAGAGCTCACGAAGGAGTCGACCCGTGGCGTTGAACCGCGAAGAGCGTGAACAGTTTCTGGCCGAGCCGCATGTCGCAGCCCTGGCCGTGGACGCGGCGGACCAGGGGCGTGCCCCGCTCACCGTGCCGATCTGGTACCAGTACAAGCCGGGAGGTGACATCTGGATCATGACGGGACGCGACTCCCGCAAGGGGACGGCGATCGCCGATGCGGGCCGGTTCTGCCTCATGGTCGACCGTGTCACGCCGACCATCCGCTACGTCTCGGTCGAAGGCCCCGTCGTCGCAACCCTCCCTGCCACCCGCGAACAACTCGTGGAGATCTCGGCCCGCTACCTCCCTGCCGAGAAGGTCGAGGGCTACGTCGACTTCGCCTGGAGGGAGCACGGCGAGCAGGTGGTCATCCATATGCGGCCCCAGAGGTGGCTCAGCTCGGACCTCGGCGAAGTCTGAACAGGAAACCCCGCCCTGGGGCGGGGGAGGCTCCTCCAGCGTTGCCGCTCGACCTGGATTACCCCAGAGGGGTATACGGTTCATGGGGTGCGGACGCCGGCCCGCGGGCGGTGTCCTGACCGCCGCTGGACTCGATTGCCTGGCAGTGCTGCGTATTCTCGAACAACGTCGCGAATAATCTGCCCCAGGTCGGCTCAGCGCAGAGGCCGCCAGGCACAATTCACGTGTACCAGTCTCACGACCAAGAGGATCACCATGATCACGCTGAAGAAGGAAGACGGCCCGGCCGACCTCGACGGGGTGACCCATCTGTCCATCGGGGTGTCCTGGGACCCGACCGTCGGGAGCAGCGGAGGGGTGCTGGGCAAGCTCCGGCAGAAGGCCGGCACCGATCTTGACCTGATCGCCATCGCGATGCAGGGCGCGGAGCCCGTACGGCTGGCCGGGCTCGACTCCCTGGACCCGCTGGGCAACGGCTCCCTGTTGCACAGCGGGGACAACCAGACCGGGCGCGGCGACGGCGACGACGAGACCGTGACCGTGGATTTTGCCCGGGTACCGTCCAACATCACGGCCGTTGTGTTCATCGCTGCCGCGTACAAGAAGCGGAGCGCTTTCCAGAACGCGCGGAACATCAGCTTCAAGGTCTACGACGCGACCGGTGGTACCACCCAGCAGGTTGCCGACATCTGGCCGAGTCTGCTCACCGACGACAACGGCTGCGCCGTGGCCAAGGCCATGCGGGACGGTGCGGGCTGGAAGCTCCAGGTGATCAATGAGACCGGCAAGATCAAGCAGGGCGACGAGCGTGCCCTCATGCGCTTCGCCGTGAGCAAGTAGCGAACGCTCCGATGCTGTCGCGAGTCTCGGACAACTACGGCAACCGGTTCGAACTCGTCACGCTCGGAAGGTAGTCGCGTGCTCGGCCAGGGTCCGGGAAGTACCCGGACCCGGCCACAGCCCGTCCCCGGCCATGAGCTGACCCTCCTGCACGTTCCGCGGGCTCCGAACCTGCGCGGGCAGGACGGGCAGCGAAGCAGCTCAAGACCCGCCACCGAATATGCATCACGAGATCAGCGCCGGCACGGGCGGCCGAGGCAGTCGCTGATCGCCTCGGCGGAGCACTCGTCCGAAGGACGGTCCAGATCCTCCGGGTCGAGACGGCGTCCCGGCACGTCAGCCGCTTCCAGCAGCGACTGGATCCGGCGGGCGCCGGCGACTAGGGCTCCTGGGGCGAGATCGGGCGCTCGAAGAACGTTTCCAGCACGATGGTGGCCTGCGTGCCGCTGACGCCGTCGATCGCGTAGATCCGGCGCAGCACGTCCTGGAGCTGCTCGGTGGTCGCGGTTCTGACCTTCACCAGCAGCGAGGCACTGCCCGCGATGACGTGCGCCTCCTGAATCTCGGGCAGCGCGGCGAAGCGATCCGCCGCATCGCCCATCCAGGACGTCGAGTCGACCATCACATACGCAAGTACACCTCGCCCCACCGCTGCTGGGTCCACCTCGACCACAGTGCGCCGGATCACGCCGCGCTCGCGCAGCTTTTTGACGCGTTCATGGGCGGCACCGGCGGAGAGGCCAACGGACCGACCAAGGGCGGAGTAGGGCTGGGTGGCGTCCTGCTGAAGCTGTGTCAGCAACGCACGGTCCACGTGATCCACAACACTCCATTCGATAGAAGCTTGAAAGAACCATACTGCATACTGCGATACTCGCCCTGAACCGAATACGCTTCAGTTCGACTCTGGGAAGGGCGAAGCACATGACCATCGAGCACCCCGGGTTGTACGAATGCCTCGACGACCGCTTCCGTACCGGTCGGTGCATGAACGGCGACGACGACCTGGAGGTCCTGTACACCAGCTGCCGCTGGGCGGAGGGCCCGATCTACCTCCCGGCCTGGCGCCAGCTGATATGGAGCGACATCCCCAACGACCGCATGCTGCGCTGGGACGAGACCACCGACACCGTCAGCGTCTTCCGCGAGCCGGCCGGGCACACCAACGGCAACACCCTGGACCGCGAAGGCCGGCTCATCACCTGCGAGCAGGGGAACCGCCGGGTCACCCGCACCGAGCACAACGGCACCCTCACCGTGCTTGCCGACCGCTGGCAGGGCAGGCGCCTCAACAGCCCCAACGACGCGGCCGTGAAGTCCGACGGCTCGATCTGGTTCTCCGACCCGGACTTCGGCATCACCAGCGACTACGAGGGCTATCGCGCGGAGAGCGAGATCGGCTCCTGCAACGTGTACCGGATCGACCCGGCCACAGGCGAGGTGCGCCTGGTCGCCGACTGCTTCGGCGCCCCCAACGGGCTCGTCTTCTCCCACGACGAGCGGCAGTTGTTCGTCTCCGACACCCGGGCCGGCTTCATCCGTGTCTTCGACGTCCGAGCGGACGGCAGCACCCTCTCGGACGGCGCGGTCTTCGCCGAGGCCGAGCCCGGCAGCGGAAGCCGCTTCGACAACCTGCGCTTCGACGACGGCGGCCGGCTGTGGGTTGCCGCGATGGGCAACGGCGTGCACTGCTACGACCCGGACGGCACCCTGATCGGCCGACTGAACGTCCCTGAGACCGTGTCCAACATCTCCTGGGGCGGGGCCAAACGCAACCGTCTCTTCATCACCGCCGAGACCACCCTCTACTCGGTGGTCATGGCTGTCACGGGGACGCACCCGACCGGCCCGGGACGGCGTCCCTGGATCGACGCCGCCTGAGGTGTTCTCCCGTCGAACGTGAGCGTTGCGGAAGCCGTGAGTCGAACGTTTGACCCTGACCTGAAAGGACACCCGTGCAAGCACTCGCAGTACCAGCGGTTCGGCGGCCGCAGCCGCGGCGGCGGAATGGGCGCACGAGGACGGCGGCGGGCCACGTGATGTGCCCGTGAACTTCTGGTCGATCTACCACCATGGCTTCGCGCGAGTCGCCGCGTGCACCGGGCACACCGCCATCGCCGACCCGCCGGCCAACGCCGAGACGGTCCTCGCACAGGGGCGCCGCTGCGCCCGGGACGGGGTGGCGGTCGCCGTCTTCCCCGAGCTCTGCCTGGCCGGCTATTCGATCGAGGACCTCCTGCTGCAGGACGTGTTGCTCGACGAGGTCGAGGCGGCGCTCGAGGCCGTGGTGGCCGGGTCTGCGGATCTGATGACGGTGCTCGTCGTCGGAGCCCCGCTGCGCCATCGCCACCGCATCTACAACTGCGCGGTGGTCGTGCACCGTGGGCGGATCCTCGGCATCGCGCCCAAGTCGTACCTGCCGAACTACCGGGAGTTCTACGAGCGGCGGCAGATCGCGTCGGGCGACGACGAGCGCGGCGGGACGATCCGGTTCGGCGGGTCGACCGTGCCGTTCGGAACGGACCTGCTCTTCGCGGCGGAGGACCTCCCCGGTCTGGTGCTGCACGCGGAGATCTGCGAGGACATGTGGGTACCGGTGCCGCCGAGCGCCGAGGCGGCACTGGCCGGCGCGACCGTTCTCGTCAATCTTTCGGGCAGCCCGATCACCGTAGGGCGGGGCGAGGACCGGCGACTGCTGTGCCGTTCGGCGTCCTCCCGCTGCATCGCCGCCTATGTCTACGCGGCTGCCGGCCGGGGCGAGTCCAGCACGGACCTGGCGTGGGACGGCCAGACCATGATCTACGAGAACGGTGCCCTGCTGGCCGAGACCGAACGGTTCCCGCTCGACGACCAGTACGCCGTGGCGGACGTCGACCTCGACCTGCTGCGGCAGGAGCGGCAGCGGACGGGCACGTTCGACGACAACCGCCGCGCCCACGCTGCGCGCACCAGTGGCTTCCGGCAGGTGCCGTTCCGGCTCGACCCGCCGATGACCGACCTCGGCCTGCGTCGCCGGGTCGAACGGTTCCCGTTCGTGCCGGCCGACCCAGACCGCCTCTCCCAGGACTGCTACGAGGCGTACAACATCCAGGTCGCGGCGCTCCAGCAGCGGCTCGCGGTGATCGGCGGTCCGAAGGTTGTCATCGGGGTGTCCGGGGGCCTTGACTCGACGCACGCGCTGATCGTCGCCGCCCGGGCGATGGACCGCGCGGGCCGTCCGCGCAGCGACATCCTGGCCTTCACGCTGCCGGGTTTCGCGACCGGCGACCACACCAAGGACAACGCCCACACACTGATGCGGGCGCTCGGTGTCACCGCGGCCGAGCTGGACATCACGCCGACCGCCCGGCTCATGCTCAAGGAGATGGGCCACCCGTTCTCGTCGGGTGAGCCGGTGTACGACGTCACCTTCGAGAACGTGCAGGCCGGTCTGCGTACCGACTACCTCTTCCGGCTCGCCAACCAGCGGGAGGGCATCGTGCTCGGCACCGGTGACATGTCCGAGCTGGCGCTCGGCTGGTGCACGTACGGCGTCGGCGACCAGATGAGTCACTACAACGTGAACTCCGGCGTGCCGAAGACGCTCATCCAGCACCTGATCCGATGGGTCATCAGCAGCGGCCAGTTCGGGCAGGAGGCCGGTGAGACGCTGGCCGCGATCCTCGACACAGAGATCAGTCCGGAGCTGGTGCCGGGCGACGAACTCCAGTCGACCGAGTCCAGAATCGGGCCGTACGCGCTGCACGACTTCACCCTCTTCCACGTTCTGCGCTACGGCTTCCGGCCGTCCAAGATCGCCTTTCTGGCCTGGCATGCCTGGCATGACGAACACGCCGGCGCGTGGCCCCCCAATTTTCCGGTCTCCAGGAGGCCGGCCTACGACCTGCCGGAGATCCGCCACTGGCTGGAGACCTTCTGCCGCCGCTTTTTCGCCTTCGCCCAGTTCAAGCGCTCAGCCATGCCGAACGGGCCGAAGGTGTCGGCGGGCGGTTCCCTCTCGCCGCGCGGCGACTGGCGTGCCCCGTCCGACGCCACGGCGCAGGCGTGGTTGCGCGACCTCGCCCGCTGGGAGATGCCGCCGACCGGACCGTAGCCGGTGCTTCGGTCCGGGTACGCCAGGACCGCGGCCGCCTCAGGCGCTAGCTGGGACGGCTCGGCCCGTGAACCCTGCACGGAGAGTCCGAACCAGCCCGCAACTGCGAGCAGTTGCCGGATCCGCTCACTCCGTAGCGGAAGGCGGCTTCGAGGAAGGGGGCATCCGCGGCACGTCGGGCGTATCGCGGATGTCCTGCGCGGTGCCAGTGGGTCTTCGGCAGCCTCGAACGGCAAGATCAAAGGAGTCGGGCTGCGTAGGAAAGCATTCCGAGGAGCCGGGACATGGGACGCACCCCCAGTATCCCGTCCCGTGTCAGAGCTGATCCCGTCGAAGCTGCACGTATGTCCCCTCGCCGTGCGCATCCGTGAGGTCGATGGTGATGCTCTCCCACTCCTCGGCGGGCTCCTCCGCCACCTCACCCGTCCTGTACTCGGCCTCCGCCAGGAGTGCCTCGGTCACCCGGACGCCCGTGAGGCGCTCGGCCAGTGCGAAGACCGCCGCCTTGCCATCGACGTCGGGAGCTTGGTCACCTGCGGGATTGAGACCGACCTCGCTCATCACGGCGTTCAACTCATCGGGAGTGCTGCCCGTTCTGGCCTTCGGCAACTCGAAGGTAGTCCGCAACTCTCCGTTCTCGTACCAGTGGAAGAAGTGCATGGGCTTCCCCCCGTTGCTCGAATGCGAGACAGCACGCGTCCCGGCGGAGAGAGCCTCCATGAAACGCGGTCGCGTCCCCACATCGCCGCCGAACTCAAGAGCGAGCGTCCAGTCCCCTCCCTCACCCCGCACCGTGAACGCTCCCGCCAGGAAGGACTCGGGCCAGTCCTCGTACGCATCCAGGACCGCCATGTGCTGCTCGGTCAGTTCGTCGAATCCCTCACACACACCTCGCGCCTCGGCCTCCACCACGTCGAGCAGTTCGTCGGGCGAGACCCCCCGCACCAGCGTCAGGGTGTACCCGGCATCCAGTGCGTATCCGAACAGTGAGGACGAGGAACGTATCCAGCCGTAATCGGCTGCGGTGGCTGAGGTCATGCAGCGCATCCTGCCAGTGACCACTGACACACGGGAGTGCTGTCCGGGCCGCCCGTAGGTGGAGCCGCCTGGATGGTCCTAACGATGCTGGTCGTAGGGCTCCGGCGTCAGCCGTGCCAGTTGCCGTGCAGCCCCCTGCGCTTCATGAACTGCATCCATCAAGCCTTGCTGAGCAGCTTGTCGACGATCCCCGCGCCACCTCCGGTGCTCGACCCGTAGTTCACGAAGCGCAGCGCGATCCTGTGCGGCCTCTTGGCGTATCTGCTGACGTTCCAGAGCCTCATTCTTTCGCCGCTCAATCCGAGCGGTCACAGATGCCGTCAGTCCGCTGCCCAGCAGCGTGCCGACGATTGCGATGGCCGTGGTCATCAAGGTGCTCGTCACAGGGAGACATTGTGAAGCACGGCCGCGCGCCCATCCGGACGATCAACGCAAAGCCGCCTCCGTCCAAGCAGCCTCCCTCAGGAGGCTGCACTCGAACCCGTACCTCACCCCGCCAATGCCCCTACGCGCCGACAACCAGAGAGGCCAGATACGTGCACGACAACTGTCGCACCGTCCCGCCCGCACATCTAACCGGCTGGCCAGGCACAACCCGACCAGCACGAACACCTACGGATGAGTAGCCACACAGAACGGGACGGTTCTCACCGTGACCATCAACGGCGAACCGGGGCCGCCGGAGGCCGTGCAGTTGCAAGCGCCCACCGTCACACGTCGACATGCCCGACTTCCGCAGCAGCGCTGGTCCCATTCCTCGGAATCCAGCGTTTTTCAGCCCCCCTGTCTCTCAGCTCCTGGCCCAGCTCGGAGCCTCAGCCGTCGAATCGACCCAGGCCAGCATCTGCTCGAGGGTCACGTCGAGTTCGGCCTGGGACTCAGGGCGAATATCCGCCTGCCAAACCACCTCGGTCACGTTGTCGATCCCCATGAGCCGACCCCAACCCGTGGCGTACACGGACGCGTTGCCCCACCGGCTCCCTGCTTCGGCAGTCACCCTTGCGTCGGCAATCGGCTTCCGCCCCGGACGGTCAGGGGGCCCGTCCGCAGGCCGCAGCCACAGCACTGCTTCGGTTCCTCGACCTCGGTGCCCGGCCTCGTTCTCCACAAACCACACCTCAAGCCACCGTGGCAACTCGCCCATGCCGTCCTCCCTCGTTCCAACGGCTCGCAGATGAACCCATCCTGGCACCACGTGCCGACGCGGGCTTGAACACCGGTCACCGTCACAGGACCAGCGGCAGAGCCCGTTCGCCCGTACCTCACCGATCGCCTTCTGAAGTACGCCGAAAGCGACGGGACCGTCGGCTTCGTCCGAGCGATTCCGGGCCCGGCTTCGGGGCGGAAGGATGGCGGCCGTCGGCCGCGCCGAACGTGGAACGCGGGCTGCGTGACGATCACCGCGGGTCGGCAAGCTGGTCACTGCGGATCACCTGAGACTAGAGGCTCGTGTGGGCCAGCCAGTGGTCCAGCAACGCGCGGTCGCCCGTCACCGTCACCCGGTCGTCCTGGGGCGGGACGCGGTGGGAAAGCACCAGCATGAGGTCCGCCACCGCCCCCGACACCACTGTGTCGGCCTCGACCGGACCGCGCTCCCAATTCAGCGTGTCAGGCGTCCTGGTGATCACCCAGCCTTCCACGGACCTCGGCCGGAACCCGATCCGTTCGCCCCGGCCACGCAGCCCGGCAACCGTCGGCCTGGCCGTCTCAAAAGCCGGTGTGGACAGCAGGTTCAGCTTCTCGCTGATCACGTCGGCCGCGAGGTCGTCGGCGATCTCGAACGCGGTGTCCGTCGCAAACGCCGCGTCGTAGTGGTGGACGCAGGTGTCGCTCAGCATCCTGCGCAGCCAGAAGGCAGCCGGCCGCGGCCCGAAGAGCGTGTGCATCTCGGTGTCCGAGCCGACCTCCTGGATCGCGCGGATCAGCTCTTCCGCGCCCTCGCGCAGCCACCGGGCCCACTCGTCCGGGACTCCGGGATCGGCCTGCCGCGGGTCGGGAACGGGTAGCTGCTCGCCCCTGCGCACGAGTTCGGCCGCCCACCGGTGCTCCTGGCCCACGTGCCCGACGAGGGTACGCAGCGGCCATTCCGGGCAGGTAGGCACCCGGGCTTCCGGAGACCTTCCGGCGACCGCGCGGATGAACCCTCCGGTCTGCTCCCGCAGACCCTCCACGAGCCGTGCGGTGTCCAGTGTCGACGTCATCATGAATGCTCCTCTCAGGGGGTTACGCCGGTACGGTAGAAGCTCCAGTCCGGTGGAGGTTCAAGTGCCTTTGCTCGATGAGACGCTCGGGATCGGCGACCTGGCACGGCTGACCGGCGTCCCGGTGCGGACCATTCGCTTCTACTGCGACGAAGGCATCGTCGACTCGGTGCGCAGCACGGGAGGGCACCGCAGGTTCGACCAGGCGACCGTGGAGCGGCTCGGCCTTGTCAGACGGCTGCGTAGGCTCGGGCTGGGGCTGCCCTCCATCAGACAGGTGCTCTCCGGCGAACGCTCCGTTGCCGAGGTCGTGTCGGCCGAGCGGTCCGCGCTCGACGTACAGATCGCGGACCTGGCCTGGCGGCGGGCCTCGCTGCGCGCGGTCGAGGAGGCAGGACCGGCCGACCGGGCTGCCAGGCTGCAGCTGCTGGCCGCCGTGGGCAGCGGGGGTGCCGCCCGGGACGCGCTGATCGACTTCTGGAGACGCACGATGGTCGCCCCGGTGTCCGAGGCGATGCTCACCGCGTTCGTGACCATGGCCGTGCCCGATCCGCCCGCCGATCCGACCCTGCCACAGGTGGTCGCATTCGCCGAACTGTTCGCACTGGCCGACGACCGGGAACTGACACGCGGACTGCTGGCCATGGCGCGGGCCAACGCCGAACTGATCGCCGACGAGGTCGACCTGTTGAAGGGGATCAGCGAGGCGTGCGCGCTGGCCCGGCCCATGGTGCAGGCGGGAGAGCCGCCCCGCGTGGGCCCTGAACTCGACAGGTTCGTCGCAGCACACGTCTCGGTGCGCGACGGCAGGGATTCCCCGGAGTTCAGAGGCCGGCTGCTGGCCCACGTGGCCGCTGACCGTGACCCGCGGTTGCGCCGCTACTGGCGGCTCGTGACCGAGGCCGGCGGCGATGCGGTCACACTCGGCGTGTCCCATCTGTGGCTGACCGACTCCCTCGAACTCTCCGTAAGCCCTGGCGGTGCCGGAGAGGCGAGGGCCCATCGGCGGTCCCGCACGGAACCTGCCGCCGACTCGTCCCGGGTACCGTTGAATTGAGACGTGGGGGAGTGATGGACCGTGGCGGCTGGTGAGGCGTCTACAGCCCGCCGGAGGTGAGTGTCCCCTCCGATATTCTGGTCGCCTCAACGGGGCGGACAGAAAGGGTGGGGCCGGTGGCCGGGCTGATCCCACAACCGCAGACGGCGGACACCTTTTTGCTGACCCAGCTGGGCCTCGATGCCGAGCAGGGCGGCGTCTACCGGATCCTCGTCGACCGGCCGGACAGTGAGCCGGCAGACCTGGTCCTGACCGACACGGACGAGGAAGCGGTCACCCACGTCCTCAAGACGCTCGTCGACCGTGGGCTTGCCAGCGTCGAGCGGTACGCGGGCGGCGTCCGGTACCGCGCCGCCTCCCCGGTGCTCACGTTGGGACCGCTGCTGGAGTCTCGACGGGCCGCCCTGCACCGCGTCGAGCATCTCGTCACGGAACTCGCCGAGCGCCACCGCGCCGCGCAGTCCCGTACCTCCGGCGCACCGGTCGAGGTGCTGTCCGGGAGCGCCGCCATCCGGAGTCGGCTCGTCGAGATCCAGCGGGGAGCCCGGCACCAGGTCCGAGCCCTGGTCCCGGCCATGCGGGCGGCCTCCGCCATCACCTTCGAGGACAACCTCGAGGAGGTCGAACGGGAGTCGATGCGGCGGGGGGTGACCATGCGGTGCGTCGTGGCGCGCACCTGGCTGGAGAGTCCCGGCTCCGCGCGCTCCCTCTCCGAGCTGGCTGCGCAGGGACAGCAGATTTCCATCGTCGGGGAGTTGCCCATAAAGCTCGTCATCGCCGATGACGACATCGCCCTGCTGCCACTCGACCCCGAGCAGGACGAGTCCGGCGAACCCGTGGCGCTGGTCGTGCACGGCAGCGGCCTGCTCACCGCCCTGATCTCGCTGTTCGAACAGCACTTCGACAAGGGCTCGCGGCTGCGCGATACCGGCGCCGACGAGCCGGCGGAGGACGAGGGCCGGCCCGGGGATCTGGACACGGTGGATCGCCGGATCGTCGCCCTGCTCCAAGTCGGTCTCACCGACGCGACCATCGCCCGCCAACTCGGCATGGGGCATCGCACCGTCCAGCGACGGTTGCAGGTCCTCATGGAGTCGGTCGGAGCGGCAACCCGATTCCAACTCGGCTGGCATGCGGCCGTCTCGGGCTGGCTGGACAACGACCGGGCCCGAACCTGAGCTTCACGATCCACGTGGCCCCAGCGTGCCCGGTGGGGCGGCTTTACGCCCAGGCGGTTTTGCGCCCTCCCGCGTCTCTTGTAGCCGAAAGTTTCATGACGAAGCATCGACCCCACAAGTCGCGGGGGGCTCACGGCCCTTACGCATGCGATGGGGAGAATGCTGTGAGAGCACGATGGATTCGCCGGGTCCTGGGCACGAGTGTGGTCTTGGCCGTCACCGGCTCGGCACTGCTGGTCGCTCCGGCCTGGGCCGAGGGGGAGACAGCAGCAGCACAACGGCGTCCCCGTGTTCGGTGCCCAGTACGCGGTGCAGACCGAGGCAGTCGACGGCGGTCAGCAGGTCACCTCCGCAACCGGCACCCTGTACACCGACCTCACGGTGTCCACGGCCCCGACGGTCTCCGAAGCGACTGCGGAACGGCGCCTGTTCGCGCTCGACCGCGCCATGGGGGCGGTCGACGGCGCGAAGACCGCCCGGCACGGACTGGTCGTCCTGCCCAGCGCCAAGGGCGGCGTCCTTGCCTGGCACTTCACCGTCACCGGCGCCAAGGCCGACGGCAGCCCGGTGCGCCAGGAGGTGTACATCGACGCGCGGGTCGGCGGCATCGCGCTCTCCTACAACAACATCGACGCCGCCGACGCCTCGCCCGTGGAGGGGACGGGCATCAAGGTGGACGGCGGCGAGGTCAAACTGAACGCCAACCAGGAGGCGGACGGCTCCTACACGCTGGTCGACTCCACCCGGGCCATGCACGCCACCACCGGCGGCCAGATACGCACCTACGACGCGCAGCGCAAGAGCTACCTGCTGGTGGCAGGTGGTCCGGTCACCGACGACGTTCTGCCCGCGACCTCGTCGACCGACCGCTTCGACGGCGCGCACACCACCTCCGGCGCGGTCGACGCCCATGTCAACGCAGGCAAGGTCTACGAGTACCTCAAGGACCAGCTCGGCCGTGACGGCGTCGACGGCAAGGGCGGCACCATCCACTCCGTCGTCAACGTCGCGAGCAACGGCAAGGACTATGCCAACGCCTTCTGGGACGGCAACAAGATGGTCTACGGCCACATGGACGGCGTTCCGCTCTCGGTGGGCCTGGACGTGGTCGGCCACGAGATGACCCACGGCGTCACCGAACACTCCGCCGGGCTTGTCTACCTCAACCAGTCGGGCGCCCTCAACGAGGCGATATCCGACTACTTCGGCAATGCCATGGAGACTGCCGACAAGGGCGTCGCGATGAGCGACCCGACCTCCGGGCTGATCGGCGAGTACCTCTGCAACGGCACGGTGCCGCTGGAGGAGTGCGCCCTGCGCGACCTCAACGACGGCCGCAGCGCGCAGACCGACTACGACCCCTTCACACTCGACTTCGACAACGGCGGGGTGCACTACAACTCCTCCATTGTCGGCGGCGCGCTGTGGGACCTGCGCGAGGCGATCGACCCGAACCTCGCGGACCGGATCGTCTACCGGGCCGCGCAGAACTACCTCACCCCGCTGTCCGGCTTCAGCGACATGCGCAACGCGGTCACCCTGGCTGCCAAGTCCTTGAAGGTCTCCAAGGCCGACTTCGGCGCCATCCGCAAGGCTTTCGACGGCCACGGCATCGTGGACGACTGGGAGCAGAAGGCCGGCACGCACGACGGCCAGGTCATCAGCGACCGTGTCCTGCCCGCCTACGAGGTCTACAGCGGCGTCGACGAGCAGGCTGCGCAGATCAACGGCGACGTCTACGCCATCGGCCACGGCGACGCGATCGCCTGGAACGCCGGGTCTGCCGCCTTCGGAATCACCGTCGGCCGCTTCAGCAAGCAGAACGGCAAGTCCACCTACGAACTCGCCGAGGACGACGCCTACCTGATCGACCCGTCGCTCGACGACGACCGGGTGGTCTTCACCCGGATCACCGCCGACAGCATCGGCGTCTACGGCACTCGCGACAAGGGCAGGGGCCACGGCCACGGCCAGGACAAGATCAAGAAGCTGGTCGACACTCCGAACGCCGACGAGACCGAGCCGGTCACCGACAGCGGCAGCCTCGCATACATCAGCACCACCGCCGACGGCGAGCAGGACGTCATCCTGCGCAAGGCCGACGGCACCACGGTGAATGTCACCCCGGAGGCAGGCACCACGGCCGCCCGACTGGCGATGAAGAACGGCAAGATCTCCTGGGCCGGCGGCGCCACCCAGACCTACCTGAACGTCTACGACGTCGCCACCGGCACCACCCAGACCAAGCGGATCGGCGGCTGGGTCTTCAACTCCATCGGCGACCTCCAGTTCACCTCCGACCGGATCTTCTGGCGCGAGGACGGCGGCCTGGTCGGCAACACCAACTTCATGTCTGCACCGCTGGACGACCTGACCAAGGGCGCAAAGCTGCGTTACCCGACAGGTACCTACGGGGCCCAGTTCTCCGTCAATGACGACTACTTCGCCTACTCGACCTATGACGGCTGGTCGGCTCTGGGTGCATGGCCCGGCGCCGAGAAGATCAAGGTCATGGTCGCGAAGACCGCCGACGTGGTCGCGGGTGGCAACACCTTCAGCCGCGTCTCCTGCTCCTCCGGCGCCCAGATTGCCCCCTCCCTGGGCGACGGCCAGCGCGTGGTCTGGCTGGACACCACCGCGGCGGACACGGACGTGGTGACCCGGAAGACCTTGGCGGGCAGCTGCGAGTAGCAGGCTCAGACGGAAGGGCCATCTCGGCCGGCTGGTGCTCCCACCGCGTGTGCGCGGTGGGAGCACCTTGAGCGTCGGGAGCAGCATGAGATTGTGGCACCTGAACGCGGCCGACGGTGATGTTCGACCTGACCGACGTGATCGAGCTGAAGGCCGGCGAGGACTCCTCCGTGCTGGAGGCCCTCGCGTACGCCAAGGCCCACCGGGCGATGGTGCGCGCATTCATCCCCCACCGTGACGCGGATGGCCCCAAGGTGGACGTTGGGGCGCCGTGGTGAGTGGGCGTCAGAGATTGAGCAGCTCTTCGAAGTGCGTGAGTGGGTAGGCGGCGACGCGGGTCCGGCAGTCTCTGCAGCCAGCTCGGCGGCCTCGCCCTCGTGGCCGCCGCCTGACCCGGACCGAACGATTCGCAGAGCCCGTCCACGATGGCGTGATTCCGGGTCGGAGTAGTTGAGGACGAGGCCGCCGAGGACTGATCCCACCGACACACAAGTGCCCCCGAGCCGTCTGCGGACGGCTCGGGGGCACGGTGGACTCGCCGGTGCTTTTCCATGAGCCTGGTTGTGCGAGTTGCTGCTCGGCCCGCGGCCGGTCGCGATCGGCAGGCGCGATCTGCGCCTAGGCCGCCCGGTCAGGCATCAGGTGACGGCGGTCCGAACCGGTTCGGAGAAGGGCCGCCTGGACGGTGCGATCAATCGCCAATGGCGGAGGAGCCCTCGACGTAACCGAGCTTGTTGAGCTCGCTGTCGAACAGCGTGACGGTGATCTTCACGTCACCGCTGTACCACGATTCCCAGCCGGAGGGCGACGTCAACGTAGCGTTCGCGGTGTGCTGGGTACCGTCGCAGGTCAGATCGCTCAGATGGCTGACTGCGAACTTGGCTTCCTGGGTGGCGGCGACGTCGATGGTCGCGGTGCCTGCTGTGGTGTCGCAGGCGTAGGTGAGCGAAACATTCAGCACGCGGTCCGTCTGGGGGTCGATGGTTGCTTTGCTGATGGCGATCGAGGTGGCTGCGTGCGCGGGCGTGGTCGTGGTGAGCACACCTCCTCCTGCCAGGAGCGCGGGGACAACCAGAACGCCGGCGAGCTTCTTGATCACGGTTACAGGCACGTCAACCTCCGGTGCGGGGAATGGATTTCAGGGTGTCCCGAGTCCGCGAAGGACGGACGACGGGGGACCGATCACGACTGCCTCAGGCAGGCAGGGCGCGACCCTGTCACCATATCTGACTGGTCGTCACCTAAGGTCGCATTGATAGTGGAGTGATCCAATTTGGTGTCGGCGCAAGGGGCCTCATGGGGATGCGGCGGGCGATCTGCGAGATCGGCACCTGCGCTCGGCTCACGGGAGCCGGGCGCGCGGCCGTGGCGACCGGTAGCTCTACGAGGACAGGGCCGGTATGACGCGTCTCTGGTACGGCGCAGCCGGCTGCTCCCGTGCGCGGCAGGGGTCGCGACGGGTCGTGGCGGTCGGCGTTCGACGTGCGGATGGCGGGGTGCATGATTGCGGCATGATCTTGCGTCGCCCGTTGGGCACTGGACCTGCAGCGGCTGCTGCTCCTGCTCCCGTTGTCGTTGGGGAGAGAATGCTCCCTGCCGAGCGCGCCCCGATTGTCGAGCAGCTCGAGGACGAGCAGCGGCCGGTGTCGGGGCGCCGGGTGCTCGGTGTTCCCCAGAGGGACGGCTCGGCTGCCCCTGTGCGCGAGACAGAGGTGGAACCGGTTCAGAGCGGGTGATCCGTCGCCTGCTCGGCTGCCTGAGTGATCTTCTGTTGCAACCCGCACCCCTCGGCGAAGTCGAGCGTTGAAGCGGCGTGAAGGTCAGTGCGTGGCCCCGGTTGCCCCGTGGCCTACGGACCCGGCGCAGCTGGGGATCTTCAGGCCGAATGCCACCCCACCGACGCGGAAGAGGGCGCGGGTGGGTTCGGCCGCGCCGTACCCAGCGCCACAGCCGGTCATTGGACCGGCAGGGTGACAACGCCTCGTCACCCTCGGCGGCCGATCACCGCGTTCGGGCTTCCACTCGAGAACGGCCCCGCCGGCACCCACCCGCCGCCGGCGGGGCCAGCCCTCTCCCAATGCTTGGGCCCCTCACCGGTCGGCGGTCTCTGAGGGCCCAAGCGAACGAGCACCGCGTGTCTACCGCTTCGGGGAGCTCACCCCCGGGTGAGCCGACCCGCCGCGGCGCCGCCGCCGCCCTGGCCACCCGAGCTCTCCTCGAATTGCGCGCCAGTGACGCGGGTGTCTCCCGGCGCACACTCCGGCGAGCTGAGGCTGAAACTCGTACCGCCGTGTTCGTCGCCGATGTACCAGGTCAACTTCCCCGCCGCGAAGGTGTACGTGACCTTGTTTGTCTCACCGGGAACCCACGCGGTGTCGCCTTCCAGGGAAACGGTGCGCTCCACCGCGCTGTCGTCATTGGTCTTGGCGGAGCCGCTGTAGCTGGCGGCCTCGTCGGCGTCCCTCCAGTCGTCGATGGAGCCACCGCAGGCGGGCGCGGCGTACGCAGCGCCCGGCGCCATCATGCCGGCGCCCATGAGACCTCCCAGCGCGAGCGCGGAGGCGGAGAAAAGGGCGGTCAGGTGTTTCATGAAGGCTTCTCCTTCGAGGCGAGCGGGATCTCCGCAAGTAAGGCATCGCGACACGAAATGTAACGTAAGTGACTGATTTCGCACTCAAGGCTGGCCAACTATCGATCGGAATGGCCAGCTCGGCCGACGTCACAAATGGACGGGGCCTTTGTTGCGCACGGGGGAAGCCCCTGCGCCCTCGCGTGCAAGGGTCAGGTCGGATTCCCACCGGCCCATCCGGTCCTTGAGGGCGAGGATTTTGTGGTGAAGTCGCGGGGTCGGTCTCCATCGGCCGCTCCAGGAGAGCGCGGGCGGAGTTCGCATAGCGGATCGCGGTCTTCTCGTCCAGATCGAACACCTCGGCGAGGTGGAGCGGGGTCAGGCCCGTGGGCAGGTGGCCGACACGGTCGACCGGCCGACCGGCCGATCACCCCAGTCGCTGCGGGAGGTGCTGATCGAGCAGCATGGCCGGCTCATCACCCCCTCGTGACGGCGGTCGACACCACGGCTCGCGTCGACTCGCCCCGGCTCGCCTCAACCCATGCGGGGCAGGGGCGGTACGGCCGGCGAGGCTTGATCCGTGGCACGCAGGGCTCGCGCCAGCCACTCCAGCTCCTCGGTCACGTCGGGCGACGAATCCTGCCCGCGCACACGGGCGACGAGCCTGCGGTAGCGCTCCGCACCTGCCTCGATCCCGGCCTCCAGGCTGCGCAGCACGGCGGCCCGATCGGCGTCACCGAACAGCTCGGACAGCACCTCGGCCGCTGCCGGCCCCTCGGGAGCGACCCCGCGTTTTCTGACCTCCGCAACGGTCTGCACGACCTGCCTGGCCCACCAGATGGACGCCCCGGGGGGACGGCCCTGCCCCGGTACGGGCGTGTTGAGCTCCATCCATGTGCGCAACCGGGCGCGAAAGCCGGGGTCCCGCACCAGTTCGGCCAGTTCGATCCAGGCGTCGACCTGCTCGGGTGCGGGGTCGTCGGGCAGTTCGACGCTGAAGGTGCGCATGCGGTCGCGCAGGCGTGGGTCGACGTCGAGACCGCCGAACACCTCCTCCTTGAACTCGTCGATGATCTGCTTGCGTTCGGCGGCGGAAAGCCGTGCCAACCGGTTCATCAGTGCTGTCTCCTCAGCGGTCGAACCACGTTTCGATACGGTGGACAGGACGGCTCGGCTCACCTTGAGGGAGCGGATCTGCGCGTCGAGCGCGGCCACGTGCGCGTCGGCGACCTCGGCGACCGTGGTGCGGCCGCTCAGGACGCGGCATACGTCGTCGAGCCCGAGGCCCAGCTCCCGCAGGGTGCGGACCAGCTCGACGCGGGCCACGGACTCGGCGTCGTACAGCCGGTAGCCGCTCGCGGAGCGGGCCACGGGCGGCACCGCTCCCTCGTCCGACCAGAAGCGCAGGGTGCGCACCGGAAGTCCGGTGCGGTGCGCGAGCTGGCCGATGGTGAGCACGTCGGGGCGTTCGTCTTCCATGGGCGAGATCCTGGACCCTCCAGCCGCTGGAGACTCAAGAGCCCGGGGCGCGCGAGCCGGCAAATCGTCACGTCGAGGGGCTCTCCACCGCTTGCCGTGGCGGTCATGCAGGTCACCATGAGTTCGTGAGGACCCGGCACACGACGGGCTCAGCGAAGGCGCATCAGTCTTGGCGACACCATCTGCCGTGGATGCGCACCCCCAAGAGAATCGCCTCCACGACTGCGCAGCGCAGGGAAAGCAGGAGACGTGCCGGGCACCTCGCCTGTCTGTGCGACATCCCGTGAGTTCTCCAGAGCTCTGCTGAGTTGCCTCACCACCGCCGGCGCCGACAGCATGCGCCTCTTCGCCTTCGACCAGGCCGCAGATCGGTCGGATGGGATGAGAATGCTTCAGGACTTCCGAAGTTGCGTCACTGGCTGGCCGAACCGCGCGAACAAGGGAGAAGCCCCAGGCCAGGGGCTCAGGACCCCAGCAGGGGTCACGGGAACTCACGGGATGTCGCACAGGACATCGGCCGCCCGCCCGAGCACGACCTGCGACCGTCCTGGGTGCGATCCTCTACGTGGATCGCCCCGTGGGGCAGTGCTGCTACCTGCCCCACGACTTCCCACCCCTTTCTGTGGATCCGACCTGCCGAGGCGGCTCGGAGTCAGTCCCACTCGGTGTCGACGTAACCAAGCCGTCGGTTCATCTCGATAGCGCTCGTGTTTGCCGGGTGGTGGATCGTTCGAACCTTTTCCACACCGCACAGATCGGCGAATCCGATGCCCACCGTCTTCATCGCGAGGGAGATGCCTTGACCGCGGTAGGCGGCCTTGACTCCGGTCATCTCGTTGAACACGAATCCGGAGGATCGTCGGTCCGATGTCGCGGCGAGCCCGCACCATACGTCGTTGTCGAGGGCAATGACGACACCACGCGGGTCGTAGGAAGGGACCTCGATCCTGCGCTCGAGGTATTCGTCGAACGTATGGAACTCGCCGCGGTCCGGGATGTCGGCGGAGCACTCCTTGTTGAGCTCGTAGAGCGCGCGCCGGTGGCGTGGAGTGTCGCCCAGCTCGGCCAGTGTGCTCATGCGGATGCCGGCGTCTCGGCAACGCTGGATGTACTTCTCGAAGCGCGCCGCATTGAAGGTGTTCACGTCGAGTTCCAGCTTGACCCAGTGGTCTGCCACGGTGTTGCTCCTTGTCGACCGTCAGCCCGGACACCCCGGGTGCTCCGGATGGCGGGGCGACGCCGGCGCGACAAATCCATCTGCCCCGACTGCGCCATTCGAGAGGGCGGCATCTCAGCACCCGGCCAGTTCAACCTATCTGGAGAACGAATGGCCTCGTCCGGGTTCTGGGGTCCTTGTCCGTTCTGCTGCGGTTGGTCTTCGCGGTGACCACGGCAAGTGACCGGTCGCCGCTGCCGGCCGGCACGTTGACCGGCCGCTGCGGGCGGCCGACTCCGTCACCTGCACACGATCGTCCGGCCGGACACCGCCGACCGGAAGTGGTCGGTCCGCGTGAGGCCGAGGCGCTCGGCGGAAATCCGAAGTCGAGCGGACCATCAATGGGCTCAAGAACTCCCGGGCCGTTGCGCCTCGTTACGACGAGCGGTCCTACGTCTTCCGCGGCACTGTCACGGTCGCCATCCGCCTCTGGGCCAGACCATGAACCGAAGGAGCGACGCCAAGGCAACTTTCGGTCAGCAACTGGGCTGGGCAGCGGAGCGATAGACGTGCTCTCGCCCATCGTTGTCCTCGAACTCGACGGTGAATGGCATGCCCATCTCCTTCAGGGCTGCCAGTAGGACAGCAATGCGGTCGGGGTCCACGAACCCGCTGAACACCACGGGATTCAACGGCATCAGCTCAAGCTCAGCAAAGACACTCTCGACCTCGAACTCAGTCCAGCTCGATCGGCGGACCCCCCAGCCGGCGGAGTGAAACACCTCGGCCGCGCGTTGAGCGTCGGCTGTTGCTGTAAGGGATCCCCATATGTTGCTACCACGAGCAGACTGTGCCAGGGCAGCGGCATCGAGACGTGGCCCGCCTGTCCCGCCAGAGGTGAAGTCCACGCCGGACGGTATCAGGCAGACGTGAGTCTCCCACCGATGATCCGCCGCGAGCAGGTGGACGTGGTCCTGTTCGCCCAGCACATGAGCCGGGCACACTCCGCTGGCGACGGTCCGGCCACGGTCAGGTACCGCCGAGGTCGGTGCAGTACGCGATCGTCGCATCGTCCGCCTCCACTGCGTGGCGAGCCTCCGCCTGCCGGACACGATGGATGATTTCTGCGGGTCCGCTCGAGGCCAGGACGGCCAAGACCCCTGGCCAGTCAGCCAGCCGGAACCGGTCCACGATGCGGCCGGCCCCGTTGCTGAGCAGGACGGCAGCGGTCAGCTCGGAGAGCGGACAGCTTCCGGTGATCGCCTCGTCCGCGG
Organism: Streptomyces sp. NPDC060035; assembly: GCF_042736635.1. Lineage (NCBI taxonomy): Bacteria > Bacillati > Actinomycetota > Actinomycetes > Kitasatosporales > Streptomycetaceae > Streptomyces > Streptomyces sp. NPDC060035. The sequence goes on from NZ_JBHWVO010000018.1 coordinate 140,832, forward strand.
CCCGCGGGTCGTTCTTGGCCACCCAGAAGCCGCCCGGTTGGTTCCGGTTGGCGCGCAGCTCTCGGAGGACTCGGTGGTACTCGTCGCTGCCCGTTGGGGCGGCCTCGAGCGCGGACCGGTACGACCGGCTGATGATCACCTCCCGAGGATCGGACATGACGAGCGGCGCACCGTCTGCTCTGCCGAGTACGAGGACCGAGTCACCGAGCACGAGGTGCTCGATGAGGCCGTCGGACAGGCGCAGGATGGCTACGGTCGCCGACGGGCTGATGGGGTCGGCGACGTCGCAGGTGTCCCGGTGATCGTCCGTCACCTGCTCGATGGCCTCGGCGAGCAGCGTGGAAAGACTGCGGTCCCGCACGAGTGACAAGAGACTGAGGAGAGTGCCTCCCAGGCGGCCGGCGTACCAGGCCACGCCGTGCCGGCAGATCGATTCGGTCCCGGAGATGTTGGCGTCGTCGATCAGTACCGCGGCCGCCGGTACGGCGCCAGTGAAGTCCTCGTTCACTCGGCCGGTCCGCGCCGCGGCGCTCGTCATCGTCACCCGCATGGCCTGACGCCGCCCTCCCGCCGTTGAAGGCGTCGACCTTAACAACCGTCGACGAGCTCGGGGTGCACACACGTGTGCTGCTGTGCAGACGCGTCGGGCCCTTGCGGGCAGGTGTGTCCGGTTCCTCAAGCCTTGGTGGGACTGGGCAACTCTCCATGAGTTTCTCCTCGTTGAGGACAAAGTATGGACGGTTCGGTGCGATGTTCGTACGCTGGGCGTCGATTTCGCGCGGAAGTCCGCATGCAACAGAGCGGAAGGCAACCGCACCACTCGTACGTGCACGAACTCCACTGCGCGGACGCGGGCCGCCCCGGTCGCGCCGCATCGCAGCGCCCAGCAGGAGGAAGAGTGACGCCACGCAAGTACCCGAACCTCCGTAGCCATCGCTCCGGAGCACGAAGAATCACCGGGCTGTTCCTCTCGGTGTTTCTCACCAGCGGCCTCGCCGCCGCCACCGCCGGCGCGGACGAGAAGCCCTTCGCGGACCTGCCGCCCCAGGAACCCGGTGTCACACTCCGCGTCTTCGATATCCAGTCCCCGCTGAACGAGCTCTGCGACCTCAAGCCCGCCCAGACCCCCAACGTCGACAAGCTGATACCCGCTGCCGACTGGTCCTCCACGGACGGCTTCGGATTCACCGACAACTTCGTGTCGCAGATCATCGGCAACATCAACGTTCCCGCCGACGGTACGTACGCCTTCCGTCTGATCAGCGACGACGGCTCCCGCCTCTTCATCGGCGGTCAGCAGGTCATCGACCACGACGGACTGCACGGAGCCGAACCCAAGGACGGTGAGATCACCCTCACTCCTGGCTACCACGCCCTGCACGTCGACCACTTCGACCGCGGCGGCGGCCAGCAGGTCACCCTCCAGTGGAAGCCACCGGGCGCAGCCGACTTCACCCTCGTCCCGAACTCCGTGCTCAGTACCGACGCCGACGTCGTCCGGGTCACCGCCCCCGGGCGCAAGGAGTGCGAGGGCGCGTATGACACCCCCGGCGACGGCCTCCCGCTGACCTCGGTCAACCCCGGCTACACCCTCACCGACCTGCGTCCCGCCGGTTTCGAGCCGCAGGTCTCCGCGATGGACTGGCTGCCGGACGGCCGGCTCGCCGTGACCACCTGGGGCGGCAGCAGCGAGACCCGGGGAGAGGTGTACGTCCTCGACCACGTCACGGGTGACACCGGCCCGGAGCAGGTCACCTACAAGAAGATCGCCGACGGCCTGAGGGAGCCGATGGGGATCAAGTACGTCGACGGAAAGCTGTACGTCTCGGAGAAGCACCAGCTGACCGAGTTGGCCGACTCCGAGGGCGACAACACCGCGGGCGAGATCCGCAAGGTCGCCGAGTGGCCGTACGGAGGGAACTTCCATGAGTTCGCCTTCGGCCTCCTCTACGAGGGCGGGAACTTCTACCTGAACCTGTCCGTCGCCATCAACTACGGCGGCGCGACGACCGATCCGCAGCCGGCTGCGAACCGTGGCACCACCATCAAGGTCAACAAGGCCACAGGGAAGGTCAGTTACCTGGCCGGTGGCCTACGTACACCGAACGGGATGGGACGGGGCCCTGAGGGCGAGCTCTTCGTCACCGACAACCAGGGCGGCTGGCTGCCCGCCTCCAAACTGGTCCATGTCAAACAGGACCGGTTCTTCAACCACTACACCAACCCGGACGGCCCGTTCGACGACCGCACGCCCACCAAGCCGGTGCTGTGGCTGCCGCAGAACGAAATAGCCAACTCACCCAGCACACCGATGCTGTTGAAGAAGGGCCCCTTCGCCGGACAGCTGCTCTTCGGCGACGTCACCTACGGCGGAATCCAGCGCGCCGACCTGGAGAAGGTGGACGGCGAATACCAGGGCGCGGTGTTTCGGCACACACAGGGCCTGGAAGCAGGCATCACCCGAATCAGTACCGGACCGGACGGCGCGATCTACGCGGGCGGCCTCGGCGCCGACGGCAACTGGGGCCAGGAAGGCAAACTCCGCTTCGGCCTTCAGAAGCTCACGCCGAACGGCAAGAGCGTCTTCGACATCAAGACCATGCGCGCCACCCGCGACGGCTTCGAACTCAGCTACACCAAGCCTCTGTCGGAGGAAACAGTCGCCAAGCTGACGAGCGGCGCCTACTCCGTCGAGCAGTGGCGTTACGTCCCCACCCCCGCGTACGGGGGACCGAAGATCGACGAGGAGACACTCCCCGTCGCGGCCGCCCGCATATCCGACGACCGTCGCACGGTCAGGATCACCGTCCCCGGCCTGAAGGCCGACCGGGTGGTGCACGTACGCTCGCCGCGCCCGTTCGCCTCGGCCGACGGTGAACAACTCTGGTCCACCGAGGCCTGGTACACGCTGAACGCACGCCCGGGCCCCGAGTCGCCCGTTACCGCGTACGACGCCGAGTCAGCGCGACTCTCCGGGGGAGCGGGCATCGACACCGAGCATGCCGGTTACACCGGGGGCGGCTTCGTCGACGGCTTCGGCACACAGGGCGCCACCGCGACCTTCGACGTCGACGCACCCGTGAAGGGCACCTTCGACGTGGGACTGCGCTATGCCAACGGCCCCGACCCCTTCACCGGTACCAAGACGATCGGCGTCAGCGTCAACGGCGGACAGCCGCAGCAGACCAGCCTTCCGTCCACCGGCGGCTGGAACCGCTGGTCCACCCGGCCCGAGCGGCTTGACCTGCGCAAGGGCCACAACACCATCACTTACACCTTCCGGCCCGAGGACACCGGCCACGTCAACCTCGACATGATCGAGGTGCGCAGACCCGGCAGCCGCATCGACCTGTTCTCCGGCGGGAGCGTCTCCACCGGCTGGCAGCACACCGACGGCCGTGGTGTCGAGTGGCCGCACACCGCCGAGGACTCCATCGAGGTGTGCTGCGGAGACATCCGTACCAAGCAGGCATTCGGCGACTTCAGAATGCATGCCGAATTCCGGGTGCCGAAGCTGCCGGACGACGTCACCGGGCAGGACCGCGGCAACAGCGGCATCTACCTCCAGGAGCGGTACGAGATCCAGATCCTGGACTCCTTCGGAGTGGAGAAGCTCGCCGCGAACGAGGCCGCCTCCATCTACAACAAGAAGGCCGCCGACCTGAACGCCGCCACCGCCCCCGAGACCTGGCAGACGTACGACATCGTCTTCCGTGCGGCCCGTTTCGACGCCGCGGGCGAGAAGACCGACGACGCCAGGATCACCGTGGTGTGGAACGGCAAGAAGGTCCACGACAACGTGGCGGTCGACGGCCCGACCGGGGCAGGCGATGCCGAATCGGCTGCGGCCGGCGCGATCCGGCTCCAGGACCACGGCAACAAGGTCCGCTTCAGGAATCTCTGGATCGAACCGCTCGGCTGACAGCCGGGGGGAGACGGGAACCGAGACCTGATCCCGCGGGCCACCGATACGGTCGCCGCGGAACTGGGCGGTCCAGTGGCGCAACCGGCCACTGGACCGCCCCGACATCTGGCCGCAGGCGGATGTCCGCCGAAGTGGCTGCCGGGTCCCAGGAACGCTTCGGCCATGGCGCAGTGCAGGCAGGGGATGGCCGTGGCGAATCGGCCGTCGAGGTACACACGCCGACCGGGCGATCCGGGCAACCTGGAGATGCAGGCTCTTTCCACCCCCCGCTACCGGGTCACCTCGTGCAGTCCGGACCCTGCTGGCGTCCGCGCTCGGGGCAGGGCACGACGTTCACACCTCAGGAGTCGGCTCGCGTCTGTCACCCGGTCAGTAGGGGCGGGGAATGCCGTGAGCCTCCGAAGCCATGGTGCAGCGGGCCGGCAGGTCGAAGCGTTTACACCTGCCGCCCTGGACCTCGATGACACAGCGGCACCGCACCCCTTGCGCGACGGCGGACCGCGATGTGTGGGCGGCGGCGAGACCCTCAGCAGAACCAGCCGTTCTGCACCCACCCCCGGCGGTTGATGTCTCCGTAGGCGAAGCCGTAGACCCAGTCTCCGCCGCCTTGTTCGACGAGGAAGGTCTGACCCCGGTACAGGGTGCCCATCCATGCTCCATGGGGGGCGGTGACCCGTACGAAGAGGTCCTGGGCGCAGACGGTTTCGCGCTGTCCCACCCTGCCGTCCGCGGCGTCGGCCGGGCCGACCGTCATGGCTGCCATGGCGGCGGCCAGGACCAGGACTGTGAGCTTGCTCGTTCGGGTCACGTGTCGTCCGTTCTGTCGTGGCGGCATTCGGTCACCAGGATCCGAAGCCGCCCAGGCATTCCTGCCTGACGAAGCCCCAGTCGTTCGGGCCGAAGTCGAACGTGGCCGCCCAGCCGTTGTAGACGGGATGGGCGCCACGGGTGTGCCCGACCTTGTCGCCACGGAACAGGGTCCGTTTGAGGCCGGCCGGGCCGGAGGAGCTGTCGTAGTTCGCGTAGAAGCTCGCGCTGTCGCAGACGATGACCGCGTGCTCCGGCACCGTGGGCTCAGCCTGCGAGATTCCGGCGGCCATCAGGGCGAAGGCGGCGGTCAAGGACAGGGTGACGCCCGCTCGCAGTGTGGTGGACATGACAGCCATGGTGAGGGACGGCCGGGTTTCCGTCGAGGGGGCATGAGCGAAATCTCAGTCGGCCGCCGGCTCACCCGGACTGCGGCGGCCGACCGCACCGGCCGGCCACACCCTGGGGGTTGCGGTCCAGCAGAGGCGCCGCTCGGCGGGGATACCCGGGTGTTGGCGTGGACGACAGCTCAGGCTGTGCGCGCCGGCGCTGATGCGGTGGGCCTCGTCCACGGTGGCAGGAGATCGGCCATTCGGCTGCGGCTGCCTCGCGCGCGATACGGGGCCGCTGTGTTGTTGACACGGATGCGTGCCGAGGGCCAGGTCATCGGAGGTCTCGGGCGCTCGGACACCAAGAGGAAGGCCGGAGTATGCCCGCACACCCCCTGCGCGGATTCATAGCGGGTCGGCGACGTCATGCCGCAGTCATCGCCGCGGTGATGGCCTGCTCGACGGTACTGACCGGGCAGGGCCCCGTCACGGCCGACGGTGCGCCCACACCGTCGGTGCCCGCCCCGCGGCTGGACTGGAGACCCTGCATCCAAGGCAGTCCCTTCGACTGCGCGACCGCGAAGGTGCCACTGGACTACAAGAACCCAGGTGGTCGCACCATCGAACTGGCAGTCATCAAACGGAAGGCAACCGGACCCGGACGGCGCATCGGCACCCTGTTCTTCAACCCCGGCGGCCCCGGCGGGCCCGGGACGGTTCAGATGCCGCAGAACTACGAGTTCTTCCCGCGCGAGGTGCGGGAGCGGTTCGACATCGTCAGCTGGGACCCCCGCGGAATCGGCAGCAGCACCGCGGTGAACTGCTTCGCGAGCCCCCAGGAGGCCGCCGACTGGAGCGCGAGCAAGGCGGCGGGCTTCCCGGTGGGCGAGAAGGAGCGGACGGACTTCATCGCCGCGTACAAGGATCTGGTGCGGCGCTGTCAGCAGAAGGACCCCGAGCTCCTCAGCCATGTGTCGACCGCCGACACTGCTCGCGACCTGGACCAGCTCCGCCGGTCGGTGGGCGAGCCGCAGCTCAACTACTACGGGATCTCCTACGGCACGATCCTGGGCGCCACCTACGCCAACCTCTTCCCCGGCAAGGTCCGGGCCATGACCCTCGACAGCAACATCGGCCCCCCGGCCTGGACGAACGACGCGTCCGACGACGCCCGGCTCACGACATTCCTGCGCGTCGGCTCGGACCGCAGCGCGGCAGCGACCCTGGACAAGTTCCTCGACCTGTGCGGTTCCACCACCACCGCCCGCTGTGCCTTCTCCGCCGGTACGCCGAAAGCGACCCGGGACAAGTTCGATCAGCTGACGCAGCGGCTCCGGAAGAAGCCCGTGGACACCTGGACCTATGCCCGCACGGTCGCGGACGCGGTGAACGGCCTCTACCTCGTCAGCGGGTGGGCCGACCTCGCAGGCCGGCTGGAGGAGCTGTGGCAGGGCCGCGCCCCGGAGCCGGCCCCCTTCCCGCCCGCACCGCCGGTCCCGGATCCGAATCCGTACCTGGGCGAGGAACAGGCCGCCGCGGTGCTCTGCGGCGACAGCCCCAATCCGCGCGACCCCGGTGTCTACCACGCCTTGGAGGAGGCCGCCGCCGCCCGTGCGGGCGACGCCGGACGCTTCTGGACCTGGGCGGCCGCTGGGTGCGCCACCTGGCCGGCCTCCCCCGACCGCTACCTCGGCCCCTGGAACAAGCCGACCGCGAATCCCGTCCTGGTGGTCGGCACCGCCTACGACCCCTCCACTGCCTACCCGAACTCGCAGGCCATGGTCGAAGAACTGGCCGACGCCCGCCTGCTCACCAACGAGGGGTACGGGCACACCGCACTGCTCAACCCCAGCAGCTGCATCCAGGAGCACGAGAGCCGCTACTTCATCGACGGCACGCTTCCGCCTGTCGGCACGAAGTGCCGGCAGGACACGCCCCCCTTCTCCGCCCCCAAGCCGAGCGGCGGCGTCGCCACCGGTGGCGGCGGAATGGCCGGCATCGTCTCCTGAACACGCCATCCCCCGGCTCACAGCTCACAGCGACAGGCTCCGGACCGCAGTCGGCCCGGGGCCTGTCGCTACGGGAACCTTCCCCCCGGCACGTCTCGTCTCCCTGATCGCGCAGCGGGCCGGATCCCATAGCGGCAGGGCAGCCGGGGCTCGCCGCCGGGGGGAAGGTACGCGGAGCCCGAAGGCAGCCGGTCGTGCTGACGATCGGGACAGGCCGGGCACGCGGTGCCCGGCCGGCTGCGGCTGTCGGGACTCGTCGAAGCGCTGACGGCGCCGGAGGCGGTCGTCACCGGGTGACGTCCGGCGGTTTCGTCACAAATGGGATGATGCCCGTCGAGGTTCCTGGCATCGGCGTCCGGTTCGTGGTCGGCTTACGGATGATGACCGATCAGCAGCGTCCTCCGCCCGGCACCCTCGTCGTCGGTACCGGTCCGGTGGGCATCGCCTGCGTAGCCGACCTGAGTCGTGCCGCAGTGAGCGTCGTGCCGGCTGGCCCGGCATCGGGTACGCGTGCCGCGCGGGATGGCTGACCTGCCGCGACGATGACCACCCAGCCACGCGCAGGCGCACTCGTGCGCACGACCGGCCGGAGTCAAGTCGGCAACCGGACCAGGCGATACGGAGCGAGACGTGGAAATTGACGGCGCGCGTGTCCTGGTCGCCGGCGCAACGGGAGTCATCGGCGCAGCCGTGGCAGCCGAACTCCGGTCTCGCGGTGCGCGTCTCGTCCTGGCCGGCCGGGACGGGACGCGCCTGGCTCGCACCGCCGAGGAACTCGGCGGCGCTCCCACGGTCCTGTTCAACGCGTACGCTCCGGACTCGTGCGCCCGCGCGGTGGACACAGCTGCGGGCGCACACGGCGGCCTGGACGCAGTCCTGACGGCGTTCGGCTCAGTGGCCTTCGGGAAGGCCGACGCCGTGGGTGACGACATCGCCGAGCACCTGATGACGGTGAACGCCCTCGCGCCCGCCGCGTTCTTCCGTGCCGCGCTCGGCGTACTCGGCGCAGGTGGCACGATCGCCGCGATCACCGGTGTGGTGGCCGAGCGCCCGCAGCCCGGGATGGCCGACTACAGCGCCTCGAAGTCCGCGCTGGGCGCCTGGCTCAGCGCCGTGCGCCGTGAGGTCCGCCCCGCAGGCATCCATGTGCTGGACATCCGCCTCGGGCATCTGGACACCGGCTTCGCCGACCGGGCCGTCGTCGGCATCCCGCCCTCCTTGCCGCACGCGGGTGATCTCACTGTCGCCGTTCACGCGGTGGCCGACGCCCTGGCGACGGACGCCGAGAGCGTACGTACCGGCCCTGACGGGATGCCCTTCCTCGAACAACGGGCCCGGTGAGCGGCCGGTGCCCGAGGAAGCGGGACGGGCAGACGCGATCGTCGTCGGCGGCGGGGCGGCCGGGCTGTGTCTGGCGCACTGGCTGACGCGAACGGGAACCACGGACGTGACCGTCATCGAGCCCCCCGACGGCCCGCTGCGGCCGGCCGAACGCACCTGGTGCTACTGGGACGACGGGCCCGGCGAGTTCGAGGACGCCGTCGTAGCCTCCTGGCCGCGGCTGCGGATCACGGCACAGGACGGCGGAACCATCACCTCCGACCCCATGCCACTGCGCTACCGGATGCTGCGGTCCGCGCCCTTCGAAGAACTGGTCCACTCGCGGCTGGCTCACTACGCCACTGCACGGGTCCTGCGCGCCACAGCCCATGACGTGCGTAACGTGACAGGCGGAGCCGAGGTCTCCTGCACCACTGCCGAAGGGGCAGCGCTGACCCTGCGCGGTGGACACGTCTTCGACTCACGGCCCCTGCGCCGTCTGCCGCCGGCCCGAACCACACTGCTCCAGCACTTCCGCGGTTGGTTCGTCCGCACAGCCACCCCGTGCTTCGACCCCGAAGTGGCGGACCTGATGGACTTCCGTGTGCCGCAGCCACCTCACGGGCTCGCGTTCGGCTACGTCCTGCCCCTGGCACCGGACCGGGCACTGGTGGAGTACACCGAATTCTCCCGGGCCGCCGTGTCGACCGCCGCATACGAGACCGCCCTGCGGCGCTACACCACCGACGTTCTGCGCCTGGGACCGCTCACCGTCGAAAGCGCCGAGCAGGGTGTCATCCCCATGACCGACGCACGCTTCCCGCGCAGAATCGGAAAGGCCGTCTTCCGTATCGGAGCCGCCGGAGGGGCCACCCGGCCGGCAACCGGCTACACGTTCGCCGCCGTTCAACGCCAGAGCCGAGCCATCGCCGCAGCGCTCCGCGATGGCACGGAGACGGTGCCGCGTCCTCATGGCCGCCGGGCGTTGGCGATGGACGCGGTTGTACTGCGAGCGCTCGACACAGGCCGGATCGACGGTCCCGGCTTCTTCACCGACCTCTTCCGCCGCACTCCGATGGAGCGGCTGCTGCGCTTCCTCGACGGCGGGAGTACGCCATGGGAGGAGTTCGGCATCGGACTGCGCACCCCCGTGGTCCCCATGCTCCGCACCGCTGCCGAACTGCCCTTCCTTCCCCGCCGCGCCCCCACCGCCCCCGAAGAGAGCCGCTGATGACGCTTCTGCGAGACCACGACCTCACCGCAGCCTTCGACCACGCCGCCCCCACGTACGACCGTCTCACGGCTGCCAACCCCGGCTACCGCACCGAGCTGAACCGCTCCGCGCGTCGGCTCCGCCTTCCTTACGGCGGGGCCGGCCTGCGTGTGCTCGACCTCGGCTGCGGCACCGGCACATCAACACGAGCACTGCTGCGGGCGAGCCCGCACGCGCGGATCACAGCCGTCGACGCGTCCGCCGGAATGCTCGAACGTGCGCTGGACAAGCACTGGCCCGACAACGTGCGCTTCCTGCACCTCACCGCCGAGGAGCTCATGTCGGCCGACGGCGATGGCCCCTACGACGCAGTCCTGGCCGCCTACCTGCTCCGCAACGTCACCGATCCGGACGCCGTACTCTCCTCCGTCCGCGCGCTCCTGCGGCCCGGAGGGCGCCTCGCCGTGCACGAGTACTGTCTCAGCGGCTCCCCGTTCCACAGCATCCTGTGGAACACCGTGTGCCGCGGAGTGATCATGCCGGCGGGCACGCTGACCGGCGACCGCGAGCTCTACCACCACCTGTGGCGCAGCGTCCTCACCTTCGACACGGCCCCCGCCTTCGCTTCCCGGCTCACCCGGGCCGGCTTCACCGGCGTGCGCACGGTCCCCGTCGCCGGATGGCAGACCGGTGTGGTTCACACGTTCCTCGCCGAGAACGGCTCCCGGCCCGAGCGGGCGGCCGCCCGGTGAGGACGACCTCACGGCCCACCGCCGCCCGCCGTGGCCGGGACCGGAAGGCAGAGGTGATCCTGCCCGCCCCGGGACGGGACCGCTTCACAGGCGATGCACCCCGTACCGCGGTGATCGGCGGCGGTATCGCCGGCCTCGCCGCCGCGACGGCGCTCGCCGAACGCGGCGTCCGCGTCACCCTCTACGAGCGCGAGGCGTCGCTCGGCGGCCGCCTGGCCGGATGGCGCACCCGCCTCGCCGACGGCTCGGAGGCCACCATGAGCCGTGGCTTCCACGCCTTCTTCCGTCAGTACTACAACCTGCGCGGCCTGCTGCGCCGAACGGATCCCGCGCTCTCGGTACTCACGCCCCTGCCCGACTACCCCCTGCGCCACAGCGGCGGCCTGACCGACAGCTTCGCCCATGTGCCCCGGACACCACCTTGGAGCGCACTCGCCTTTGCCGCGATCAGCCCCACGTTCGGGTGGCGCGACCTGACCGCGATGGACCTGCGCTCCGCGCTGCCGATGCTCGACGTGCGGGTGCCCGAGGTGTACGAGCGGTTCGACAGGGTCAGCGCGGCGGACTTCCTGGCGGACATCAGGTTCCCCGAGGCCGCCCAGCACCTGGCGTTCGAAGTCTTCTCGCGCAGCTTCTTCGCCGACCCGCGCGAGCTGTCCGCCGCCGAAATGCTGCTGATGTTTCACATCTACTTCCTCGGTTCGTCCGAGGGCCTCCTCTTCGACGTACCGAGCGAACCGTTCCCGCAAGCCTTGTGGGAGCCGCTGGGCGGGTACCTGGACCGCCTCGGCGTGGACGTGCGCACGGGCACAGCGGCCCACAGCATCCGGCCGGCCGACGACGGCGACCTGACCATCGAGAGCGACCGGACGAACGATCGCTACCAGTCCGCCGTCCTGGCTCTGGACGCGGCCGGCCTACGCCATGTCGTCGGCGCATCGGACCAGCTGGGCGACACGGCCTGGCGTGAAAGCATCGCCTGCCTGCGCACCGCACCGGCGTTCCTGGTATCCCGCCTGTGGCTCGACCGGCCCGTACGCCCCGACCGTCCCGGTTTCCTCGGCACCAGCGGCTACGACGGCCTGGACAACGTCAGCGTCCTCGACCGCTGGGAAGGTGAAGCGGCCCGCTGGGCGCGGCGAACCAACGGATCCGTGGTGGAACTCCACGCCTACGCCGTGGACGGGGGAGCCGAGCAGAGGGATGTCCAGGCGCGGCTTGTCTCCCAGCTCCACGAGGTCTACCCGGAGACCGCGCATGCCCAAATCATCGACGCCCGCCATGAATGGCGGGCGGACTGCCCCATGTTCACAGTGGGCGGCTACGCCCGTCGGCCATCCGTACGCACGCCGCACCCGCGCGTGATGGTGGCGGGCGACCTGGTCCGCACCGGTCTTCCCGTGGCCCTGATGGAACGCGCGGCGACTTCGGGGTTCCTGGCGGCCAACGCCCTGCTCGCCGCCTGGGGAATCCGGGGGCAGGTGCTGTGGACCGTGCCGCGTGCCGGCCGTTCCCCGGCTTTGAGATCCCTTGCCGGACTGGCCGCACGGGACCGACCGTCCATGTCCGGCCGAGGGCACCCTCAGCCGGGAAAGCGCCCCGCGCTGCGCAGCGACCAGCGGCGCTCGGCGTAGGCCAGGTCGTCACGCCAGAGCCGGCCGGCCGCCCGACGCACAAGGGGACGCAGCGCCGGGGCAACCGCGCGTGCCAGCGCGAACCCTCGCCGGCCCGACGAGGCGACGACCGCCTCGACCACGGCGGTCCGCGGGCTCCGGTCTCCATGGGGCGTCAGAGGAGTGGCATGCGTTTCCACGACCGAGGTGGCCCCTTCGCCCTCCGTGATGTGCATGACGACCGTACGCGGCTCGGGCGCGGTGAACACCGCCCGTACGGGCACCACCAGGCGGCCGACGACCCGGAACGAGACCTCGACGGTGAACGCGTCGTCGAGGTCACCCCGGGGGGTGTCCACGACCCGCAGGTCGACGAACGAGTACGGATGGAACCAGGACCCGTGCCAGGGGTCGAGCCGGTTCGCGACCACGTCCTGCGGCTCGCACCGCCCCACCGTGGTGAACACCGAGTCCACCGCGTTCGCGGGCGACGGGCGTTGGGGCAGTACGGGATGATCCAGCGGCGCCTCGCCCCCGGCCTCGTCGAGGCGTACCCACACCAGCACCCCGTCGTCGTGAGCAGGGAACGGCTCCCAGCCGGCGAACGGGCCGCCCCGAAGGGCCAGTCCGTGCCAGTGGCACACAAGCGTCCCGCACACCACCCTGCCCTTACGCAGTGGCGCCCCGAGGTGCGGGCATACGCCTGGCCCGGCCCGGACTCGGCCCGTCTGTGTACGCCACAGCACGACCTCCACGCCGCTCACGGTCCTGCCGTACGGGCGGCCGCCGGCGATGTCCCGGGATGCGCCGACGACGAACCAGTTCCCCGAGGGCCTCGCGGACGCCCTCATGAGGGCGTCAGAGATCACGGACGGCTTCGCCTCCCTCCAGGTCGGTGCCTGTTCGAACCACCCCGGCCCCCGACGTACCCGCAGCGGCGACGTCCAGCGGCCCTCGCCCGACAGGTCCTTCATCGGCCGTACTCCTCCCCTTGAGGCACCGGCGCGTGCACGGAAACCAGCGGGGCGGCGGCCCGGGTGCGGAGCCTGCTGCCCATGATGCGTACAAGTCCGGCGGCAGCAACAAGAGCCCGGCGCCGACGCGGCACCACGGACCGGCGGTGCAACACGGCGTACTCGTCGTCGGCGATCGCGTCCAGGATGCCGGCGTACAGCGTGTAGGCCGTACGGATGCAGGGCCGCACCCGCGGGTCGAGTATGCCGATGCCCGGCTCCGCCTCCCGGTACACCTTCCGGGTCATCGCGTCGGCAGCCATGAAAGCGGCGCGGATGCGCGGATCAGGGCGGCCGGTGCGGCGGCTCCACTCCAGCATCGGCCTGTCCACCCCGTGAGCAGCGAGCAGGTCCACCGGCAGATAGACGCGCCCCCGGTCCAGGTCCTCGCCCACGTCACGCAGGAAATTGGTGAGCTGGAACGCCACGCCGAGGGCCGCGGCGTGCGGTGCCGCTTCCTCGCGGGGAACCACCGTCCCGAGCACGGGCAGCATCTGCAGCCCGATCACCGCAGCCGAACCGTGCATGTACGTCCGTAGATCCGCGTACGTCGGATAGTCGGTGACGCTCAGATCGCTGCGCATGGAGGCCATGAAATCGGCGAACAGCCGCGGGTCGATTTCATACCGGCCCGCGGTGTCCGCGACCGCCCGCACCACCGGCTCCGCCCCGCTTCCTGCGTGCAGGCCGTGCGTGAGGTCGCTCTCCAGTCGCCGCAGCAGTCGATCGCGTTCCTGCGGCGTCTCCCGCCGGTCGAGGTCGTCGACGATGTCATCCGCCCAGCGTGCGAACCCGTACAGGGCGTGGACCGCGCAGCGGCGTTCCACCGGCAGCAGACGGGTGGCCAGAAAGTACGTCCTGCCGTGGCGGGCGTTGAGCCGTCGGCAGCCCGCGTACGCCTCGCGAAGGCCGGGGTCGGTGATACCGGCGGCGTCCAGTTCACGACGCGTCATCGGCGCTGCCTCTCGAGGACGGGACGACGGACCGTTCCGAGGCGGCCGGCTTTGCGCGTACCGGACGGGGAAGGCCGGTGATGCGGGCGGCGGCGAGCTTCCCGCTGATGAGCACGGTGGGAACACCCACCCCGGGGGTCGTCCCGCACCCGGCCAGGACGACGTTGTCCCACCCGCGCACAAGATTGCGCGGCCGGAACGGACCGGTCTGGGCAAAGGTGTGGGACACGGAGAACGGTGTGCCCGCCGCGTGGCCCTGGGCCGTCCAGTCCACCGGCGTCACCAGCAGCTCACTGTCGATGGAGTCACCGAACCCGTCCAGCCCGCGGCGTTCCAGCTCGGCCACCAGGCTGTCGCGGTAACGCGGTCCGAGGTCGTGCCACGCGTCGCCCGACGGGCCGATCGTGGTGTTCGGGCACGGAGCCAGGACGTAGTGCAGGTGCTTTCCTTCCGGCGCGAGTCCCGGGTCGTGTGTGGTCGGCCTGGTGATCAGCAGCGATGGATCGCTCATCAGCTGTCCGGATCGTGTCAGTTCGTCGAAGGTGCGCTCCCACGCGGCGCCGAAGGAGATCGTGTGATGCGCCAGCTCAGGCCAGGTGCGGTCAGTGCCGGCGTGGAGGATCACCGCGGAGGGGGAGTGGCGCAGCCGTACCGGGCGCCGCGGAGCCCGCCCCATGAGGCGGTGCACGACGGGCAGATCGGGTGTCATGATCACGGCGTCACAGGCGATCCGCTCGCCGGACGCCAGGTGTACGGCCCGTGCTCGTCCGAGGGAGCATTCCAGTTCGGTCACCTCGGCCGACCAGCGGAACTGTCCCCCGGCGTCGCCGGCCGCGTCCGCCATGGCCCGGGGCAGCGCGTGCATGCCGCCCCGGGGGAAGTGGACGCCCGCCACCGTGTCCATGTAGGCGATGACCGCGTAAGCGGCGAGTGCCCTCGCCGGTGTCACTCCCGCGTACAGCGCCTGGAAGGAGAACACCCTCCGCAGACGCTCATCGGAGAGGAACCTGCCGATCTGCGGATCCAGCCGTCCGAAGCCGCCCAGGGCAGCCAGCCGGGCCAAGTCCGGATGCAGGAGCTGGAAGGGAGAGTCGAAATTGGTATCGATGAACCTGCGCATCTGCGCCCGGTACAGCCGCTGGAGCCAGAGGCGCAACCTGCGGTAGCCCTCGGCCTCGGCAGAGCCGGCGAAGCGACGCACCTCGGCCTCCATGGCATCGCCGTCCGTATGGACGTCCACGTGGGTGCCGTCGGCGAACCGGGCCCGGTAGGCCGGATGCAGCTGGATCAGCTCCAACCGCCGGTGGAGGCTGTCGCCCACGGCGGCAAAAGCCTCGTCGGCCAGGTGCGGCATGGTCAGGACGGTCGGGCCGGTATCGACCCGGAACCCGGCGAGTTCGATTCGGCCGGCACGACCGCCCGGTCCGGAGTCCCGCTCGACGACGGTCACTTGACGGCCCGCGCCGAGCAGGTGCAGGGCAGCGGCCAGACCGGACAGACCTGCGCCGACCACCACCACGTGGTCCGTGGACCCGGACACGGTCCTCACGTGCTCTCCTCGTGCCCGGCCGAGGCACTGACCACGGCCCGTTCCACCAACGAGGCGAACTCCTGCTGGGCATGCCGATCCGCACCAGCGGTGGCGAAGTGGCGCAGGCTCAGTGCGGACAGATCGGCGATCTCGGCCTCCACCACCGCGCGTGCACCCGTGCGCTCCATGGCGGCGCGCATCCGTGCGACCTCGTTGTCGGAGCGCGCGATGTCGTCCGGTTTGAGCGTGGCAACCGCCTCCGCATCATCCGACGCGTGAGCGAGCCGCACGGCGACCGCGAGGAGATACGTGAGCTTCCGCCCGCGCAGATCCTCATCGGCGGGCTTGCCCGTCACCGCCGGATCCCCGAACGCACCCAGCAGATCGTCCCTGAGCTGGAAGGCCAGCCCCGCGCACCGGCCGGCGGACCGCAGCGACTCCAAGGTGCGGGCATCAGCGTCGCCCAGTGAAGCACCCAGGGCGAGCGGCCGCTCCACGGTGTAGAGAGCGCTCTTCAACGTGGCGATCCGCAAGGCTTCTTCCACGGCGGACGAGCCGGTTGCCTGGGCACGGACGTCCAAGTACTGCCCTGCCACCATCTCGCAGCGCATCGCCTGCCACTCGCTGTGCAGCTGGCGTCCACGTGGTGAAGCGAGCGCGGTGTCGGTGAGCAGGTCGTCGGCCCACGACAGTGCCAGATCGCCCGCGAGCACCGCAGCCGCGGTCGAGTAGGTCTCAGGGGTACCGTTCATCTTCATGGCGCGATGCACACGGGCAAAGTCGGCGTGGACTGCGGGCGCGCCCCGGCGCATCGGGGATCCGTCCATGACGTCGTCGTGTATGAGCGCGCACGCCTGGAGGAGCTCAAGGGCTGCTCCGACCCGCAGGAGTGTTCGCGGATCCCTCTCGCCGCCGACGGCTCGCCATCCGCACCACAGGAAGGCGGTCCGTAGCCGCTTTCCGCCTCGCTGGGCAAACGCAGCGACCCGGCCCGCGACTTCCCGCGCGAACACCTTGTTCACCTGATGCGCCTCGCGCAGCCTTGAGTCGAGATGGTCCGCGAGTACGCCGTTGACGGCCACGGTGGCGTCGCGAGCGGTACGCGGGGCCTCGTGACCACCGGTAGGGCCGACGGTGCCGGCCTGCTCCGTCCGCGTATCAAGCATGGACAGCCCCTTTCGATCTTCATGGCTCGCACGCGCGTGCTTGGCGGACAGGCATCGACTACCGTCCAGCGCAGCGCGTGCCGTTGCGCTTTCCGACCGGCTGCCCGAAGCGCGTTTCCGTCGTCCGCCCGTCCTTGGCCGCCGAGGTCGACCCGGTCGCCGCCCCCCCAGCACTCCATCGCGGCGAACGAGTTCTCCGCCGCAGCCTGGGGATTTCCCGCTTCGGATCGCCGTGACCACCGGCGGCATTGAGCTACGCGCTACCTACGTGGCGGCCGAGCCACACAGGTGCGTACACGGCCGCACTGCGCCGCTCGACCGCACGCGCTTCGCGTAACGGTGTCTCCGGATCGGTCCGTCGGCCGGCGCTACCGTCCAGGTGTGGCTGCGCGCGAATCCCTGCCGTCCTGTCCTGCCGATTCATCGGTCAGCGGGTGCGTTTGGCGACGGTGGCCTTCTTGGCCGTGCGCTTGGTGTTGGCCGTCTTCTTCGCCGGGATCGTGCGCGGCGGCCCGGCTGCCGCGGCGGCCTGCTCTTCGCTGCCGGCGTCTGCCGTGGTGAGAGCCCCCGAACCGTTTTCCAGGTGGGCGCGGACGAACCACTGGAACTGTTCCAGGGAACGGAGGTGCTCGATGAGCAGGTCCTCGGTGACCGGGTCGACGGAGGCTGCCTTCGCGGCGGCTTTCCGGTGGCCCTCGATGATGCCTGCGTAGACGAGGTCGAGTGCGCCGAGGTGGGCGATCGCGTCAGCCCTGCCCACGCTGTAGTCATCCCATGCTCGCTCGGCGACCAGCACGCCCGCGGTGCCCTGCGGCACACCGCCCAGGGCCGAGATACGTTCGGCGGTGGCGTCTGCCATGCCACGGACCGCCGAGGTCTGCGGGTCGAGCATTTCGTGGACGGCGATGAAGTGGGGGCCGGTGACATTCCAGTGGATGTGCTTCAGGGTGAGTGCCAGGTCGTTGAGTGCGTGCAGGCGCATATTCAACAAGTCGATCAGGCGGCCGCCTTCCTTGGTGCTGAGGCCAGGAACGGTGTAGCGCGGGATGGGAATCTGAGGCGGCATGATGCTCCTGCAACGATGGACGACGTACGCCATTCATTTGCCCCCAGGACTCCGCAAGCCACGCCTGTGCGCCCCCGACACCACTTGACCGGCCCTGGAAAATCTGACCCGGGACGCGCATGGCGGGGGCGCTGATCGCGTCCCGCCTGGGCCTCTGGCCGGCGCACTCAAACGTCGTTGACACCAACTCGCCTCCGTCCGAGTTCGGTGGGCACGCGCTCACGGTCCGGTGACACCGAGCAGAGTTCGGGAGGCACTGGACGTCTTATCAGGGCAGCATCGAACTGCCCTTGGCGAAGGGTGCTGGTCATGGAGCAGGAGAGGAACGCAAGGGTGGACTGGACGCTTGGTGAGAAGTTCGAGACGCCTGACGGCACGGTGCGGTGGAGGGCCCTCGGCAGCGGAGACCCGGTCGTTCTGGTGCACGGCACCCCGTATTCCTCCTTTCTCTGGCGGGACATCGCTCCAGCGCTCGCCGGTACGCGCACGGTCTTCGTCTTCGACCATCTCGGCTTCGGCCAGTCGGACCAACGCGAGGGCCAGGACCTCAGCCTGGCGACTCACGCGAGGAATTTCGCCCGGCTCCTCGACCACTGGGAGCTGCCCTGTCCCAGCATCGTCGCCCACGACATCGGCGGGGCCGTGGCACTCCGGACGCTGCTGCTGGAGGAGAGGAGCTACCGGGACCTGACCCTCTTCGACGCGGTGAGTGGCGGTGAGTGGGAGCGAGGGCTCTTCCAGCTCATCCTGGAGCACTCGGATGTCTTCCAGCAGCTTCCGGACTACGCTCACGAAGCGCTGGTCGCGAGCCATATGCGGCACGCGACGCACGTCGGCTTCCGGCCGGAAGTCCTCGACGCGTTCCTCGCACCGTGGCGGGGGACCGCAGGGCAGGCCGCGTTCTATCGTCAGTACAGCCAGATCAGGCAGGCGGACACTGCTGCGTACGAGAACCTGCTGGGCGGGATATCGCTTCCGGTACGCCTCATCTGGGGCCGCGAGGACCGCATCCTCCCCCCGAAGTACGCCAGCTGGTTACACGCGCGCATTCCTCACGCCGAGCTGCACTGGATCGAGGGCGCGGGCCACCTCCTCCAGGAAGACGCACCGGGGCAGCTGTCGGCCTACCTCACCGCCGGGTTCCCCTCAGACACGTGAGGAGAGACGGCGAGGGTGAGGGAGCGGCTCACCGGTGAGGAGCTCAGCGCCGTCTCCCGGCCGAGACGAACGCCTTGGGGGAGTGGGTACAAGACAGGTCCGGAGACCGCGGCGCGGTCGGCGGACCCGCTTCCCCGGCGAAGAACCGCTCCAGTACGGGGCACGTGGGCGTCTCCCCGAGGGCCGTCCTCAACTGCTCGTACCCGGAAGCCCGTCTGCGTATCGCCAGGGACCACTGTGTACGTGCCACTGGCCCGCCGGATCACCCGGAACGGGGGCAGCCGCACAGCAGGGGGCTCAGCGCCGCCCGGCGAGGCGCGCCTTTACTCCTGATTCTCCTCTCATGCACAGGCATATTGATCGATTCGAGTGAATGTGGGCCCGCGGCCGTGCGTATCCCGGGGTCCTGGGCAACCCTTCGTTACCGATCTCTAATCATGGGAGGAAGAACACATGCGTGTCCGTACTGTTCTCGCTGCACTGGCCCTCGCCGCAACCGCCACTCTGGGGGGCGCCGGCATGGCCGCAGCCGACGAGAACCCGTCCATCCTGGATCAGGCTTTCAGTTTCGGCGGATTCGTCGCCGGTCAAGCACTGGCCCCGGCCGCTGTCGCACCAGAGGCCGGAGTGCCGGTACAGGGCTGACGCTTCCGCGACCGGCGGAGTCAGGACTCCGTACCGGGAGGTCGGCAGTTTCGGACGTTCTCAACGAGGCTCATGCCTGAGCCTCCCAGCGCCCGGCCGCTGAATGAACAGTGGAACAGCTGCCCACCGATCCGGACAAGAGGACCCTGCGTGGCTGCGGGCCCCGGCGTGCGAGCCAAGCTCGGCCATCGGCGCTGCTCCGGTCACAGCAACGGGCCGCACGGAAGTCTCCGTGCGGCCCGTTCGAGCGCAGAGCTCAGGGCGGTGGCGAGGCCCGCTACGTCCGGCGCGTTGCGACCCGGGGGAGTTGCTCCACCCGCTCAGGCGTCGGTGTCGCGGCCTTGCTCCGCTGGTTCCCGATTCACCGGCACCCCGCCCCGCCTACGGCCGGCGAATTGGGACCGCACCGAAGGGCACGCAGCAGCCTTTCGCCGTTTGTGCCGCAATGCTGAAGGGTGTTCGTGATGTACAGAACGACTTCGGTGAAGGCGGCAGTGTTCCCGTCGCGGTCAGCAAGAGGATCGCGTCGGTGATCGCCGATCTCGTGGAAAAGAGCGCGGGCGGCGACTGCCAGTACGTCGTCGCGACCGGGGACCACCACGTCGACCCGGGGAGCCGTTTCTCCGAGAACCCTGACTTCCGGGACAGCTTCCCCGTGCGCTGCGTGGCAGGGAACGGGGACGGCGCATTCCATCCGAACTTCGCCCCCGCCGTCATGAGTGGCAAGGTCGACGCTGTCTTCTCAAGGGCGCCCACAGCGCGTCCAGGAGCACCTTCGAAGGCGCCGAAACCCAAAGGGGAGTTCACTGGCGGACTGGCGGCCTGGCTGCGCGCCTGTGGGGTGGAGGCCGTCGACCCCGTAGGCATCGCGGCGGACCTCCGTGTGCGAGCGAAGGCGCTGGACGCCGCCGCAGTGGGATTTCGTGCCCGCGTCCTGGATTACGGGACAGCCCTTACTCGTCGGCGTCGCCCCACACACCGCAGCGGCCGCCCTGAACGACTTCCGCCAGGCAGGCATTGCGGCGTCCGGCGCGGTCCCGGTACCGGAATAGCCCCGGCCCGAACCGGTGAACCGACTGAAGGCCGGTTCATCAGTTGAGGTATGCGCCCGGGCCGGCTTTCGTGGTGTCAGCGGTGACCGGCCGGTGGGGGAGAAACGTGTCATGTGGGGAGCCGGAGGAGCTCGGCAGAGAGCATGAAGGCCGGACCGGCGTCCTGCCGGCCGACGGCACCTTGACCGGGCACGGTGTACTTCGACGCCGCGCGGGCGCTCGTGGCGTACCGGCTGTTCCCCGTCCGGCGCGTCCAGGGCCCGTGGCGCTGGGAGGCGGCGGAGCGGACCCGGCAGAGCTGTCCATGCATGCCAAACCATTTCCCGAACCACGGCCCGGATGCGAAGTCGCTCAACGACTTGTCTGCAGCTTGTGGTTGACGGGCACCGGGGTGGCTCCGGCGTGCCATGCGCCGAAGACAGCGATGACGAAGGCGGGGGTGTTTACGGCATGACTGCGGGCCGGTCCCCGGGACGGAGCCGGGCGTCGCGCAGCACCGCCGCGGCGCGGCGGACGGTCGCGGGCGGGTCCGGGTAACTCCAACGCTGCTCGGCGTGGACGAGGGCTTCCTTGCCGCCGGCCCTTGTGGACCGCCCGACCGGCCGCCGCTCGTCCCAGGATGCTGTGGGCTGCGTCTCTGCCGCATGCGCCTGGTTCGAGGAGGCCGGTGCGGACGGATGCTGGTGTGAAGCTCCGAACAGTGGTTCACTTGTTACATGGTCTACCGCAAGACGCCCGCTGTGCAGAACCGGCTGGCCGCCGCCAGGGAGCATCTGGTGGAGCAGGCGACCGCCGTCGTCGCCGATGTGGGCTGGGCGAACGCATCCGTCACCGCGGTCGCCGCCGCGGCCGGGATGTCGGTCGGCTCGGTCTACCAGCACTTCCCTTCCAAAGGCGCGCTTGCCGTCGAGGTGTTCCGCCGTGCGTCGGGACGTGAGGTCGAGGTGCTCGGCAAGGTCCTCACGGAGGGCGGCCGGGACCCGGTCGAGCGGCTCGCGCTGGGCATCGGCGTCTTCGCCCGCCGCGCCATGGAGTCCCGCGGTCTGGCCCACGCCCTGCTCGCCGCCCCGGCCGAACAGGCAGTCGGCCAGGAGCGGCTGGGGTACCGGCGCCGCTACCGCGAGGTCTTCGCCGAGGTGATCCGAGAGGGCATCCACGCAGGTCTGCTGCCCGACCAGGACCCGGAGGTCACCGCAGCCGCACTGACCGGGGCGATCGGCGAAGTGCTCGTGGACCCACTGTCCGCTCCTGCCGAGGGCACCGACGCCGACCAGCTGGTCACCGAGTTGGTGGCGATGTCCCTGCGCTGCGCTGGCGCCGCCGCACCGCTCGAAGCTGCCGCACCGCTCGACGCCGACCAACTGTGACCACGCCTGCGTACGACGACCTCCGGAGGACCGTGATGACCACGACGGCAGACGCAGACGCCGCGCTGCACAGCAACCCCACCGCGCGCACCCATGAGGTGACCAACCAGCCGCCGCCGCTGGTCGGACACGATGTCGCCGACGACGCCGTACTTCTGGAGGGAGTGCGGCGCGAGGGCGCCGAGTGGTACGAGGAGGACCTGCACCGCCTGGGCCGGCTGGCCGGCTCGGAGCAGGTCCAGCGCTGGGCGGAGGAGGCGAATCGCTACGAGCCGGTGCTGCGTACCCATGACCGCTACGGCAACCGGATCGACGAGGTGGACTTCCATCCCTCGTACCACGCGCTGATGGACGTGGCGATCAGCGAGGGCCTCGGCGGCGCACCGTGGGCCGACGCCCGGCCCGGCGCCCATGTGGCGCGCGCGGCGGGCTTCATGGTGTGGAGTTCGGCCGAGCAGGGGCATGGCTGTCCGGTCTCGATGACCTACGCGGTCGTCCCCGCGCTGCGTTCGGCGCCGGAGCTGGCCGCCAGGTACGAGCCGCTGCTGACGAGCCGGACGTACGACCCCGGTCTGCGCGCCCCTGGGAGCAAGAGTGGCCTGCTCGCGGGCATGGGCATGACGGAGAAGCAGGGCGGCACCGATGTGCGGGCCAACACCACCATTGCCACCGAGCAGCCCGACGGCACCTGGCGGCTGCGTGGCCACAAGTGGTTCACCAGCGCTCCGATGAACGATGTGTTCCTGGTGCTGGCGCAGGCTCCGGGAGGACTGTCCTGCTTCCTTGTTCCGCGGGTACTCCCGGACGGCAGCCGCAACACCTTCCGTATCCAGCGGCTTAAGGACAAGCTCGGCAACCGCAGCAACGCCAGCAGCGAGCCGGAGTTCGACGACACCGTTGCCTGGCCGGTGGGCCAGCAGGGGCAGGGGGTGCGGACCATCATCGACATGGTCACGATGACCCGGCTCGACTGCATCCTGGGCTCTGCGTCCGGGACCCGTGCCGCGCTCGCGCAGGCAGCCCATCACGTCCGGTACCGCTCCGTGTTCGGCGCCAGGCTGATCGACCAGCCGTTGATGCGCAATGTCATCGCCGACCTCGGCATCGAGTCGGAAGCGGCGACCACCCTGGCGCTGCGAATCGCGGGAGCGACCGACCGTGCGCAGCGCGGCGACGTGGGGGAGCGGGTGTTCCTGCGGCTGGCCACGGCGGTCGGCAAGTACTGGGTGTGCAAGCGTCAGCCGGCGGCGGTCGCCGAAGCCCTGGAGTGCCTCGGCGGCAACGGCTATGACGAGGCATCGGGGATGCCCCGGCTGTACCGGGAGGCTCCGCTCAACGGCCTGTGGGAGGGCTCGGGCAACGTCAATGCACTCGATGTGCTGCGCGCCCTGACCCGTGAACCCGAGTCCCTGGACGCCTTCGGCGCCGAGATCGAGGTCGCCGCAGGTGCGGATGCCCGGCTCGACGCGGCCTGGCGGCAGTTGCGCGGTGAGCTGGTGCTCACCGAGGACGCGGCCGTGCGCGCCCGCAGGCTGGTCGAACGCATGGCGCTGGTACTGCAGGGCTCCCTGCTCGTCCGGCACGCCCCGGCCGCCGTCGCGGACGCGTTCTGTGCCTCACGGATCGCCGGCGACCAGGGCCTGGCCTTCGGCACGCTCCCTGCGGGCACCGACCTGTCCGGCATCATTGCCCGGCTCCCTGGGGCGGTCGATTGAGCTCCGGTCCCGTAAGGAGGCGCCCGAACCCGCACGCCTGGCCGGCATCCGGCCGGTGACCTGCTGGGCGGGATGTCGCTTCCGGTGCGCCTCATGTGGGGGCCGGGAGGACCACTTCCTCAGGGCCTGTCCGGCGGATCAGCTCAGAGCCGCGCGGGCAACCCTAGGCGTGCACCCCGACGGCCCGCAGCAGCCGGACCGCCGCGACCCGCTGGTGGCGCGGACGGTCCTCGGCCAGGAGCCCGCGCAGCAGCTCCTGAGGGACGCGGTCGGCCCACGGCAGCAGGGCCGCGGTCGTCTGCCGGACCACCGCCGCCGACGGGTCGTCCAGGAGCGGCCGTATGTCGTCGACGCGTACCGCTCCCAGCGCCCGCAGCCCCGCCAGCGCGCAGGCGCGCACGCCGGGGACCGGGTGCGCGAGGAGTGCCCGGACCAGGTCCGCATCCTCAGGCACCCTGCACTCGCCGAGGCCCACTGCGGCGGCGGGCCGTGCCGCGGGGTCGGCACACAGCGCGCGGTACAGCGGCGCCGGGTCGGTGCCGCCCTGCCGCAGCACCCACCGGGCGCACGCCCGTACCACGGCGGACCGGTCGGTGAGGTACGGCTCGGCGTCCGCGTGCAGCCCGGCCCGGCGCAGCGCGGTCACCCCCGCCGACCTGACCCGGGGTTGCCGGGAACCGAGCAGCGGCACCACGACCTCGGTGAACTCGTCGAAGGCGCCCTCGCCGAGGGCGGCCACGGCCGCTTCGGCGCACAGGTCCTGCACTACGACGTCGCGGTGGCGGGCGGCCGTCTGAGCGAGCTGCGCCGTGGGGAGCAGCCGCCGTTCGACGGCGATGCGGTACGCGAGGCGGGCCGTGGCCCGGTCGCCGCTGTCGAGCAGCGCCTCGGTTTGCGCGGCGGGGCCCGTGCGCAGCGCCCCGGTCAGCAGCTCCTGGGCGAAGCCGCCCCGCGGGCGGCGGCCGATCCGCAGGGTCAGCGCGGCGTGCGCGGCCAGCCGGTGCAGGGGCGTCTCGGACAGGAGCACGCGGGCCCGTTCGCGTACCGGCCCCGCCCAGTCCGCGCAGCGGATGACGACCAGCGCAAGCAGGGCGGGCCGCTCCTCGGTATGGTCCAGCGCGGCCTCACGGATCCGGCCGTCGGGGTGGCAGAGGGCGAGGGCGAGTTCGGCGTCACCGGGCCTATGGGGCCAAGTGACGGTGGGCAGCGACGCATCCGGGTCCCAGCTCAGCCGCCTCCCGGACGGCGACGCGTTCGAGTGGAACAACTCCGGCCGCTGCCGGGCCAGTTCGCGTACCCAGAAGTCAAGGCCGATCCAGGACTCCGGATCCGTCACATCGAGCGCCTGGTCCGGAGCAACTCCGGCGGCCAGTCGCCTGACGGCCTCGTACGACTCGTCTTCGCTGGTCAGCATGGGTGAAGCCTCCCGGCAGATCCTGTTGTGTGGGGTGAAGGCCGCGATCGTTGTGCCGACTGGGTGACGGCTTCGCTGGGGCTCCCATCACGCCCCATCTGTCGGAGCAGGTCACGACCGGAGCCAGAGCCGGACGGCGGCGAGGGTGAGGGTGCCGTGATCTGAGCGCGGGCGGCATCGATGACAGGGGCGAAGGCTTCTGGCACGCGGTTCAGCGCACCTTCACGCGCGATCGTCCCGTCCTTCTCCAGCCCTCTCCCCTCATGGGGTCACTCTGCCTCGCGCCATCGTCTGCGGGCGAGCGGCTGTCCGTGGCGCCGACCGCGCACTGAGAGCCGGGGGACCGGCCAGGGTCCTCGTACGGTGAATCCGCCGGATGGTCCTGCTGAGCGGGTTCGGGGCTTCGACGACGATGAGCAGGCTTCGGTCGGCTGATCATTGTGGTCGCCGTGAGGTGCAAGCCGCTCAACGCCCGTCGTCGCTGGACAGTTGCTCGCTCAGGATCGTGCCCAGGGTGATGGGTTCACGGCCGAGCAGGGCGCCCAGTGTCGGGTCGACGGCAGCGAATTCGCCGGCGCGGCCGGCGGCGAAGATGCCGAGCAGCCGGTCTGCCGCCTCGGCGGGGACGCCATTGCTCACCAGCTGCTTGCGGAACTGGTCATCGGGTGCGGTGGTCCTGGTGATGGTGCGGCCCGTGGCCTCGGTGGCTATGGCGGCGATGTCATCGAACGTGAGGGCCTGCGCCGCGGTGAGTGGCGGCGTGGGGCCGTCGAAGAGGCCCTCGTCGGCGAGGATGGCGGCAGCCGCGTAGGCGAGGTCGGCATGTGCGGTCCAGCTGACCGGCCCGTCTGCGGGGAGCGTGATCGCGCCGGACTCCAGGCCATGACCGGCGAACTGCACCGCACTGGCGGCATAGAAGCCATTGCGCAGCGAGGTGAACGGCACGCCGGAGGCGCGAAGTGCTTCCTCGGTGGCGGCGTGGTCGCGGCAGGGCTGGAAAGCCGACGAGGCGTTGGCGCCCATGTGGCTGGTGTAGAGGATGCGGCGGGCGCCGGCCGCGACGGCCCCATCGATTGCGGCACGGTGCTGCCGCACGGCCTCTTCGCCCATCTTGTCGACGGACACGATCAGCACCTGGGAGGCATCTTCGAAGGCGTGGGCGAGGCTGGCGGCGTCGGTGAAGCTGCCGTGCCGCACCCGTACTCCCTGGTCGGCGAATGCCTGCGCCTTCTGTGGGTCGCGGACGCTGACGCCGACGCGGTCCGCCGGCACGCGCGTCAGCAGCCTCTCGACGATCTGACGTCCGAGCTGTCCTGTCGCTCCGGTCACGATGATCATGTGGTACTCCTACGACGCAGTTCCAATGGAATCAGCAATAACGTACCACTGATACTAACGATGGAACTGTGCGAGCTGTATCGTTGATACATGCCACCACGTTCACCTGCCAGGAACGGCGCCACCGCCGTCGCATCCGACACCACGGCCATGGGTCGCGAGCAGCCCCGGCAGCGGGTCATCGAGGCCGCTGCCGACCTGCTGGAGCGCGAGGGGCGCGACGCGGTCACCACGCGCGCGGTCGCGGTCGCGGCGGGAGTGCAGCCGCCGGCCATCTACCGGCTGTTCGGCGACAAGGATGGGCTGCTCGAAGCGGTGGCCGAGCACGGCTTCGCGACGTTCCTCGCGACCAAGCACGTAGACCCCGATCCTCAGGACCTCATCGAGGACCTGAGGGCGGGCTGGGACCTGGCGGTCGAATTCGGTCTGGCCAATCCCGCCTTGTACGCGCTGATGTACAGCGAGCCCACAAGGGCCGAGTCGCCCGCCTTCAAGGCCGGCATGGAGATTCTGATGGGCCGTGTCCGGCGTCTCGCCGTCGGCGGCTGGCTCCGGGTCGACGAGGAACTCGCGGCCATGATCATCCATGCCACGGCGCGCGGTGCGGTGCTCACCTGGCTGTCCCTGCCCGAAGACCGGCGCAATCCCGCCTTGTTGACCACCCTGCGAGAGTCCATGATCGCCACCGTGACCAACGAGGAACCGGCCGTACAGGACGCGGGCCCGGCCGGCGCCGCCCGTGCCCTGCGCGCTGCGCTGCCCGAACAGACGACCCTCAGCAGCGGGGAACGGCACTTGTTGGGGGAGTGGCTGGACCGCCTCGCCTCCGACGGGTGAGGCGCCATGGGGCGTGCGCTCCGGCGGTTCGTCAGTCCCGCTTGCCGAGTGCCTTCAGCATCTGTTGTTGGTGGCGGTGGCCGATCGTTTCGTAACCGATCACGGTGACGTAGGGGGCGAGCATGACGATGAGCAAGCACACCGCGATCGCGACTCCGGCCGCGGACAGCAGGACGGCCGCGAGAAGTACGGCGAGTGTGAGGGAGATCAGGAGCAGGTGGAAGCGGTCTGCGGCGGACAGCAGCAGCGTGTGCAGCAGATAGACCATCAGCAGGTAGAGGCCGACCGGAATGGCCAGGAACAGGACGACAGCGACGTCACCGAGCTCGGAGTGCTGTTCCAGTTGTAGGCCGGCCACGTGCAGCCCGGCGCCGGCACCGGCGATCCCCATGAACAGGGGGATGTGTCCGTAGCCGAAGAGGTATCCGCGGCTGCGGCGGTGTACGAGGACGTCACCGAAGGGGGTGGTGAAGTACACCCACCACATGCCGAAGGTCAGCCCGACGCCGGCGACAACGACGGCGATGGCGTTCCCGCTCCAGTGCAGCCCGTCCACGCCACCGAGGAGGTCGCCCGAGGAGGCGACCGTGCCGACGACGCTCTCGCCGAGAACGATGATCGCGAACAGGCCATAACGCTCGGCGACATGGTGGGGGTGCCAGGGGGTTCCGCCCGCGCTGCCTTGCGTGAGCACCGGAACTGCCAGTTCCAGTGCCCCGAGCACGGCGAAGGCGACGAACGCGACGGCGAGCGGCGGATGCGTGAATCCGACCACGATCCAACCGAGCTGGGCGATCACGGTCCAGCGGATGTTCGCCATGCAGACGGCACGGAACGAGGGAGATTCCCGGGCGGCGCGCCACCACTGCAACACCATCGCGATGCGCATCACGACGTATCCGATCACCATCACGCGCAGCTCAAGGTGTCCGCCTTCTTCGACGGAGTGGAACATGGCCGGCAGGCCGAGCGAGAACACGACGACGCCGATCATCTGCACCATCGTCAGCGCCCGGTCGAGCCAGTCGTCGGTACCGAAGGCAGAGGCGAACCAGCTGAAGCTGATCCACGCGACACTGATCGCGAACATCGCCAGTACGAACGCGGTGACCGCCTGCCCCGGATGCCCCTCGGCCGCCATCTCGGCGAAGTGGGAGGCCGCTGTGCCGACCGCGACCACAAAGGTCAGGTCGAACAGCAGCTCCAGCGGGGAGGAGGCCCGGCCGTGTTCTTCCGGGTCACGGCCCGTCATGGGCACCAGGCGGTGCGCCAGCTTGCCCTCGTCGGCGCCGTCAGGGTGTGCGGAGTCGTTCATGGACGGCATTATGTTTGCTGATCCCCTGCTATTCGTTGATCTTTCGCTCGGGCCGGACGAGAGGCGCATCGCGGCGTGGGGCGGAGGAAGCGGCTCGCGTGGTCGAGTCGCCAACACCCCGCATCCCTTCCTGGACCTCGCCTCATGTGGCGCGTTGCGCCCGCCGACGGAACGCGGCAGGGAGTCCGGGTCGATGGGTGGTCAGGCGCCCACGCCGACGCCGGAGTTGTTTTCCCTACGTGCTGCCCGTCAGACCGCACGCACGCAGAATCTACTCGGCCTGGATGTCGACAGGAGCAGCTCAATCATTTTCACGGGTGCCCTTCCCAGGTCTGTTTCCTGCAGATGGGGGCACACGCGTTTTAGCTACCGAATTGACTACCGAAGGAGTCACATCATGCTGGCGATAGCTGCGGCAGTACTGTTCTTCATCGCTTTCCTGATCAATGCTGCCGACATAACGACCAACGAGGTTTTCGCTTCGGTGAACGTCATGCTGCTTGGCCTGGGCCTGTTGGCCCTGCATGTTGCAGGAATCGGCAGTGGATGGCGAGCAGGCCGACGGTGACCGCCGCCTGACCGGCTGGACGCCAAACACATCAAGGACCTGGCGCCTGTGCCACGCCACAGGTCCGCTCTGCCGGCGCTGTTCCCCGAAACACACGGACTGCACCGGCGCGTCAGCCCCCGGGCAACGGCAGTAGTCCCACCTCTGACACTTGCAAAGAAGGAGAGCGTGATGACCCCGTTCATGACGACCACAGCTGCAGACATCTCAGCTGCTCCCGCGTGGCTGCACGTGTTGGTGATGGCGGCGGCTGTCCTCATCCTCATCTACAGTCTTGCCCGACGCAGCAGCTGACATCGGCGCCGGATTGGCACTTCTCCCTGGAGCGCGGTGCATGCACGTTCGACGGCTGCAAGGACCCCATCGCGTCCGGCTCCCGGCGTCCAAGGGGTATCCGGGCCTGCAGGACGGCATCCACCGCGTGCTGACGACGCCGCGGCACCAATTTCCGGCAGCGCGGCTCGGCGAGCGCCACATTGCGCTCGTCGCGCCCTGCCCCCAGCCCCCGCTACCGCCCTCGTCATATTCGGTGGTACGTGGTCTGTCTGGTCCGCAGGAGCTTCTGCCCCGTTCGCGACAGAGCGAAGTCCCCTCTGACCCGTACGGGCAAAGCCACGTCGTAACTCCGCTACCCGGTGCGTGCGATCGCGAGGCGGACGAAAGTCCTTGGTTGCTCGGCCTTCGACCTGTACGTGGTGGGGGCCGCGCTGTGTTCGTGTTGCGCGTGACCTGACGGAGTGTCGGATGGGAGTGGCTGCCGACGACGGCAACGGTTTCGGGGGCGGTGCGTGTCGCCGTATGGGGCGTTGCCGTCATGGCGGGTGCCGTCTCGGTGGCGCTGATCACGTCGTTGGTGGTGAATCCGGAGATGGTGGACCGGTCCGCGAGTGTGCCCCGGGCTGTGGTCGCCCTGGCTGCCTTGGTGGTAGCCGTGGTGACCCGGCCGAAGTGCGAGCGGAAGGCGATCCACCGGTCGGTCTCCACTCTGGCAACCGGTTCGGCCCCAGCGCCTGGGCGACGGCCGACTTCACGTTGCCGTAGCGGAATCTTGCTTCGCGGGACACCGCTCAGCGTGCGAGCGTGCTGGCGCCCTTCGGAGAAGGCTTCCTGGCCGCAGGAGGCGCAGACTCTTCTCTGCACTTCGGTAGTCGCGATGTGCTTCTGAGCCTCTGATGGTGTGACCGTCAGGAGTTCGACGGAGTCCGCGTCGGTCGCCAATCTGCGAGAGCGCCGTTGGGACCGTCGCCACTGTGACGGTGATCCGAATGGCTCAGGCTCAGTAGGTGACGATGATTCGGTGTGCCGGGCCATCCACCCGGATTCGTCCTCCGACCGGGACCACGAGTTGCGGGTCGGTGTGGCCGAGGTCGACGTCGAACACTGCCATCGTGTCGGGGGTGTACTGCTGGAGAGCCCGTAGGACGGCCTCTCGCTGTTGCCGGCGGAAGTCCGCCTTCTCCTGGGTGCTGAGCGGGTTCTCGAAGGACCAGCTCCTGGCCCTGCCCATCAGCAGCGCGGGGAACTTTTGCAGTAGCCCGCGTTCGCCCATGTTCCGAAGGATCCGGTAGACCTCTTCGGCGCGTGGCATTTCCTCGGAAGTCTCCAGGAACAACACGTTGCCGGCGTAGGCGTCAACCGGCTGCACGGTGCGGTCGGCCATCAGCAGCCAGGAGATGATCTCCAGGTTGCCGCCCCAGGTGATGCCTTCGACCACCCGGTCGCCGTTGTGCCAGGACCAGCCGTCGGCGGGTTCCATTTCCGGTTCGGACTCGAAGGTGTGCGGGTCTTCCCACGGGCGGCTGACGTCCCCATAGGTGCTTGACGAGGTGAGCTCGTACTCGCCCGAGGTGAACAACGCCGACCGGAGGGAGTCCTCGGTCATCGGGTGCATCGCGCTGGGCCGTCCGAGCTCGACCATCACTGAGCCGCCGTGGTAGCTGACGATCCCCAGGTTCCGCAGGAACAGCAGCAGATTGGTGTTGTCGCTGTAGCCGAAGAACGGCTTGGGGTTGGCGCGGAGGAGACCGTGGTCGAGGTGCGGGATGACGGTGATCTGGTCGTCTCCGCCGATGCTGGCGATCACCGCTTTGATGTCGGGGTCCGCGAAGGCCGCGTGGATGTCGGCGGCCCGTTCCTCGGGCATGGCACCCATCTTCCGGGTCGTCGGATATTCGACTGCCTTCAACCCGAAGTCTTCCAGGAGTCTGCGCAGGCCCAATTCGTAGGGCAGAGGGAAGAGGCCGGGCAGACCGGAGGAGGGGGACAGCACCGCCACCCGGTCTCCGGGGCGGGGCTTGGTGGGATAGAGGGGATCAGTCATCTACTGATCGTAGGAGGCGGTGGCCTGACACCCCAGGGAATATTCCGGGGCTCGTTGATGGCACAGTCCACCCCGCCACCCCAGCAACAGCCGTCCGACACGGAACAGCTGCCGAGATCGTACGAGATGTCACGTGACCATGAACGACGGAAGCCTGACGCGGTTGCCGAATGTGACCGGCTCAAGGCCCAGGTCATCGCGGAGGCGTGATGACTGACCCAGGGCAGTGACGCCGCCCTCGCCGAGGCCCAGTTGGGCGCGTAGACGTTCGGCACGCTGCTTTCTGCCGGCGGTGTGCCGCAGGCTCTCCGGCAGCCGGCAGCCGGCAGCCAGCGGCTTCGCCGAGTCACTGCATCCGCTGGGCCTCGCCGAGACCCGCCTGGTAGGGGTGTCGATCCCCAGCAGGCGGTGTCCTGGGCCAGGTCCAGCCGGAGCGTGGGGCGGCACCTGACACAGGCTTCTCTGGACCAGCGATAGTCCGGGCGAACGGGCTGGAGGGACGATCGTGATTCTCTCCGTTCACCTCCGCTCACCTCGGGGCCAGGAACTACTGTCGCGAGCATGGTCGAACACGATGCCCTCCGTGCCACCCGCGAGGCTTACGACGCTGCTGCCCCCACCTATGCGCAGCTGTTCCGCGACACGCTGCGTGAAAGTCCCCTCGACCGCGCGATCTTGGGTGCCTTCGCCGAGGTCGTCAGTGCGAGTGGGGACGGTCAGGTCGCGGACTTGGGGTGTGGGCCTGGCCATATCACTGCTTATCTGGACGAGCTGGGGCTGGCGGCGTTCGGTGTTGATGCCTCTCCTGCCATGATCAAGTTAGCTCGACAGGCCTATCCGGGCTTGCGGTTCGACGTGGGCTCGATGGCCGCGTTGAACTTCCCTGACGGCGTGCTGGGCGGCGCACTCTCACGTTGGTCCATCATTCACACTCCGCCGCAAGAAATACCCGTCATCCTGGAGGAGTTCCACCGGGTACTGGCACCTGGCGGCCACCTTCTGGTCGGCTTCTCGGCAAGCGATGGTCCGTCTCACCTGACGCAGGAATTCGATCACACAGTCGCCCTGGCCTATCGGTGGTCGCCGGATCACCTCGCGGCGATGCTGTGCAAGTCCGGGTTGGCCGAGGTAGCCCGGATGGTTCGCCGGCCTCAGCCCACTGACCGACGGCAATTCCAGGAGATTCAACTGCTCGCCCGTAAAACGTAGTACTTCAGCTGTAGATCGTGATCTTGCTGGTCGGGTGAGAGGAAGCGCCCCACAGGATGATCCTCCTCCTGCCGAGCCGCCGTGCGACCTCCGTGACGAGAGGGAAGAGCAGTGTCCCCAGCGGCCGTATGCAAGCTAATCGGCCGGCCGTGACTGAACCCGCGACGGGGTGCCTGTAACCAATGCTGTCGGCCTGGACGTCGACCACATGGTTTCGCTCACCGATGTCCGCGACTCCAAGTAGGAGGCTAGGCCTGGGACGTTACGCGCCGCAGGGCCTACGCCAACGTTATCTGGGGTCGCTTTTGGGCGTTAGGCACATGACGTACGTGGCCCGTTGCTGACGTGCCTTCATCGTTGTCTGAGGCTGTCGCACATGACGGTGGCGCTGTGCTGTGGGCAGAGGGGAGCCACAGTGGCTGCCGCCGCTCATGGATGAACGGACTGCCCCAGCTGCCCTCCAACGGCTAGCGATCTGGCAGCAGCGCCGGGTTCAGTAACCTGCCAGAACCTGACTCCCCGCTCCCTCCGCCGGGCGATGCGCTGACAGGAAGAGGCAGGAATCGGCGGGCGGTCAACCTCCTCCGGGCGTGGGAAGGCCCCGGACTTCCGGACAGGGAGGACAGCGCCGGGCGCGGGAGGGGTCAGGCGGCTGGGCGGCAGCGGCGGCGGTAGTAGCCGTAGGTCAAAGCCAGCAACAGGGGGCCCCACAGGGTCAGCAGGCCGCTGACCGTCATCGCCAGCGTGTTCCAGCCCGGGGCATAGGGGAAACCGGGTGAATCGTCGATACGGAAGGCCGTGAAGAGCCAGTTGACCATCAGCCCCAGGAGGAGGAGTCCGCCGACGGTGGCGGGAACGATCGCCGCGAAGGGCGGGATGCGTCGCCCACCCAGCTTGGGGACCCAGTTGGGCACCGACTCTCCCCATCGGCGCACGAGCCCGAACCCGAGCAGCGCGAACGCCTCCGTCAGGAGACTGAGCCCGAAGACGTACGGGATGTGCCACCACGCCGACGGAGTGTTCTCCCCGCCCATCGCGTAGCCAAAGCCTATGGGCAGCCGCCAGAGACACACCGGCAGCCCCACCAGCGGGATGAGGTGGGCGACTCTCTCCGCCCACAGCGGGACGGGGCGCTCCGTCCCCTTGCTCTCAACTTCCTCATGGAGCGTGTTGGTTGCCATACCCTCAGTGTTCCTGGTCTTCCCTTGCCCGGGATCAACCTGCAGGTTGACGTCACTACTCCGCTCGGGTGACAACGTTTTGCAGTAAACCGGACGCAAGTGTTCCGGCCGGAACACTTGGACTGTGGTTCAACCAACTTGCCCAATGCGCCTCAGTGGTGATCAAAGTTGTAGATCGATGTGTCGTCGCCCTTGATCCTCATGTACTTCACCCCGCTGACGGTGATGCCCTTGGCGAACACGTCGGCCGGGTTCTTGAACGGTTCAGAGATAGTCCTGCCCTCGTTGCCCTGGAGCGCCCCCGGGTTGGGAGAGGGCACGCCGCTGTTCGCCGGGGAGCGGGTCCGGGCTGATCCCGCAGGGGAAGCCCACCGCGGGGTCCGTGACCCGCCTGCGCTACCGCGTCCCGAAGTCCTGACGCCCTGACTGGCTTCGGTTGGCAGGGTGACGTTGGCGTGTCGCTGAGCTTCAGGTGTGAACACGTAGACAGGTAGAAAGTTTCAAGCTCGTACAGATCTGGGCAGTCGGACCTCCGTGGTCTCTCAGCTGGCGTGAAGGATCCGAAAGCGATCAGGTTCCGCAGGATCTCGATCAACGACTTGGATTGGCGTCCAAGCCCATTGCCAAACGCTGATACCTGGCGTGCGGGAGAACTGGATCTGCCCGCGGGTGCCTTCTACTGCAACGCGCGGCCAGGATTCGGCAGTGCGCGTCCGGTTCGCGCCGTGGGAACGCAGCACATCGGCGAGGACGGCGACCGTGTCGTAGCCCTCGAAGGCGACGAAGGAGGGCGCTTCGGCCAGCCGCTCGCGGAGGGCCGCCTCGACTCGTGCACCGAGTGGGCTGAGGCGCTCGGGCAGGTAGCGCAAGAACGGGATCGCGGCGCTGTCGTCGCCCAGCAACGCCGCCCATTCGGCGAACTCCGGTTGCCCGGCCGGAGCACCAATCATGATGTCGGCGAGGCGCGGGTCGTGGCGGACGGACTTGACGATCGACACTGCCGGTTCCGGGTGGCCGACCAGAAGAAGGAGGGCTGTCGCGCGGTTGTCGACGAGTTCGTCGCACACGGCTGCCGGGGCGAGCGCGCGCATGTCGAGTTCGATGACGGTGCCGCCGCGTGGAGCGAGATAGTCCCGCAGAATGCGAGTCCCAGATGCCCAGTAGACACTCGGCTCGGTTGCTACGGCGATGCGACTGTGGCCCGCGCGGAGGAGGAAGTCTGCGTAGATCTGCCAACTGTGGGACTGCGCCGGGGCGAGGCGCGCGACCCATTCTGTTGGCTCTTCGGTGAGCGCGTCGAGAACCGCTGACGAGCAGAGGAATGGCAGGCCGAGGGCGTCGGCCCTGGCCGCAGCGGTGCGAGCGACGACGCTGTGATACTCCCCGGCCAATGCAGCCACGCCCAGGCGAGCCAATTCCTCTACGGCCGCTGCGGCCCTCTGTGGATCAGCCGCGGTGTCTCGGACCACCAGCTCGAGTGGTCTCCCGAGGATCCCGCCGGCGTCATTGACTTCGCGAACGGCCAGCTCGAGTCCAGCGAGCAAGTGTTGGCCTGCCTCGACCCAGCCAGGCCGAGTCAGTGGAACGAGAGCGCCGATCTGGACGGATGATCCGTCAGTCTGTTCCGCTCCAGGTGGCGATGGTGGCATGTTCATGCGTTGGCGTCCCCCGTGTCACGATCCGGATGCAGGCTGGCACGACGTCGAACTCCCCGCGGGCGATGTCGGTGGGCAGCGGGTTCACATCGGCCTCTACGCAGGTGATCAGATCCGTCAGCCCGGGCCGCACCAGCCCGCTCGTGCTGCGGTGAGCATCGCGGGTGCAGTCGACGATCGTGACGTGGTGCCCCGGGCAGCCAGGCGCAGGGGCGCCGCGGCCGTTCCCTCCGCCCCGAAGTGCGGGACAAGATTCGCCTCGGCGATCGCGTAGCGCAGGCGGCCCCAAGGAGCACCCTGCCACTCCTTCCAGACGGACATGGCGGTGTCGAACTTCTCAGCAGCTTCAGGCATCCGGTGACGATAGCGGCCTGTCCTTGGCTCCGGAGGACGTGCGCCGCGGTAGCCGTCTCAGCGCATGGGTAACCGTCGGCTGTCGCCTGGTGCAAGCAGGCTGGTGACCTCGGCGATCGTCTCCGGGGAGTAATGGAAGTACTTCTGTACGTTCTCCGCCTTCTTGTGCCGGGACTTCGCCATCAGCATCAGCAGGCTGGCCCCTCCCTCGCCGAGGTGGGTCAGGCCGGGCTGACTTGTGCGTAGAGACCGTGTGAAGGTCACCCGTGTGGCGATTGAGAAGGCAGGTCGTTGCGAACTCCTTTTGCGACGCAGGCAGCCGGAGGTATTGCATTCCGAGACCATCCATGTGATGCGCATCACTCTCCGGGTACCTCGGGTCGGGCATGCGCGATCATGCTCGGAATGAACACTCGTTTCCTTGGTATCGCTGATCTGGTCGAAGCCCCGTCCGTGGCGGTCGTGGTCGACGTCATGCGCGCTTTCACCGTGGCTGCCTGGGCCTTTGCCCAGGGTGCGGAAAAGATCGTTCTTGCCGAGTCGTTGGACGAAGCCCTGGCGCTCAAGGCTCGCCACCCGGATTGGGTGGCGCTCAAAGACGGCCCGCCCGCACCCGGGTTCGACGCCGTCAACTCGCCGGGCCTGCTGCGGTCCATTGACCTTGGCGGGCGGACCGTTGTGCAGAAAACCACGGCAGGGACAGTCGGCGCCCTTGCGGTCAAAGAGGCGCCGCTGGTGCTGTGCGCCAGCTTCGTGGTGGCGGAGGCAACGGCTCGGCTCTTGCGGACACGCAAGAGTGACAGTGTCACGTTCGTAGTCACTGGCGAGGGCGGACAGGCCGATGAAGATCTGGCGTGTGCTCAATACATCGCTCGGAGAGCCGCCGGGGCTGGGACGGATGCTGCTGAGTTCCTCCGCCGCGCTGCCGAGTCGCGCGCCGCCGCCGAACTGGCGGAGGGGGTGCGTCAAGGAGTCCATCCTGATGACGTTGCGCTCTGTCTTGAGGTCGACCGGTTCTCCTTTGCCATGGTGGCGACCTTGGAAGACTCGCTCATGGTCCTGCGTTCACGCGCGATGCCTTCGCTGGCTGACGAGGACCTGGCCTGATCGCTGGTGACGTCTACTTTCAGCGTGCGAGAGCGAGCACCCTCTCGGGCTTGCGGTATCAACTGCAATGCGATCGGCGGGGGCCAGCGAGTCCCACGAGCTTCGCACCCGTTGACCCGCCCGCCCGCCACGGGTGTCCGGCTCGGCAACCACGAGAAGCTCGCCCCACCGGCGTGGCGGCCGCCCCGTGGAGCCCTCGGTGGTGGCCGCGCGGTCCAGCTCCAGGTAGTCGTGCAGCCCGGCGAGGGCTTCGTAGGAAGTCCAGGTGGCGCGGAACTTCATGCAGTTGGTAATCCCGGCAGGCACGGGAAGTCGGCTCCGGCGGCAGCCCGGGGGTCCCCCACGGCCGCGGAACAGCTCGGTGAAGTCCGCCTTCAGGTACTTGATCGTCATGTGCGGCTTCGGGGTGCGGCGCACCGCCAGGTTCACCCGCACCTCCAGCCCGGTCCCGGCGAACAGAGCCCGCGCCGCGCGGTAGTTGTACGGCTCCGCTGCGCGTGCGCCTCGGCCATCGCCCAGCGGTAGAGCAGCGACAGGATGCTCATGGCCCCTGCACCGAGCACAACTGAGAACCTGGGGTTCGAAGGTGTTCCGTACGTGGCGGGGCGTCCGTCGACGCATTGTCCTCTGAAGCGGCGGCTCACCGGCGAACGGGCGGGCTCTGGCTCATGGTGTGGGTTGGGGACACGCTTCGTGACTCCTGAGATCTGAGTGGGGCCGGTGTGCGCAAGGTCGCAGGGTTGGGCCGTGGCGTTTAGAGGGCGATCAGCCCCGCCGGCGTCTCCCTGAAGCCACAGACATCGAAATAGAACGAGCGCAGATGCTCCTCGAAGTCGACGTGAAGCCACTCGCACTTGGCGGCACGGGCCTCCGTGGTCGCAGCTGCGACAAGTGCGGCGCCGACCCCTCTCGACCGACGATGCCGGGCGACCAACGTATCCAGGATGAAGGCATGAGCTCCGCCGTCCCAGGCAACGTTGACGAAGCCGATCAGGAAGCCGTCTTCCCACGCGCAGACCCAGCCGAGGCTGTGACGCTCAAGTCTTGCTCTCCAGTCGGTCTGACCGACCGCGGAGCCGAACCCGTCGGCGTGCAGCGCATTGAGGGAGGCATTGTCGAAGTCACCCCGCCAGTCGTACGTGATTGTCACGCCCGGATTTTAGTGCCCGCGTCAAGTCCGGTACTGGATGGAACCGAGGACGGGGTGAGGAGGGGAACCCGCTTGCGGAGGAGCTGGAAGCCTGCGCGCCCGAACATCTGGCGCTTGAGTATCTTGATCCGGTTTCCATGGTCTTCGACGACGTCAGAGCTCCAAGGGAGGTCAGGCCAGCAACGACGGCGTCGCGGTCGATGCCTGCGGCTAGTACTGCAACGGTGTTTGCTGTGACTGGTGGCCAGCGTCGTCGTTGGTCTGGTTATGGGTGGGGACCTTGGTGGTGTCAGGTTGTGGGCCGG
>NZ_JBHWVO010000019.1:0-163951 GCF_042736635.1 Streptomyces sp. NPDC060035
CCAACCGCATGGCCCTTTCGATCGCCACCCAGCACATCAGCCGCGAGTAGCAGAAGTTCTTGCGCCCGCCACGCGTCTCCCAGATTCCCTCGTCGGGCTGGTCCCAGTTCTCGCAAACCCAGTCGACCAAATCGCAGACGGTGTCCCAGTGCGCGCTGGAGATCGGCTCTCTCCACTTGTCGTAGAGGTAGATCGAGTCGACCAGCGCGCCGTAGATGTCCAATTGCAGCTGACCGACGGCGTCGTTGCCTACGCGCACAGGGGCGGAGCCGCGGTAGCCCTCGAGATGGGGCAACTCGCGCTCGGGCAGGTCGCGGCGGCCGTCGATGCCATACATGATCTGCAGTGGGCCCGTGCCGGGTTCCGATAGGTAGACGTGCTCGATCAGGAAGCGCATGAATGCCTGGGCCTCGTCGGTGAAGCCCAGGCGGAGCAGCGCATAGACGCAGAAGGCCGCGTCGCGGACCCAGACGTACCGGTAGTCCCAGTTCCGTTCGCCGCCGATCTGCTCGGGCAGGCTCGTCGTCGGCGCAGCCACGATGGCGCCGGTCGGAGCGTAGGTGAGCAGCTTGAGTGTCAGCGCCGAGCGGTGCACCATCTCGCGCCAGCGGCCGCGGTAGCGCGACGTGGACAGCCACCGCCGCCAGTACCGCACGGTGGCCTCGAACAGCTCCTCCGCTTCACCGATGGGGCAGGCCCTCGGGGTCACCTCGCCTCCGACCCGGTCGAGCGCGAAGACGGCGCTTTCACCCTCGTGCAACGTGAACAGCGACCATGCGTCCTGGCCGTCGTGCTCGACCGGCATGCTGGACGTCAACGCCAGGATGAGCGAGGCCGACTCGAAGACCGGAGTGCCATGTTCGGTACGGACAGTGTGCGGCTCCGCCCCATAGCCGAAGCGGGGTGACACGTAGGCGCGGAAGGGCAGCGATCCGCGGACGCAGACCACTCTGCGGATCAGCCGGTGTCGGTTGCGCTCGCGCGAATCGTCGACGACCGGCATGAAGTCCTGGATCTCGCCCACCCCGTCGTCCGCGAAGAAGCGGGTGATGAGCACATTGGTGTCAGGAAAATAGAACTGCTTCGTGCGGGTCGGTACGTCCGGGGCCAGCTCGAAGGAGCCTCCCCTCTCGGCGTCGAGAAGTGAGGCGAAGACACTGGGTGCGTCGAATCGGCCGCAGCAGTACCAATCGATCGTGCCGTTCGTCCCTACCAGCGCGGCACTGCGCAGATCCCCGATCAGCCCGTGCTCGGAAACCGGCAGATACCGGCTAGCGCCCGCGCTCTTTGGGCGGCGTGCCGCGCCATCTTCTTCGCTTGTGTGGGCCTCACCAGTCACGGGCCCTCCCTTTACTACGGGCGGCATCTCTACCAAACAGACCCTCGTTTCATACTAAAGGAGCAATCTCGGAGGGCGACTCCGGCGAGTGTCGGCCACTACGTTTCGTCCGGTACCGAGATGCCGACGAGCTCGCGCCGGTCCGCGGGCCCTCGCCACTGGCGACGGGCACCCTGGCCGTGACCCTCCTGGCGACCAACGCCGTTGGCTCTTCTCTGGTCTCCTCGTTTCCCCTTTCCTGCTCCGGTGGCCAGGCCGACACCCCTGCGCTCCAGGTTCCGGATGAACCCGTCCACGACCTTGTGGTCGAACGTGCTCGTCCGAATGCGGGAAGCAGGTGGTGCTCCAGCAACGATTCCAGGTGCCTGACCGAGGAAGGCGCCAGGTCCCGCCGGCCAGCCCTCCACTCCGCGGCGTACTCCCCGAACCGCATAGACCCGTACGTCGCCACACGCTCTGCCTCCGCCTGGTTGGGGAGCCACCTTCTTGGCCTTGTAGACATCCGTCAATCGCCGAATGGCCTGATCCTGGATGGAAAACGCCTCCATCCGTGGGTAGGCAGGCCGCCTGGCTGAGCGACGTCGCCGCGATCAACCCCATCACCCACATCGTCAACGCCGCCCGCGCCCTGTTCACCGGCGGTTTCCTCGATATCTCCGCGCTCCACCGCCTCATCACAGCCACAGCAAACGCCACCCTCGGGCTGATCCTGTCCACCCACGCCATGAAGCGCCGCCCCTGAGCTCACACCTATGGGACACCGAAGGCTCCGCGAGTGTCGACGGCCGGCGAGGACTGGTCGAACGTTGTCGAACTCACTTGATCGCCCACGCTTCAGTCGAGATGGGGTCTCTCGGACCTGTGTCAGCACATGGGCCAATCGACGGCGACGCTACGGCGATGCCGGACTGCTCGATCTGGTGATCCCCCACGAACAAGGCCGAACGCAAGCCCTTCGCGGGTGATCGGCCAGATCAAAACGTGGCGCCGCGACCACACGTGGCCCACGGGTCGAATCACCGACGAGCTCGCAGAGCTCGGCTTCTCCACCGAGCCGCGGCCGGCCCACCTGCGTATCGGGTTCGCCGCGACGGCCGATCACTCCGAGCTGACCGAGGGTGCACGGCGGCTGGGAGCCGCGCTCACGGACCTCACCGAGGGAGGCGTGAGGCGTGATCATTTCCGTGTGCCCGATTATGTCTGATATGCATCTTTCGTACGCATATGCGAATCTGGAGATGCCCCATCGTTCGGGACGCTGACAGGAGGCACGATCGTGAGCAAGAAGCAGAGCCGGCAGAACCGTGGTGCTCGTACCGGCGGTCATGAGCGCAGCGCCGCCGCCGCCGAGACGAAGGAACAGACGCCGACGGCGGCTACGCCCGACGCGGCGCGTGCGATCGGGGAGACCGTTTCGCACAAGAAGGAGCGGAAGTTCGGGCACAACTGATCAGCGGCCTTCGGGCCAACCAACCTGCGGTCAGGGGAAATCCGGGCCGTCAGTATGCGCGTGGTGACATCATCCGGGGTTCGGCGTCCGGTGTCTCGAAGAGGCAGCTGGGAGTGCCGGGGCCCGGCTTCACGCGCCCACAGTGGCCGACTCCGGGGGTCGGCCGGGTAGTAGGTAGTAACGGGAACGGGAACGTCTTCGCGGGATCTGTCGGGTGCCTGAGAAGTGAGCCGTCCAAGGTTCCGTGCCCCGGCCGGCGACCCGGCTGAAACGTGCGGAAGGCACGACACATCACGACCGGCAAGCGCTATCCCCGGTGGCCTCGTCGCGCTTCCGTCCGTACCCACCAGGAAGTCCACAGAAGAGAGGAACCCCAGCCGACGCACGGCTGAGGTTCCTCGAGGCGGTGAGTATCGGTCAGCAGGTGGAGTTGCCCACGCCGTGAACCGCTCGTCTACGCACCGGCAGACCGCACCGCACCGCGATCACGGTCAATCAGGAAGGTCAGCGCTGCAGGGTGAGGACACCCGGCCGCCACGGCAGTTGGTCGTAGCTGCCGCCCGCGGTGGGGGACTTGCCCTGGTAGAGGAACTGCAGGTTGCAGGGGTCGATGGTCATGGTCTGGTCCGGGTTGTTGCGGACCAGGTCACCATGGCTGATGTCATTGGTCCAGGTGGCACCGCTGTTGGCCTTGCCCGCGAAGGGGTTGCCTTCACTGCTGGCCTGCGGGGTCCACGAACCGCTCAGGCTGGAGGCCGTGAACGAGCGGAAGTAGCGCCCATTCGCACCGATCGCCTCAACGATCATGAGGTACTGGTTTTGTTCCTGAACCTTGTAGACCTGCACCGCCTCGAACAGGTTGTTCGTCGAGTCGCTCATGACCGTCGTGTACGACGAGCCGAAACTGCCCGGGAAGTTCCCGATCGGCATGCTCGCCCGGTAGATCTTCCCGTTGTCACCGGCGAAGAACAGGTACATGTTCTGGCCGTCGCCGATCAGGGTCTGGTCGATCGGGCCGGTGCCGGAGCCGGAGATGCTGCCGGTGAACAGGGGCTGCGGCGACGACCAGCCGTTGGGGTTGGTGGGGTCGCTCGACGTGCGGTAGACGAAGGCCGACGCACCCCACTGGTACGCCAGCACCCAGATGTTCTTGGGCGCGAAGTAGAACAGCGTGGGCGCCACTGCGGCCTGGCTCATCCCGGCCTGGCCGGCCGACGCCATGTCCGACCAGTTCGTGAAGGGAGCAAACCTCATCGAGCCGTACGACGATCCCGACACGTTCGACGCGTAGACCAGGTGCTTGCCGTTGTACATCACGCTGGTGAAGTCCTTCAGCGCGACCCACCCGTTCGCCGGTTGCGCCAAGACACCCGTCGACGTCCACCGGTAGGTCGACGGAAGAGAACACGTGCCGCCCGTCGGCGGGGTCGACGTCCCGGACAGGCCGGTCCACTTCTGGTTACTGCCGCCGTTGCACGTCCAGATCTCCACCGCCGTGCCGTTGGCCGTACCGGTACCCGTAACCTCCAGGCACAGCCCGGACTCCACGCCGACGACCGTGCCGTCGGAGTTCACCCGCCACTGCTGGTTCGCACCACCGGAACAGGTCCAGATCTGCACCCGGGTACCGGCCGCGGTGGCGTGGCCCGGAACATCCAGGCACTTGTTGCCGTACACGGTCAGCTGGTTGCTGTCCGTCAACGTCCACTGCTGGTTGGTCCCACCCCAGCAGTCGTAGATCTGCAGGTACGTGCCGTCGGTCTGGACGGCGTCCGGCACATCGAGACACCGTCCCGAACCAACACCGCTCAAGGCGCCACTGGTAGCCGCCTGAGCCGGGTTGGCGACGAGCAGCGCCGCCAACGCGACCAGGGCCGCAACCGCGGCGGCGAGCACCACAGACAGATGCCTGCGGCTGAAACTTTCTCTGCGCATGGGGACTTCCCAAACCTTAAGTAAGCGGTTCCGGTTGGCCTCGTCAGAGGTTGTCCGGACTGTCGATTCGATGTGGTGCGGTTTATAGCGGTGGGTGGTCACCACGGCTGACCCCTGGCGGCTTCCCGGTCCTGCGCGACCTTCTGAGAGACCGGTGGCGCCCGGGGACTTCGGGCCGCTGCGAAACGCACGGGCCCGTGTCGGACGTTGATCGTCGTGGTGCAAGCCCACCGCACGGTGACCCCCGCGTACTCCGAGAGCCTTTCGCGCTCCGATCGAGACCGGGGCCCGCGCGGGACGGTGCGGATTGGCTTGTTCATGGCATTCCTTGAGCGAAGCGGAGCTGAGGAATCGAACGGAACAACGACGTGACGTGCCCTACCTGAAGAGGGCATCGAGCCAGGTCCAGGACCGAGGTTCGGCGACGTCCGAAGCGTTTGAGCGGGTTCATGTTTCTCCTCGTACGGCCGGGTGCGGGTGGGGGTTGACCGGGGTCGGCTCGGTTCAGGGCGTGGACAGCTCGAACCGCGTGACGCGGACCGAGCCGCCGAGCGCCTGGGTGGCGTGGTTGAAGAGGGCGAACCGGTAGCCCATGAAGAACCGCCAGTCGTTACCCATGGAGAAGTCGGGTCCGAGGCGGGTGAACGTGACGCCGTCGGTGCTGTAGGAGAAAGTCCCCGTGCGTGCCGCGCCGGGGCGGATGTCCGCGCTCGCGCGCAGCCAGATGCGGCCGCCCGAGACGGTCGCGCCCGCGAGCTCGTAGCCGGTGCCGGTGGTGTTCCAGTTGCTGTCCATGGTCAGCCCGCTGACCATCACCACCCGCGTGGCTCCGCCCTCGCGCTTGGCACCGATCCACGCGGAGGAGTCACGCAGCAGCGCGAGTCCCGCCCGGTCGCCGTCCCGCATCGCGGAGTGGTCGAGCTGGACCGTGGCGGTGGAGGTGGGGCCCTGGATGCGGTGCGTGAGGGTGTTGCGGGCCCAGTACAGGTCATCGGTGACCGTCGCGGTGCGCAGGGTCAGGCCGTTGTCGACCGACCACTTGGTGTTGTCCGGGTTGTGGTTCCACTCCCATCTCGGTTTGAGGGTCGTGCCGTCGAAGGTGTCGACGCCGGTCATGGGGGTGATCTGGCGGGGCGGCGGCGGCACTGCCGGGCTGGGATAGGAGGTG
Source organism: Streptomyces sp. NPDC060035 (assembly GCF_042736635.1). Lineage (NCBI taxonomy): Bacteria > Bacillati > Actinomycetota > Actinomycetes > Kitasatosporales > Streptomycetaceae > Streptomyces > Streptomyces sp. NPDC060035. The sequence goes on from NZ_JBHWVO010000019.1 coordinate 5,893, forward strand.
CCCCATGCGCCGTTCACCAGTTGGACGACGGGCCAGCCGTCCCAGGTCCATGTGACCGGTGCCAGCGCGGGCACCCGGCCGCCGGGGTAGGCGTCGACGAATGCCAGGTAGTACCAGGCGCCGTTCTGCGTCTGCACCAGGCCGCCCTGGTGCGGGACACCTCCGCCGGGGATCGGCCCGCGCAGGTCGAGGAGCACCTGCCGCATCGTGTACGGACCGAAGGGGCCGCCCGACGATTTCAGGATGTACTGCCCGTTCGCGGGGCGGGTCAGGAAGATGTAGTACTGCCCGTTGATCTTGTAGAAGCGGGAGCCCTCGAGGGTGCCGACGCTCGACGGGGTCGTGAACACCTGCTGCGTCCGGACCTGGGTGCGGCCGTCGGCGGAGAGCTGGGCCACGCTGATCGTGGTGTTGCCGTACGCCACGTACAGGGTGTCGTCGCTGTCGACCAGCAGCCCCGCGTCGTAGTAGGGCGTGCTGATCGTCGTCAGCCGGTTCCACGGCCCCTCGACGGCCGTTGCGGTGTAGATGTACGTCCGGGCGAAGTCGATCTGGCCCAGCCAGTAGAACGTCCTGTTACTCGGACGGTAGGCCAGCGACGACGCCCAGATCCCTCTGACATAGCCACGGGCCCCGTTCAGGTCGTACTTGGCACCGAAGTCCAGGACCGGCACCGAGTGGCCGGCGATCTCCCAGTGCACCAGGTCGTACGAGCGCAGGACGGGCGCGCCCGGCGAGTAGTGCATGGTCGAGGCCGAGGCGTAGTAGGTGTTTCCGACGCGAATGACGTCGATGTCCGCGAAGTCCTGCCAGATCACCGGGTTCGCGTACTCCCCGGCGGCGCGGGCCGACCCCTGGGCGGGAGCGGCTGCGGCGCGGGAGGCTCCCGTCAGTGGGAGAACCGCGCCGGCGGCGAGGCCGGTGGCGGCCGCCAGCGCGCGACGACGGGAGAAAGGGTGATGCGGCCATGACATACGCATGGGCGGCGTGCTCCTTGCGGCTCGGCGTTTTCGGTGGGCGTGACCCGGAGGTGCCTTGCTGTGCGGGTGGAGCGACTACGACGTGTTCGTGATATCGAACAAGGGTCGAAGTGTCGAGCAACCTGAATGAAAGGGGAATCGGTGAGCGACGTCAATACTTCTCGCATGAGTCGCGAACAATGCCGAAACATTCGCAGGGCCTCATGGACGAAACGGCGCAGGTCAAGCCATCAAATGGCCGCACTGGGCGCCCATGTGCCGCCGGAGCGGGGTCCATTTCGTGGACGGTGTCGACACAGCCGGCCGCCCAGCACTGGCCGGGCAGGGCCGGCAACGGCGGTTCGTCGACCGACCCATCCGATGACACATCAGTAAGGTCAGCAATGGGTCAGCAAGTTGTTGATCAGACCTGGTCACAGGTGCCTGCCAACACGTGCAACTGCCGACCGCCCGAGAAACCGACCCACGGCAGGCATAACTGCGTGCCCACGCCGTAACGGCGGGGGCACGCAGCGAGCGCACGCAGCGGGGAGCGTCGGAGGGTGCATCACCCCAGGTCAGCGCAACCCGACCCCGCGGTTTCAGCACCACCGGCGGCAGTGCGGGAACAGGCAGCCGGTCACCGCCCCTCACCTCATCGAAGCGGGGATCTTCCATCCAGTCCGGCCGGGCAGCCTTGATTTCCTCGTGGGACCGCCCGGTGACGTTCCAGCACATCCCGAGATCACGCCGTCCTCCTCCGCGGCGATGTTGTCGACGGCAACTCACTGCTGGACGATGAGTTTTCGCATGGCTGTCCTCCCGGTACGTGGGATGGTGCGGCCACGCTGGCCGCATCTGCCCCTGAGACGGAGCCGCCACGCCGGTCTCGACATCCCGGCCGCATCTTTCGTCGAAAGCCTCCGGCGCCAGCCCGCAGGGCCCCCGGGTCAAGGCCGTTCAAACGCCGATCCTCGCCGGCCGACATGAGGTGGAAATGCCTCAGCATCTGTCGGGGAAAGCAGACCCACGACATCGCCGGCAAGCCGGACAGCAGGATGCAGTCGCCACAGAAACACCGTTCCCTGTCACGTGGATGTGTTCAGGTTGATCCAAGCGGCGTGCGCTGGGCGACCCCCGGCTACGCGCGGGGCAATTCAACGGTCCTTTCCATGGGTGGCGCGGGGCGTGCCGGAGGCTGAGCGATGCCGCCGATCAGCGGCCTGCCCCTGCCGGAGGCACGGCAGGGGGCAGGCGTGAGACGGTCCGGTGCATCCCGGTGCCGGTTTCAGCCCTTCACGGCGCCGGTGAGACCGCCGACGATCTTCTTCTCGAAGATCGAGAAGAAGATCAGTGCGGGCAGCATGGCGAGTGAGGTGAACGCGAGGACTTTCGCGGTGTCGGAGGAGTACTGCGAGGAGAACGCCTGGACGCCGAGCGGCAGGGTGAAGTTCGCGTCCGAGTTGAGGATGTACAGGGGCAGGACGTAGTTGTTCCAGCTGCCGATGAACGAGAGGACGCCTACTGTCACCACACCGGGTAGCGACAGCGGGATCACCATGCGGAAGAAGAATCCGAGTCGGCTTGCACCGTCGATCGCGGCGGCCTCCTCGATCTCGTTGGGAATGGCTCTGAGGAACGGCACCAGGATGATGACGGTCGTCGGCAGGCCGAAGGCGATCTGCGGGATGATGATGCCGAACAGGTTGTCGACGAGGCCGATGTTCTTGATGACGATGTACAGCGGGGTGATCGCGATGACCATCGGGAACATCAGGCCGGCGGCGAACAGGGAATACATCGCGCCCTTGAGCTTGAAGTCGTAGCGCGCGATCACGAAGCTCACCATCAGGCCGAGGACGACGATGCCGACGGTGCTCACGAGCGCGACGATGGTGGAGTTGGCGAATTCGCCCCAGAACGTCCTCGACGTCAGGACGTCGGTGTAGTTGCTGAGGACCCAAGGGTGCGGCAGGGCGGCCGGGCTCGTGGTGAACTGCGAGTTGGTGCGGAATCCGCCGAGCACGATGTAGAGCACCGGCGCGACGCAGACCCCGATGAAGAGCAGTGCGATGAAGTAGGTGAAGGGGTTCCCCCACTTCTGCGGCTTGTCACGATTGTTGCGACGGTCGATGGGCGTGTTCGGCTCCGCGTCGGAGGAGAACCAGGAGTTGGCGGTAGTCGCGCTCATCAGGCGGCTCCTTCGGTGACGGCGCCCTGGAGGTCGCGGCGCAGGACGAAGCGCTGGTAGATCAGCGCGACGATGAGCGAGATCAGGAACATCACGACCGCGATGGCGCTGCCGTAGCCGTAGTTGCCCGCGTTGCGGCCCTGGGCGACCATGTAGATCGCCATGGTCGAGGTGCCCGCGGTGCCCGCGATGTACGGACCCCAGATGATGTAGACGAGATCGAACAGTTGCAGCGAGCCGATGATCGACAGGAACACCCAGATGCGGATCGTCGGCCCCAGCAGCGGCAGCGTGATGCGGCGCTGGATCTTCCAGTAGGAGGCGCCGTCGATCTGGGCAGCCTCGAAGAGTTCTTCGGGGATCGACTGCAGGCCGGCGAGCATCAGAATCACCGCGAAGCCGATGTACTTCCACGAGATGATGCCCATCAGCGTCCAGATGGCCAGCTTCGGGTCGGAGAGCCATTCAGCCTGCAGGAAGCCCAGGCCGATGTGCTGCAGGAGATCGTTGACGGCGCCGTTCGTCTGGAGCATCAGACTCCAGCCGGTGCCGACGATGACCTCGGAGACGACGTAGGGCACGAAGATCAGGACGCGGATGACCGAGCGGCCACGGATCTTCTGGTTGAGCAGGAGCGCAAGGACGATCGCCAGCGGGCCCTGGATGATCAGGGAGAGCACCAGGATCAGGAAGGTGTGCCACAGAACTTGCTGGAAAGCGGGGTCGGTGAGGATCAGCTTGTAGTTGTCCAGACCGACCCAGTCGGTGGGTGCCCCGTAGCCCTTCCACCGGTAGAAGCCGTAGAACGCGGCCAGCGCCACCGGGAAGATCACGAAGGTCAAGAACATGATGATCGCCGGCCCGGACAGGACCGCGATCTCGAGTCGCATCTTGGCACGGCCGCGGCGGCGCGCGGCCGCTCGCAGCGAAGTCGGAGACGCGGACTTGGCCGCGCCCCCGACTCCAGGCGTGCCCTGCGACTGGCGGCCGGTGGCCGTGTCAGTACCCAGGGTGTTGCTCATCGTCTGCTTACTCAGCCCTTCGCGGCAGCAGCGTTGGTGTCCTTGGCGATGTCGGCGGCGGTGCCCTTGCCGGCCATCAGGTTCACGACGGCGGTGTTCATGGCGTTGCCGACGTTCTGGCCGTACATGGTGTCAAGGAACATCATCGAGTAGGCGGCCTTGTTGAAGGCCTGCAGTGCCGAGACGTTGTAGGGGTCGGTGACGACCTCCTGGGCGTCCTTGTTCACCGGGATCGCGTAGAAGGCCTTGGCATAGGCCTTCTGCTGGTCCTTGGTCACAAGGAACTCGAGGAAGCCATGGGCCTCCTTCGGCGCGTTCTTGGACAGCGAGAATCCGTCGAGGCCGCCCATGATTGCGGTCGGGTCGCCCTGGCCACCGGCCACGGCAGGGAAGGGGAACCAGCCCAGGTCAGGGAGCTGCTTCTTGTTCGGGGTCAAGCCGGCGATCACCCCAGGGTCCCAGTTGCCCATGAGCTCCATGGCGGCCTTGTGGTTCGCGAGCATGCCCGCGGACGACCCGGCGCCCTGCTGCGACGAGTTCGTCAGGAAACCCCTCTGGAAGGGCTTGACCTTCAGGAACGAAGCCAGGTCGTCGCCGGCCTTGGTCCAGCACGGATCGGTGAACTTGAGCGACTTGGCAGCCTCCGTCATGGTGTCCTGGCTGCACTCGCGCAGGGCGAAGTTGTAGTACCAGTGCGCGGCCGGCCAGGCGTCCTTGGCACCGACCGCGATCGGCGCGACATTGATCGCCTTCAGCTTCGCGGCAGCGTCCTCGAGCTCGTCCATCGTCGTCGGCGTCGAGGTGATGCCGGCCTTCTTGAACAGGTCCTTGCTGTAGTAAATGCCTTCGGGCTGCGTGTCGACCGGCATCGCGTAGACCTTGCCGTCGATCGAATAGCCTTCGACAGCTGCCGCTCCCGCGTTCGCCTTGTCAGCGGCGGTGAGGTTCAGCGCCTGGACCTGGCCGGCATCGACCATGGCCTGCAACTTGCCGCCACCGCGCTGAAGGAAGATGTCCGGCGCGGAGCCCGAGTTGAGGGCTGTCTGCAGCTTGCCGTCGAGGTCCTCGTTCTGGATCGCCTGGATCTTGATCGTGACGTTCGGGTGCAGCGAGTGGTACGCCTTCGCGGCTGCCTGCCAGTACTTCTCACCGGGCCCGGGCTGCGCGTTCTCCCAGAGGGTCAGCGTGACCTTGCCATCGGACGAACCGCCGCCGCTGTCGGCGCTGCTGCCGCCGGCGCAGCCGGTGGCAGCGAGTGCGATGCCCAAGCCGATCGCGACGACTGTCGCGCTGCGTATTTCCCTCGTCATCGTGGAAGCTCCCTGATCTGTCGTCATAGACACAATGAATGCGAATAGTTTGCGCAAATTAATGGCCTGTTGAGCGCCAAGAGTCTCGTACGTGCGCCGATCTAGGTGTTCAAGCGGCAGGTGGTCCGTGGCAACAGTGAGGGTCGGTCACGTACGCGGATTCGCGACGATCACTGCAGACCCGTGCTTCCCGGCTCCGGGCATGCGCGTGTGGACGTGCCAGGTGGACGGGTGTGACCGTACGGAGTCGTTTCCGTTACGGGGAGTTCTCAATCGCTCGAGAGTATGCGCTCGCCGCGGAGCGGCAGTCAATGACTTGTTTCCGAAAGTTCTTCGAAACTTACGAATGACCATCAGGGTTGACTACCGAAACATTTCGACGCCGTCCAACGATCGCGCCCGTCCGGCTGCGGTCCACGCTGCGCGACCCCTTGAGGCCTTGCAGTACCAGGCCGCCAATTTCTCCCACTGTGCGATGACGGTCTCAACGAGCAGCACGGCCCCTGCAGTTGCGTACCCTCGCCGGTTCGTGCCGGCTCGGGTCCTGGCGCCGCAGCGCCTTGTCGTCCACCGCCGTGAGGTGTGGCCCGCAAGCTCCCGATGGAATACGCGAACCCCTTGACGGCAGGTAGTTTTGTCTCAAAACTACCTGCCTGATGTAGGGAGTTCAGATGTCGATCGTGATCGTCGGTCCCGGCATCGGCGGGCTTGCCGCGGCTCTGAGCCTGCATGAGGCCGGACACCGTGATGTGCGCGTGTTCGAGCGGGTTGCTGACCTGCGGCCACTTGGAGTGGGCATCAACCTGCTCACGGCCGCTGTGTGCGCGCTGACGGAGTTGGGCCTGATGGTTCGGATGGCCGAGCCAGCAGCGGCTCCCAGCACGCCGGCCTACTTCAACCGGTACGGGCAGCGGATCTGGTGCGAGCCGCGCGGCTCGCACGCCGGCTACCGGTGGCCGCAGCTGTCGGTGTATCGCGGGCGGCTGCAGCGGATACTGCTGGAAACGGTGCACGACAGGCTGGATCCCGAGGCGGTCCTGACTGGGCACCAGCTGGTCGCGGTCGAGCACGGCGTGGATGCCGATGTCGCCTGCTCCGACACCGACGCCGGCGTGGTCCGTGGCGGGGCCGACGTGGTGGTGCGTGCGGGCGGCATCCACTCGGCCCTGCACGGATCCAACGGCGCGTCCCAGACGATCCTGGATGCGCGAACGCCGGCGCTGCACCTGACCACCGCGCCGACGGTCGAGCAGGCCCTCACCCGCTACGAGGCCGACCGCCGCCCGCCCACCACCGCACTCGTGCACAGCAACCGCCGCCAAGTCCGCGAGCACGTCATGGTGCCGGCCCACGAACGGGCGCCGCACGGCTTCGGCGACATCGGCGAGGTCTTCGCGCCGGGCGAACTGGCCGACTACGCCACCTCCTGCAAACGGGCGGCCGTCTTCCACCCGGACGCGCCCAACAGCCGACAGTCACTGACCCGCCGAGCGTCGGCCGATGAGTGACTTCGACCCCGCCCGGCTGGCCGCTGTCATCTCGCCCCTGCGGCGTACACTGCTGGCCGCAGCGCGCAGGGCCGAGCGCCTGCCGGAGATCCCCGACGCGCAGATCGAGATCATCCGAGCCCTGCCGCGAGGCACCGCCATGACCCCCGGCGAGCTTGCCGAGCGGCTGGACCTGAGCCGCTCCACGGTCAGCAACCTGCTGCGCGCCATGGACTCCGCCGGTCTGGTCACGCGCAACCCGCGCACTGACGACCGCCGCCAGGTGCAGGTCTCCGTCTCCGCGAAGGCGCTGGACCTGTTCGAACGCTTCGACCACGCGGGCGCCGCGTTGGTCGCCGACGCGGCCGCGACCCTGCCCGCCGCAGACCATCAAGCACTGGCCGCCGCGCTGCCGGCGCTGGAACGCCTGCGTGATGCCATCGCCGCCCAACGGCCGGCCACCCCGCCCCGCGCCTGAATCGAAGGACACGCAATGACCGGGATCCGCCGACCACTGTCCCGCTGGCTGCAGACCAGGCAGCTCCAAGGAGTCACACCAGGCCCCTACGACTTCACGGTGCAGCGCGACCTGTGCGTGCCCATGGACGACGGTGTCGAACTGACCGCCGACCTCTACACGCCTATCGGCGAGGTGAACCCGCCACTGCCCACGATCGTCATCCGCTCACCGTACGGCCGCCGGCCCTCCCTCGCCCGGGCGCCGGCGCTCGCCCGCGAGGGGTTCACCGTCGTGGTCCAGAGCTGCCGCGGCACCTGGGGATCGGGCGGGACATTCACGCCCCAACTGGACGAGCAGCGTGACGGCATGGCCACCCACCGGTGGGTACGACAGCAACCGTGGTTCACCGGCTCGGTCGCGACATACGGGCCGAGCTACCTGGGATACACGCAGTGGGCGGTGGCCGGGCGGATGCAGCGCGAGGATCCTGACCGTGCACCAGACGCGCTCTGCCTGATCAACACGATGCCCGACTTCGGCGCGATCACCTGGGACAACGGGACCTTTTCGCTGCGCAACGCGCTCGGCTGGTCGCGGTCGATGGACCTGATGGGCCGCCGCGGCCTCATATCGATGCTGCGCGTCATGCCACTGCCCGACCGAAAGCTGAACAATGCCTTCGACGTGCTGCCACTGGGCGCCGGTGACACCGCCGCCGGGCAGGCGATCAGCTGGTACCAGGACTGGCTCACCCACGAGAAGCTCACCGACACATACTGGACACAGCAGTCGCACACCGCCTCGGTGCCCGACGTCACCGCACCCATCTACATGAGCACCGGCTGGTACGACATCTTCCTGCCCTGGCAGCTGCGCAACTACGCCCAGCTCGCGGCCGTTGGCCGCCCGCCGCGTCTGACAGTCGGCCCGTGGAACCACATCACCGGCGGTGCCGGACCGTCCTTCGTAGAGTCCGTCGAATTCCTCAAGGAGCACTTCGCCGGTGCACCCGGCAGCCGCGTCGCGCCCGTCCGCACCTTCCTCACCGGTGCCCAGCAGTGGCACGACCTGCCTGCATGGCCACCGCCCGGCACCACAGTGCGGTCCTGGCACCTGCACGCGTCCGGCCTGTTCGACCCAACTTCCCCGGACGGTGGTATCACCCGCTACACCTACGACCCCGACAATCCCACACCCGCTGTCGGCGGCCCCAGCCTGAACCCGGACTCGGGGCCGGTCGACAACGCCGCACACGAAGGCCGCGCCGACGTCACCGTCTTCCGCAGCACCCCGTTGGAGGACGCCGTCGTCGTCGCCGGCGAGCCGGTCGCCCGGATCCGGTTCCGCTCCTCCGCTCCCAGCGCCGACGTGTTCGTCCGAATCTGCGACGTGCACCCCGACGGCCGTTCCATGACCGTCTGCGACGGCATCCGCCGCATCGGAAGCATCGGCACGGCCACAACCGACCCACAGCCCGACGAAGACGGCTTCGCCGAGGTTGAAGTGCCACTGTGGCCGACCTTCCACCGGTTCGCGGCCGGTCACCGCATCGGCATCCAGGTCAGCTCGGGCGCGCATCCGCGTTACGCCCGGAACCCCGGCACCGGCGAGCCCGCCGTCACGGCCACGGTCACCGTCCGTGCCGAGCAGGAGATCTCCCACGACACCGCCCATCCCTCCCGGATGGACCTGCCGGTGTGGGCCTCATGACCACCGCGACTTCCATCCCATGGGGAAACGTGGCCGCAGGGTGGGGAGTTGTCCGACGCCGAATCTTGTGTCCTCCGGCGCGCCTGAGCTCATCCGATCGTGATTCCGCCCGCGGAGATGTTTCCCTGCACCGGCTGGAAGTGCGCCAACCTGCCTCGGCCAAAGGGCTGTCCCGTAATCCCTGGCGGGAGCACGACGACAGCTACGGCACCTCGCCGCGTTGCCGGAACGCCCGAACACATCCGGTATGCGGACGTCCCTCCGCCTTGCGATGCACCGCACCTGACGCCACGCGCTGATCCACCAAGGATTACGGGAAAGCCCCGGACTCGCTCCACGGCGCCCGCCGACTCGAAGGGAACACATTCTGTGCGTACGTACGACAACCCTGTGATCAGCGGGTTCCATCCCGATCCGAGCGTGTGCCGGGTCGGTGACGACTACTACCTGGTGTGCTCCAGCTTCGAGTACTTCCCCGGGCTGCCGCTCTTCCACAGCAAGGACCTCGTGCACTGGGAGCACATCGGCAATGTGCTCGACCGGCCCGAGCAGCTGCCGCTGCCTCTCCCCGGTGCCAAGGCGTCCGGCGGCCTCTACGCCCCCACGATCCGCCACCACGAAGGCCGTTACTGGATCATCAACACCAACATAGACGGCGGCGGCAACTTCGTCGTCTCGGCCGAGCGGCCCGAGGGACCGTGGAGCGACCCGGTGTGGATCGACCTGCCCGGGATCGACCCCGATCTGGCGTGGGAGAAGGACGGCACCTGCTGGTGCGCCTTCTCCGGGCCCGAAGGCGGCATCAACATGGCCAGGATCGACCCGGTCAAGGGGGAGGTGCTGGAGGGGCCTTTTGCCACGTGGTCGGGCAGCGGCCTCAAGTTTCCCGAGGCACCGCACCTCTACCGCATCGTCGACTGGTGGTACCTGCTGATCGCAGAAGGCGGCACCGAACGCGGCCACAGCGTGTCCATCGCCCGTGGCCGCTCGCCGCGCGGCCCTTGGGAAGGCGCACCCGCCAACCCCCTGCTGTCCCACAGCGGTACCGCCCGCTCCATCCAGAACACCGGCCACGCCGACCTCGTGGAGGCTCCCGACGGCAGTTGGTGGATGGTGCTGCTCGGCGTCCGGCCCCGCGGCTTCACTCCCGACGTGCACGTGCTCGGCCGCGAGACGTTCCTGACCCCGGTGGAATGGGACGAGGACGGCTGGCCCGTCGTCGCGCCCGTTCCCGAGAGCCACCCGGCCCCCGGCGGTGCCTGGCACCCCGTTCCGTCCCTGCCCGCCCGCGACGACTTCGACGAGTCCGCTCTCGCGCCGCACTGGGTCTCGCCGTTCACCCGTCCGGAGGGCTCCTGGTCGCTCACCGAGCGCCCTGGCTGGCTGGCCCTGAGCGCCACCGGCGCCACCCTCGACCGCCCCGGGTACACCTTCGTCGGCCGCCGCCAGCAGCACCACGACTGCCGCGTCACCGCTGCGATCGACCCGGGTACGGGACGCGGCGGCCTCAGCGTGCGCCTGGACGAGGCCCACCACTACGAACTGGAGGTCGGGAACGGAGAGGCCGGCGTCGTCGCCCGGATCGGTCCGGTGCGCCAAACCGTGGCCAGCCGACCGATCCCGTCCGGGCCGCTGACCCTCACCGTCGCGATCCGGACGTCCGACCTCGTGCCCGCGTCGCCCGAACTCACCGATGGCGGGACCACCGGCCCCGACACCATCGCCTTCTGGCTCGGCGATCCCGACGCCTCGGAGGCCCAGCCACTCGCCGAACTGGACGGGCGCTACCTGTCCGCCGAGGTCGCCTGTGGCTTCACCGGCCGCGTTATCGGCATGTACGCCACCGAGGGCGCGGTCGCCTTCGACTGGTTCGAGTATGCCCCGGCCTCGGCGCCCTCCGCTTGACGCTCGGCGTTCGGCGTTCGGCCGCGTGCGACACCTGCGTCCCTGCGGGTGCCGCACGCGGCATGCCGCGAGACCGCGCCGACCGAGGGAGTGGCCGACGATGTCGACCTGAGACGCGCCGGTGGCGGCGAACACCTGGTCGACGAAGGACGAGAGCTGCAGGGCGCCCTCGGCGATGTCACCGGTTCCCTGAAGGAGCGCCCATGCTCGGGCGGCAATGGGTCGGCTCGGGGTTTCTGACGGCTGTCGGCAGCGCCAGGAGTGCGCGAAAAGGGACCCCATGGACGGGGCCGGCGCGCCGTCAACGTTCCCACGCCACGATCCGCACCGTCGGCACCACTCTCCTGATGGCCGGTGGACTGCTGCACGAGTGGCAGAACTGATTCGGCGACGGGTGTGCAGTTCCCGGGCTCGTAGATCGGGCCCGACCAACCCCGCTGACTTGCACGTTCGCCGAGAACCGGTAGTTGCGCGAGGACGCTCCGACCTTGCGGTCGCGGACCGGGATGAGGGTGCCGTCGACGATCCACAGCCGCTCGGCTGCTTCCTGACAGGCCCGGGTCGGCTCGAGCGCCAGCAGCGGGCCGAGCCTTGAGTCACCCGGCACACCTCGCCGGTGAGACGCCGAGCAGCGGGGCGAGCTGCCGCATGGTGAGGTTCGTGCGGTAGTACTCGGCCACCAGCAGTACCCGGGCCTGGCCGCCGCCCGCGGCATGGTCGGCGGCCGGCCCACCGTCGTCAACGCGGACATTCATCCGGGCCGGTGCGTTGCTGTGGCTTGTAGTCGACGCGGAGGAGCCCGAAACGCTCGTTGCGAAGTTCCGAAGAGGCAGATGATCCTCCGGACATCGACCGAGCACGTCCGGATGCGCTCACGTCTGCAAGGGCCGGCATGCCCGTCACCGTCGACGACACGGTCCGGATCAGCGGTGGTGGGCGGTGTCGTCGGTTCATCCGTCCCGTCCGTTGACAGAACATCACCCTCCTCCCATCATGGGAGCGCTCCCATCTCCGGAGCCGCTGCCCACCCTTGTACGACCGCAACGCACCGCGCCACCCCCGCGTCCACGCACGCCGCACCACCCGCGCACCGTTCATTCCCCGTGCCCTCGGAGAGAAGCATCCTGCCGCCGCGCGCCGGCGCCCGCCCGTCCGGTCGTACGGCCTGCCCGGCGCCCGCCGACCAGTCCGTCGCCGGCCCCCTAGGAAGGACCCCCATGGCCTTACCGCAGAGACCCGTCGGGCCGGCCCGCGCCGGTCGCCCCCGTCACCTCGCACGCACCGCCGCCGCCCTGGCGGCCACGCTCGCCCTGCTGTCCCCGCTCGGCGCCGCCGGTGCCGCGTCCGCCGCCGCGCAGGAGGCGCCGACCGCGGACGTCGATGTCCGGGTCAACACGCAGGCGTCGCTCGGCCGGCTGTCCGACACCGCCCGTGGTGTCAACGCCGCTGTCTGGGACTCGCACATGAACGACCCCGAAGTCGCCGCCCTCATGAAGGCGGCCGACGTCGGGGCGATGCGCTACCCGGGGGGTTCGTACGCCGATATCTACCACTGGGAGACGCACACCGCGCCCGGCGGATACGTCGCCCCCGGTACCGGCTTCGACGCCTTCATGGGCACCGTCCGCGCCACCGGGGCGCAGCCGATCCTGATCGCCAACTACGGCTCCGGCACGCCCGAGGAGGCGGCCGGCTGGGTCCGGTACGCGAACGTCACCAAGAACTACGACGCGAAGTACTGGGAGATCGGCAACGAGAACTACGGCAACGGCCACTACGGCAGCGGCTGGGAGCACGACGATCACGCGGACAAGAGCCCCCGGGAGTACGCCCGTCAGGTCCGCGCCTACGCCGCCGCCATGAAGGCCATCGACCCGACCATCAGGATCGGCGCGGTCCTCACCGCCCCGGGCAACTGGCCGGACGGCGTCGTCGGCGAGGGCGATCCGGGCGACTGGAACCACACCGTGCTCTCCGAAGTCACCGACGTCATCGATTTCGTGAGCGTCCACTGGTACGCGGGCGGCTCCGACACCACCGCCGACGCCGCCATGACCCGGCTGACCCGGCTGCCCGGCGAACTGCGGGAGGTGCGCAACCAGATCGACCGGTACGCGGGCGCCGACTCCCCGCGCATCGGCATCGCCCTCACCGAAGTCAACACCAACACCGGCGGCGCCATGCTCACGGCCCGCCCCAACGGCCTGTTCGCCGCCGACGCCTTCATGACGGCTCTGGAGAACGGTGTGTTCAACGTCGACTGGTGGAACACCCACAACGGCCCGGGCCGGATCACCACCGTCGACGGCGAGACCGACTATGGCGACATGGGCATGCTGTCCGGCGGTTCCTGCACAGGTGACGTCTGCCAACCTGCGGCGAACACGCCGTTCCACCCCTACTACGGCATGAAGATGACCAGCGAACTGGGCACCGCCGGCGACGCCATGGTCGCCGCCTCGTCCTCCGCGCAGGACGTCTCCGCACACGCCGTGCACCGTCGCGACGGGCGCCTGAGCGTCCTGCTCATCAACAAGGACCCCGACGCCGCTCGGACCGTGAACCTCGAATACGCGGGCTTCACCCCGTCCGCCGCCGCACCCGAGGTCAGCCGCTACGCCCGCGGCGACAGCGACATCACCGACGTCACCGGCAGTGGGGCGTCCGCCTCCCAGGTCACCGTGCCGCCGTACGCGATGCTCACCGTCACCCTCACCCCGCAGCCCGGCACCGGGCCCGGGGCCTCGGCCGCCGACGCTCCGGGCACCCCGGGGCTGGAGGCGGTGACCGACACCACCGCGCGCCTGTCGTGGGAGGGGGCGGCCGGTGCCGCCCGCTACCTGGTCCAGGAGCGGGACGGCGCGCACACCCGGCTGATCGGCGAGACCACCGGCACGTCCGTGACCCTGCGGAACCTGCCCCCGGGCAGCACACACACGGTCAACGTACTGGCGGCCGACGCCGCGGGACGGATCTCCGCCCCGTCCGGTCCGTTGACCTTCACCACCGGCACCCCGACGGACGCCGCCTGCGCGCTGACCTTCCACCGCGACACGAGCTGGGGCAATGGCTTCGTGACCACGGTCACCGTCCGGAACCTCTCGGACACCCCGATCACCGGCTGGACCGTGGACTGGGACTGGCCGACCGACGGCCAGTCGGTGTCCTCCGGCTGGAACGCCACGTTCCAGCAGACCGGTCGGCACGTCCGCGTGACCGCGCCCGAGGGCGCCGGGCCGCTGGCCCCGGACGGCGCGTCGACAGCCTCCTTCGGCTTCGTCGGCGCCAACGACGGCCCCAACCCCGATCCGACGGCCATCCGCCTCAACGGCACTGTCTGCTCCGGCGGTTGAGATCCGGTCCGCCCGGGAGCGGTGGCAGGACAACCTGCCCCGGGCGGACCGGTATCCACAAGGAAGCATTGCGGCTGGGGTCCGCCAGGCAGAGGCCGGCCACGGCAGTCGGCCCGACCTGCTCACCACCGCCGAGCGAGCCGAACTCGTACAACTCCCCTACCGGCACCTGAGTTGCCTCGGGCGAAGGAGATACTGAAGGCCGCCCGAGCGTTTTCCAAAGTAGCTCGACCAGCCCCGCCCGAGGCCGATGCGGTGATCAACCACCTCCGCGACGACTTCGGGGTCGAGCCGTCTGCCGGGAACTCGACCTGATGGAGAACCCCGGCCGATGTCTTCAACGAGCATCTGTGCTCGCTGACAAGCAGTGTTGCGAGACCCTTTGAACTGTGGTGGGGACGAGCGGCAGAGTCCCCTGCTACGGTGCGCCGATGTCAGCGATCAAGAAGTTCCAAGTCACCTTCGACTGCGCAGAACCGGAGCGCCTCGCTCGCTTCTGGTGCGAGGTATTGGGGTACGTCATACCGCCGCCACCGGAGGGGTTTGCCACTTGGGGCGAGTTCAAGCACTCGCAGCCACCTGAGCAGCGGGATTCATGGTTCGCCTGCAGTGATCCCTCAGGCGTGGGTCCGCGGTTGTACTTCCAGCGCGTCCCCGAAGGAAAGGCTGCCAAGAACCGGCTGCATCTTGATGTGCGGGTCGGCACCGGACTCGTGGGTGAGGAGCGCCTCGCCGTACTTGAGGCCGAATGCGCACGCCTGGTCCCGCTCGGCGCGGTACACGTGCAGACCCTGTATGACGGCACTGATTCGTGCATCCCGATGCAGGACATCGAGGGCAACGAGTTCTGTATCGACTGAGCATTCTCCGAGCCGGAGAGGCGCGGAGCAGCCCTCTTGTGCCTCTCCGGTCCCGTATTGGGCGGGATTTATCCCGTGAGGGCGAGGTTGTGCAGCCGTGCGACGCCGAGCATGGCGGTGTGAACGCCGTCGCCTTTCAGACGGCAGTCGCGAAGGATCTTCCACTCTTCGTCCGGGCGAAGGTGTGCTCGACGCGGGCCCGAACCTGCTGGTGGGAGCGCTTGTGTTCCTCCTTCCGAGCCGGGAGTCCTTCACCTTCGTTCCGGCGGTGCGGGATGACCAATCCGGTGCCCTGGTAGCCGCCGTCGGCGATGGTCATGGGTGTTGCCGACGGCGGTTTTGGCGCCAGATCCTGCAGGAGCTGTGCGACTCCGCTCGGCCGGCACTACCCATGCGCCCCCTTGTGAGGTCCTCGCCTGCACGACTCCCCTCGTATCTGACAAGGACGCCGCCGAGTTGGGGCGTAACGCGGCCCGGGAACTCCTCTCCGGACCGCGTCCACCCACCGCGTTCGTCGCGATCATCGATATGTGCGCGACCGGGATCTGCCGGGGTGCGAAGGATCCGGGCTCAGTGCGGGCAGGACGTCTCGGTGGTCGGTTCGGCGACATCCTGCTCGCGGACCGCTTCGAGCCGCCACTCACCACGGTCCACCGGCCGCTGACGGGAGATGGCCGCTGAGACGTTCGCGCACCTGCACGCCGGGATCGACTCGGCGCGCGCGGCCGGACGTCTGCTGATTCTCCCCCGGCAGGTGGTACGGGAGTCGACAGCACCGGCCCCTGTGACGGTGCCCGCCCCGGAACCGGCGCCGGTGCCGTAAGGTGCGGGCCCGCCCCGGTGGCCGCATTGTCCTGAGGCGCCGGACGAGCTTGAACAGGGCCGACTGGTCGGTCCACTGAACGGTGATCAGGCGGTCCGGGGTAGATCAAGCCCGCCGTGGTGCCCGACCGGCGAGGATCTCCGCGGCTGCCTGCCCACAGACCCGGGCGGCGCCGTGGGTGTTGATGCGGACGCCGCCGAGGCCGGGCTGCGGGACACCGAGTTCCACCGTGATCGCATCGGGACGGCGGGCCAGCAGGGCGCGCAGCCATTCCCGTACGGCGGGGCGGCGGTGGGCGTCGCGGACAGCCAGGACCAACGGTCGGCCGGCGGCCTCGGCAAGGATCCGGCCGGCGTAGGCCGGGTCGTACGGGGTGAGAGCGGGCAAGGTGATGCGCAGGGTGCCGGGCATGAGGGCGGTGAGAGCGGGGCCGAGGCCCCACGGCACACCGTCGCCCTCGGCCACGGTCCCGGGGACGCCGAACTCGATCAGGACTGCGGGGGTGTTCAGGCGCAGAGCCGCCGGGTTCTCGGCGTTGGTGCGCAGTGCTCGGCGGGCGGCCTCCAGGCCCACTGCCCGGTCCGGTGCGGGGGTGGAGACGGCGTCGGCCAGCGCCCGTTGCCAGGCGGCGAAGTCCGCGGCACGGGCCGCGGCCTCGACCAGGCGTTCCTCGGCGAGCTCGCCGAGGGCCACCGCGTCTGCAACGTCGGCGCGGAGTCGGGCGAACTCGGCGTCGCCCGATCCGTTCCCAAGACAGATGAGGTCCACTCCGGCGGCGAGGGCGCGGACGGCCGCGCCTGTCAGCCCATAGCGGGCACGGACGGCCTGCATCTCGACGGCGTCGCTGACGATGAGTCCGTCGAATCCGAGCTCCTCGCGCAACAGCCCTGTGATCACGCGGGGGCTGACAGTGGCGGGGCGCTCCGCGTCGTAGGCGGGAATGAGCAGGTGAGCGGTCATGACCGCTCGTGCCCCCGCATCGAGGGCGGCACGGAAGGGCGGCAGGGCCAGTTCCGCGATGGTGTCGGCGTCCATGGCGACGGTGGGCAGGTCGAGGTGCGAGTCCGTGTCGGTGTCTCCGTGGCCGGGGAAGTGCTTGGCACAGGCGGCGACCCCCGCGTCGTGCAGTCCGCGCACCCAGGCGGCGGTGTGGCGGGCGGCCAGGACGGGATCGGCGCCGAATGAACGGGCACCGATGACCGGGTTGTCTGGATTGGAGTTGACGTCGGCGTCGGGGGCGTAGTCGAGGCCGATGCCCACGGCGCGCAGTTCGCCGCCGATGGAGCGGGCGACGGCTGCGGTGAGTTCGGAGTCGTCGACGACGCCGAGCGCGAGGTTGCCGGGGTAGGAGGAGCCGGTTGCGGCCTCCAGCCGGGTGACGTCGCCCCCCTCCTCGTCGATGGCGATCAGGACATCGGGGTTCTCGGCGCGCAGGGCGTCGGTGAGAGCGGACGTCTGCGCGCGGTCGCGGATGTTGGGGCCGAAAAGGAGGACCGAACCGAGTCCGTCGCCGAGTCTGCGGCGGATCCAGTCGGGGGCGGTGGTGCCCTGGAAGCCAGGTTGCAGGACCCGGTCGGCGAGGACCAGGAGTTCGTCGGCGGACCGGATGGGGCGGTTGAGTGGCATGGCGGGGTCCTCTCCTGCCGGGGGGTCTTCAGACATCGTCCGGGCCCCGGCGGCCTCGGGCGGACTGGACGCGGGCAGACCAGGAGGGGCCTCGGGGGTGGGAAGTTCAGAGGCCCTTGGAGTACGTCCAGAAGACGCGGCCGAGCCGTGCGTCGACGCCACGGGCGTAGAAGTGGATGGGGGCGGTCCAGCCGATCTCGGCCTCGTCGAGTCCGGCTGCGCGCTGGTCAGCCAGACAGCGGCGGAGCAGGACGGTACCGACGCCGAGTCCCCGCTCCGAGGACTCGGTGCCCATCGGGCCGAACCAGGAGCGGCGGTTGACGCCGTGGCATGCGAAGCCGACGTAGGCCGGTCCGTCGGCGCCTTCGCGGACGGCGACATGGCCACGCGGCGGGTCGTAGGTGAGGGCGCGGGCGGCCTCACCGTCCCACGAGCCGCCCCACTGTGTCATCCAGGCGAGGAACGGTATCTCGTCCGCCGGGGCAAGGCGGCGCACCGTCACCCCTTCCGCGGCGAGTCGCGCCTCGTCGTCAGCGGTGGCCAGCGGTGCGGTGCGCAGGTCGACGCTCATGTTGAGACCCTCGGGTCCGCGGGTGTAGCCGCTGGACTCGGCGAGACAGACGGCGCGTGTATAGCGGATGTCGATGCCGGGCCAGGCGTAGTAGGGGGGTCTGCCGCGGATCATCAACTGGTCGGCGCCGGCGGAGGCGAGGAGTCCCTCGGAGCGGGCGAGCAGGGCGCGTCCGATGCCGCGGCCCTGCACCCGGGGGTGCACGGCGAGCAGATCGGTGTGGCCGGTGGTGGGGGCGCTCGCGGTGGCGGGACGGATTGCGGCAAGAGCGAGGCCGACCGGTTCTCCGTCGGCCTCGGCGAGGATCCGCAACTGGGGGTTGGCTGAGGTCTGCGTCCAGAGCAGATCGAGCACGTGCTCGGCATCGCAGTCGTGAACGAGGGCCGCGCGGACGATGGTTCGCAGTGCCGGGAGGTCGCTCTCCCTTGCAGTGCGTGTTGCGGAAGGGTTCGTCATGCTGCGCACCTCAGGATGGCGTCGGGGGACCGAATAGTAAGTCAATAACCTTGGAGCTCGGTATTGCGGTGGAAATTTACCAGCGGGATGATCAGCCTGTCAGCCCCTCGAACGCCACCGGAAGGCAGGGCCGCCATGGCAGTCCCCGAAGCACCCGCAGGTCTCCCCGACCCTGCAGACCTCGTCCGGAGGGCGGTGAAGGAAGGAGTTGTGCCGGGCGCAGTCCTGATCACCGGCCGTGGTGCACACGGCCCGGTTCGCACCTCCGTCCACGGAACCACCGCGGACGGCCCGACGGGGAGCCCCGTAACCGCTGACACCGTCTTCGACCTGGCCTCGCTGACGAAGGTAGTGGCCACCACACCCGCCGTACTGCGGCTCGCCGACACCGGGGCGTTGCGGCTGGACGACCCGGTGCGCCGCCACCTGCCGGGCTTCACCGGCGGCCACAAGGACGCGGTGACGGTTCGCCATCTCCTGGCGCACACCTCCGGACTGCCCCCGCACCGGGACTTCTGGCAGCTCCCGGGCGGTCCTGCCGATCGGCTCGACGCCGTGCTCGGCGAGCCCCTCGATCACCTGCCGGGCACCGTGGCCGGGTACTCCGACCTTGGCTTCATACTGCTCGGCGAAGTGGTGGCCACCGTGTTCGGGCAGTCGCTCGACGCCGCCGTACGGGAGTTGGTGCTCGACCCACTGGGCCTGGGCGCCACCCGCTACCTGCCGCCTGCCGACTGGCGGGCGCTCACTGCCGCGACTGAGGCGCCGCCCGGAGGGGAGCCCAAGCGGGGCGTGGTGCACGACGAGAACGCCGAGGGCCTGGGCGGTGTGGCCGGGCACGCCGGGCTGTTCGGCAGTGCGCCGGATCTCGTGCACTACCTTCGGACGTTCTGGTTGGCCGAGGACTCGGTGCTGTCACCCCGGATACGCAGCGAGGCGCTGAGCCTCCAGACTGCCGGACTGGACGGCGCGCGGGGCCTGGGCTGGACACTGCCCGGCGACGTCTGGGACCACATGTCTCCCCACTGGCCCGCGACCGGTGCCGGGCACACCGGTTTCACCGGCACCAGCCTGGCGTTCGATCCGGTCAGCGGGATCTGGGTGGTGCTGCTGACCAACGCCGTGCACTACGGGCGCGGGGGGCGGGCCAAAGGGCTGCGGAGCGCCGTGCACGCGGCCGTGGCCCGTGCCGAGTCCGCATCCGTCCGGGCGCAGGATGACGAAACACGGCCACGGTGAAAGCCCGTTGACACCCCTCCAAATCCGGCCGCCGTCCCGCACATATTTCGCCACTCGGCTACCCGAACCACATCGAACCCGTAGGATTCCCACATGGCTGCCCCACGTGACCGACAGCGCGGAGTCGGCGACGCCGCTCGGCGCACCGCTGCCACCAATGCAGAGCGCGCTTCACCTCCGCAGACGGTACTGGTGCAGATCCGCGCCCTGCTGCCCTCGCTGCCACCGTCGGAGCGGCGGGTCGCCGAGGCCGCGATCGCCGATCCCGTCGGGGTCGCCGAACGAACCATCAGTGAACTCGCCGCGCAGTGCAGCACCTCCGAGACCACAGTGATCCGATTCTGCCGGGCAGTGGGCCTCAAGGGCTACCCGGACCTGCGCATCAAGCTGGCCGCAGCGGCCGGAAGCGAGGACAGCGGTCCGGCCTGGTCCAGCGCCGGCAGCGAGATCGGGCCCGGTGACTCGCTGGCCGACGTGGTCGGCAAGCTGGGCTTCTCGGACGCCCGCGCGGTGGAGGACACCATCGCCCAGATCGATCTGATCGTTCTTCAGCGGGCCATCGACGTGGTCGTCGGGGCGAGCGCGGTGGATCTGTACGGAGTCGGTGCCAGCGCGCTCATCGCACTCGACCTCCAGCAGAAACTGCACCGCATCGGGCACCGGGTGACCGCCTGGTCGGATCCGGACGGTGCACTCACCTCCGCGGCCCTGCTCGGCCGGGGCGACGTGGCGATCGGCATTTCGCACACGGGCGCCACGACCGACACGGTGACTGCCCTGCGTGAGGCATGGGAGAACGGCGCCACGACGATCGCCATCACCAACTTCCCGCGATCACCGATCGCCGACGTGGCCGATCATGTTCTGACCACCGCGGCGCGCGAAACCACCTTCAGGTCCGGTGCGATGTCCAGCCGGATCGCTGCGCTGACGCTGGTGGACTGCCTGTTCGTCGGGGTGGCCCAGCGCAACTACAGCCGCACGACGCGCGCCCTGGAACGCACGTACACCGCGGTGCACCGGCGGCGCACCCCACAGTGAGGGGGATCGCCGGGGCAGCCCGGCGGGCGGTCTGTCGTCAAGCGCCGGACGGACTTGAATGTGTCCCCAGCCGTGGGACGGGCCTGATTGCCAGGCCCGTCCCACGGCTGGGGAACGGCGCGTCCGGAGGACGAGCAGAGCTCAGGCCAGGGACCGCAGGGCTACCCGGACGTGCCCTTCGCCGGCCGTGAGCGCCGCGCGCGCCTCCTCCGGAGGGCACCCCACGAGCAAGGTCACCAGTGCCGTCTTCAATTCGCCTCCCGCGGCCGCGAGGGCGACCGCACAGTGCTCCTCGTCCAGCCCGGTGGCCTCCACCAGGATGGTGAGGAGCCGTCCGCGCAACTTGCCGTTGGTGGCGGCGACATCGACCATCAAGTTCGAGTAGGTACGGCCGAGCGCCACCATCACGGCTGTTGACAGGCTGTTGAGCACCAACTTGTGCGCGGTGGCGGCCTTCAGCCGGGTGGAGCCCGCGATTGCCTCCGGCCCGGTGTCTACCCCCAGGTGGAGGTGCGCCTGATCGGCCAGCTCGGCGCCGGGGTTGGCGCTGACCAGCGCAGTGAAGGCACCGGCCGCCCGAGCTGCACGCAGAGCACCCCCGACGTACGGGGTGCGGCCACTGGCGGCCACGCCGACCGCGACGTCCCCGGGACCCACCTCGGCTGCATCGGCCGCGCCCGCGTCCGGACTGTCCTCGACGCCCTCCACGGGCTGGACCAACGCGCGCGGACCGCCCGCATGGTGGGCCACGACGATGCCGGGCGGCAGGCCAAAGGTGGGGATCAGCTCGGCGGCGTCCATCACCGCCAGCCGACCGGAGGTGCCCGCGCCGAAGTAGTGCAGTCGGCCGCCCGCCCGGATCCGGCGCGCAGTCTCGTCCACGAGCCGTGCCAGTTCGGGCAGGACCGCTGCGACCGCCTCGGCCGGGATGCGGTCCTCCACGTTGAGCAGGCGCAGCACAGCAAGGGTGGGGACGTCGTCGATGTCGCGGGTGCGGGGGTTGCGGGTTTCGGTGGGGGCGTCGATACGCACGGGAAGCGGCGGGTGCATCGTGGCTTTCCTCTCGGTCAGAGGGCAAGGGTGGGCCAGCGCCGGTAACTTTGCCACAGGAGTTGCGCGTTCGACGTAACTTTCCACCCCTCCAGTCGCGCACATGCGCTGCGTCTTCCGGCCGGTTGCGGGATTTTGCCCGGCCCTGTGCGGCGGTAAGTTACGAACTAGATTCAGCCAACGCAATTCATTGACATGGCTGTGGAACCGCTCCTACGGTCTGCTCACCCCCCAAGAGCTTGCTTCCCACTTCTCTCCTGCCCGTCGATCGGAGACCACGCGCTATGGCCCGGTTCAAGCATTTCGTCGCAGTGTCCGCCGCACTCGCGACCCTTGGCACGCTCGCCGCGTGCGCACCGGATTCCGGTGCGAAGAACGGCACCGACGGCGGTGGCGTCTTTACCACGGTCGACGCGAACAACCCGATCACCCCGGGCGCGCCGATGAACCCGTACAGCCCGAACGGGAACACGTTCCTCACCTACAACTCGATGCGCCTCGGGTTCGAGAAGAAGAACCCGATGGATGTGAACGACGCCTTCCCGGGCCTCGCCAAGAGCTGGGAGGTCAAGGGCGACACGCTGGTCGCGCACATGCAGCCCGCCGCCAAGTGGTCCGATGGCAAGCCGGTCACCGTCGAGGACATCAAGATGTCCATGGCCATCGCGCTCACCCAGGGCACTGCCTCGGTCGGCTCGGGCCAGCTCAGTGAGGGCCTCAACGTCGCCTCCGTGACCTCCGTGGGCAAGCACGACATCGAGTTCAAGCAGGCCGCCGGAACCACCAACTCGAACTTCGCGAAGCAGATCCTGGGCCAGTCCATCGTCCCCAAGTCGGTCTACAGCCATCTCGTGCCGGCCGACATCTGGGACACCATCGCCGCCAGCCAACAGGTGGACGCGGCCCAGGCGACCGCCGCCCAGGCCGCCGTGGACAAGCTGAACGAGACCGGCAAGGCCATCGCGGCTTTCGCGCCGAAGAAGGACGTCTCGGCCGGCCCGTTCGTGGTCAAGCGCGTCAATCCCGGCTCGGCCATCCTCGTCCGCAACAAGTACTTCTACGACCTCGGCAAGATCGCTCCGAGCCAGGTGGTCATCCGCCACTACTCCGGCAACGAGCAGATCTGGGGCTTCATGAAGAGCGGGGACCTGGACGCCGCGCCCTTCACCGCCATCCCCACGAACGTCCTGAACCAGATCCTGGCCAAGGGCTACAAGCGCGCCGACGGCACCTCCTACGTCAACGCCTCCATCGCCTTCAACCAGAGCAAGGCACCGTACGACAAGAAGGAGGTGCGCCAGGCCTTGGCGTACATCCTCGACCGCGAGGCCATCACCAAGGTGGGCCAGCCGGTCGGCGGCATGGCCTCCACCGCCCCCGCCGGCATGATCCGCAAGTCGACCGAGCAGTGGCTGGGCGCCGACGCGGTCGGCAAGCTCAACCCGTACGCCCACGACGAGGCGAAGGCCGCCGAGCTGCTGAAGGGCGCAGGCCTGAAGCAGAAGGACGGCAAGTGGTACCTGGCGAACGGCAAGCAGTGGAAGATCACGCTGCAGACCGTCAACGGTTTCAGTGACTGGATCGCCGCCTCCACCGTCGTCGCCAACGAACTCAGCGCCTTCGGCATCGAGACCAAGCCGGCCCTCTCCGCCGACTTCGGCGCCTACCAGACGGACATGGCCGCCGAGAAGTTCGACGTCGGCTGGTGGCTGACCGCCGTCGGCGCCGACCCGCGCCAGAACTTCCAGCGCCTGTACGGCGAGAGCAACGGCTTCGTCGCCAACGGCAACAAGGTCACCCACACCGAGAGGAAGGGTGACGGCAACTGGATGCACGGCGACGAGACCTTCACGGTCGACGGGCAGTCCATCAACCCGGGTCAGCTCACGGCCGGCCTCGCAGGCCTCGACACCGAGGCCAAGAAGCCGGTCATCACACAGCTGGTCAAGGCCACCAACCAGGAAGTTCCTGTCATCCCGATGTGGGACTACACCAACGTGAAGTTCACCTACGACAAGAACTTCACCAACTGGCCGAAGAACGGGCAGGACGAGATCCTCGCCAACCAGCCCGGTCTGTGGATGATGCAGGGCTACATCCAGGCCAAGGGCAAGTGATCCAGGCCGGGTAACCGCACCGAGCAACTACCGCACGGCGCACCACCGCGGGGCGGCAGTCGCACCAGGCCGTCGCCCCGCTCGCGCGCTGTCCTACGACAACCCCCTACGACAAGGAAGGAGATGCAGGAACGTGAAGGGACTGGCGCGCACCATCGCGATCCGCCTGGCCGGTGGCGCGGTCATGGTCTGGATCGTAGCCACGTTTACGTTCTTCCTCGTTCACGCCCTGCCCGGCAAACCGGGCGACGTGGCGTACGAGAAGTACGTCGCCATGGGAATGAACTACCAGGAGGCCAAGGCCAAGGCCTCGATTATTTACGGGTACACCTCGCAGGACCCGCTGCTCACACAGTACTCGCACTACATCAGCGACCTGCTCCACGGTCACCTCGGGATCTCGATCTCCTACAGCGGAGTGCCGGTCGCAGATGTCATCGGCGACGCCCTGCCGTGGACCGTCATCCCCATCCTGAGCGGCCTGCTGATCAGCTTCTGCATCGGTGTCAGTAGTGGTGTGGTCGCGGCGGTGAAGCGGTCGTCCCGCCTGGGCAGCGGGCTGAGCGTGGCCGCCTCGATGATCGCCGGCATCCCGTCGTTCGTGATCGCGATCCTGCTCATCGCCGTCTTCTACACCAACCTGGGGGCCTTGCCGTACGGCGGCACCGTCTCCGAGACGCTCCTGGTGGACCCTGGATGGAACGTCGAGTACGTGTCGTCGGTCGCGTACCACGCGATCCTCCCGGTCGCCACGTACGTCCTCATCTCCTACGGCGGCTGGATGCTCAGCATGCGCTCCAGCGTGGTCTCCGTCCTCGGTGACGACTTCATCCTCGCTTCCGAGCTGCGCGGCATCACCCGCAGCACGCGGATGCGCTACATCGGCCGCAACGCGATCCTGCCGCTGTTCACCACCCTCGCCCTCTCGTTCGGCACGTTGTTCGGCGGAGCGATCCTGATCGAGGCCACCTTCAACTACCCCGGCGTCGGGCAACTGCTGCTGAACAGCATCGGCAAGCGCGACTACCCCCTGATGACCGGTGCCTTCCTGCTGATCACCACCGCGGTGGTGCTTGCGAACATCGTCGCGGACCTCCTCTACTCCGTGATCGACCCCCGAGTGAGGCGCTGACCATGACCACCGCGACGCTCACCAAGCCGCCCCGTCCGGCTGATGCCCCCTCGGCGAGGCGTTCCCGCTGGACCGGCATCCGGCGCGTCCTCACGCGCAAGCCCGGCCGGATCATCGGCCTGTCCATCCTGGTGTTCTTCGTCCTGATGGGCACCTTCGGCCCGATGGTCTACGGCGACCAGCTCGCCATCGACCCGGACGCGATCTATCAGCCGCCGAGCGCAGAGCACTGGCTCGGAACCGACTTCGCCGGTTCCGACGTGCTCCAGTCCACTGTCGTCGGCAGCCGCTACGTACTGCTCACCTGCTCCCTCGCCGCCCTGTTCGCCTCGACGATCGGCACCACCGTCGGGCTCCTGGCCGGCTTCCACCGCGGCTTGTCCGACTCCGCGCTGATGCGCGTCACCGACTTCGTGCTCACGGTCCCCGGCCTGCCGCTGCTCGTCGTGCTCACCACCATGTGGAAGTTCGACAGCCCGCTGGAGATGGGCTTCGTGCTCGGCGTCGTCGGCTGGGGCGGCATCGCCCGCGCCGTCCGTTCCCAGGTGCTGAGCCTGCGCGAGCGCGGCTTCCTGGAGGCCGCACGCGGCCTCGGGCTGCCCAGCCGGCACATCATCGTACGCGAGCTCCTGCCGAACGTCGCCCCGTACGTGGCGATGCACCTGCTCCTGTCGGTCATCGGCTTCGTCGAAGCCCAGGTGGGGCTGTTCTTCCTCGGCATCGTGCCGTTCACCAGCACCAACTGGGGCGTGATGATCAACCAGGCGGTGTTCTCCGGAGGAGCGCTGCAGAGCCCCGAGGCAATCTTCTACCTGCTGGCCCCACTCGCCTGCATCCTGCTCCTGATCATGGGCGTGGTGTTGTTCCTGGACGCGATCGACGAGCTCTTCAACCCGCGACTGAGGGAGCGCTGATGACCACACCGACGAAGAAGGCCGCGCCCGAGGCCAGGGAGGCCGAGGTCCGCGTACGCGACCTCAGTGTCCACTACCGCATCAACGGCACGGAGTACCCGGCTGTCGCGAACGCCTCCCTCGATCTGCGCCGCGGTGAGATCACCGGCCTGGTGGGGGAGTCCGGTTCAGGCAAGTCGACCCTGGCCCTGTCCCTGATGAACGCCGTGCCCGAGCCGGGCCGGATCGCAGGCGGCGCCATCCACGTCGACGGCATCGGTGACGTGACAACGCTCAACGCCAAGGCGATGCGGGCGGTACGGGGCTCGGCGCTCGGCTACGTCTTCCAGGCCTCGCAGAACTCCATGAACCCGCTGAAGACCATCGGCAAGCAGATCCTGGACCTGGGCCGCTCGCACGACGTCGAGGACCTCCCGGGCCTGCTCTCCCGCGCCAAGCAGCTCGCCGAGCGGATGGGCCTGGACGGCAACCGCGTTCTGGACTCCTATCAGCACGAGCTCTCCGGCGGCATGCGCCAGCGCCTGGGCATCGTCTTCGCTCTCGTCCTGAACGCCAAGGTCCTCATCCTGGACGAGCCGACCACGGCTCTGGACGTACTGTCCCAGTCAGCGGTGCTGAAGATCATCCGCCAGGTGCACGAGGAGAACAACCTCAGCACCCTCATCGTCACCCACGACATGGGCGTGGTCTCAGAGCTCGCCGACAACCTGGCCGTGATGTACGGCGGCCGGATCGTCGAGCACGGCCCGACGCTGGATCTCCTCCGCAACCCCACCCACCCCTACACCAAGGCCCTGATCGGTGCCACGGCACGCATCGTCGGCGACCCGGCCGCAGCCCGCGCCCTGCCGGGCCGCCCGCCGGACCTCACCACCATCGCGAGGACGGGTTGCGTGTTCCGCGACCGCTGCGCCTTCACGATGGACATCTGCGCCGAGGACGAACCGCAGCTCGCGGAGCACGCGGCCGGCCACCAGCGGGCGTGCCACGCGGACGCCGCCGTGGTCAGCTCCACCACCCAGAAGGGAGACGCGTCGTGATCGAGGCGCGCGGCATCACCCGCACCTACCACTCCCGCGGGGCGTTCACCGGCGAACGCACGGTCCACGCCCTGCGCGGCGTGGACTTCACGCTCCCCAAGGGCGGTGCCGTCGCCTTCATCGGCGAATCGGGCTGCGGCAAGACGACGCTGGGCAAGATCCTCACGGGGATCGAGACCTTCGACGGCGGCGAGCTCGTGGTCGACGGCGTGGAGCTCTCCACGCTCTCGCCGCGCAAGCGTGCCCCGTACTTCCGCCGCATCCAGATGATCCACCAGGACCCGTACTCTGCCCTGAACCCCACCCGCACGATCGAGCAGATCCTCGGCGACCCGCTGCGGATGCGAGCGAAGGAGTCGGGCGGCGCCGCTTCGGCATCCGGTGTACGGGCACGGGCCTCGCAACTGCTGGAACTGGTGGGTCTGGAGCCGGACGGGGTCCTCCCCAAGTACCCGCATCAGCTCTCGGGCGGTCAGCGCCAGCGCGTGGTCATCGCCCGCGCGCTCACCGTCGACCCCGAGGTGCTCATCGCCGACGAGGCCGTTTCGATGATCGACGTCTCGATGCGCCTGGGCATCCTCGCCCTGCTCCACGACCTGCGCGAACGCCTGGGTATCTCGCTGGTCTTCATCACCCACGACGTGGCGACGGCGCGGTACGTCGGCGAGGGCGCCGAGCTGCACGTCATCTACCGCGGTCAGGTCATCGAAAGTGGCCTCACCGACGACGTCGTCCAAGGGCCCGTCCACCCCTACACGCAGTGCCTGTTGTCGGCGATCCCGATCATGCGTGGTCTGGAGGAGCCCGGTCCCGACCGGCTGACGCCCCTGGCGCCGCTGGACGAGAAGGTGCAGACGGACGGCTGCCTCTTCGCACCGCGCTGCCCCTTCGCCACCGACCGCTGCACCGCCGAGCGGCCGGAACTCGAGGCGCTGGGGAAGTCGGGCCAGCGCCACGCCTGCTTCCACCCGAAGTCGCGGCGCGTGGTCGGCGTGGAGATCGAGCCGGCCGCGGTCTGACCGTCGGCCTTCCTGTACCGGGCGGGTGCGCTCCCCTCGAGGGCGGACCCGCCCGCACGGTTTTCGCTTCCGTTCGCCGCGTGATTCTCTGCCGCGGCCCCAGCACATCCGCTCGACCGGCCGGAGGGCAGGAGTTGTCCCCCGGGAAAGCCCAGCAGAGAGGTCACCTGTGAGAATCCTCGGACTCAGCTCCGGCACCTCGCACGACGCGATCGATGCGGCTGTCGTTGAACTCCGCCTCGACGGCGGTACATTGCACGGCTCGCTCGTCCACGCCGCGCAGCACCCCTATCCCGCCGCCCTGCGCGCCGAGATCCTGGACGCACTGCCCCCGCACGAGGTGTCACTCGCCGGGGTCTGCCGCCTGGACACCCTGATCGGCCAATCCTTCGCCGACGCCGGCGAGGCCGCCGTGACCGCCGCAGGCACCGTGGACCTGGTGTGCTCACACGGTCAGACCCTCTACCACTGGGTGGAGGAGGACACGGTGCGCGGCACCCTCCAACTGGGCCAGCCTGCCTGGATCGCCGAGCGCCTCGGTGTTCCGGTGGTCTCCGACGTACGCACTGCGGACGTGGCGGCGGGCGGCCAGGGTGCCCCTCTGGTCTCGCTGCTCGACGCGCTGCTCCTTGCCGGCCTGCCCGGCCCGGCAGGCGCGTTGAACCTCGGCGGGATCGCCAATGTGACCGTGACCGGATCGGGGGCGCCGCTCGCCTTCGACACCGGTCCGGCGAACGCCCTGATGGACGCGGCGATGCTGGCCCTGACCGGCCACGCGTACGACATGGACGGCCGCCTCGCCTCCACCGGACGCGTGGACGAGGCGCTGCTCAGCGACTTGCTCTCCGAGCCGTACTACCGGCGCAGGCCCCCGAAGACCACCGGGAAGGAACTCTTCCACGCCGACTACCTGGCACGGTATTTGGCCGCACGACCTGCCCTGTCGCCCGAGGACCTCCTCGCCACGCTCGCCGAGCTGACCGCGCGCACCGTCTCCGATGCCGTAAGGGAAAACGGTTTGCGGACCCTGGTGGTATCCGGGGGCGGCGCCGACAACCCCGTGCTCACCGGCCGGATCGGGGCGCTGCTTCCGGACGTCGAACTCCTGCGCTCGGACGCGTTGGGGCTGCCCTCGGCCGCCAAGGAGGCAGTCGCCTTCGCGGTACTTGGCTGGTTCACTGCCCACGGCCTACCAAGCACCCTGCCCAGCTGCACGGGCGCTGCGGGCTCGCGCATCCTGGGCAGGATCACCCCCGGCGGCGGACCTCTGCGGCTGCCGGAGCCCCTCGCCGAGACTCCGACAGCCGCCCGGTTCACCTGCTGACCTGGGCGGCCTGATAGCCGCGGGCCTGGACGGCGAAGAGCTCGGCGTAGCCGCCGCCCGCGGCGATGAGTCCGGTGTGCGAGCCCTCCTCGGCCACCGCACCTCCGTCGAGCACCACGATCAAGTCGGCCGCACTGACCGTGGAAGACCGGTGCGAGACGAACAGAGCGATCGCGCCGGTCGCCCGGACGGTTTCGTCGGCCCGCGCCAACTGCCGCCCCAAAAGCAGGTGTTCGGCAGCGGCGTCCAGCACGGCGGTCGGCTCGTCGAGCACGAGCGCGCGCGTGGCGGCACCTTGGTAAGTAGAATTCGCAGAACCTCGCATTGAGGTCGAACAGTTACAGACACCGGCGGCCGGCCTCGCGGTACGGGGTCGGCCGCCGTCACTGACGAGCGTCAGTTGGTGAGGTGGTAGTACCCGAGCAGGTCCGTGCGCGACGCGATGGTGTCCTGCCGGACGTACGTGCCGGTGTGCGAGGCGTTGACCATCATGGCCACCCCGTCCACCTTCCCGATATAGACGCCGACATGGTGCACGGTCGACGGTGAGCCGCCGAAGTACACCAGGTCACCGGGGATCGCGTTGGCCGCGGTGACCTGTGCCAGGCGCGGGTTGACCACCTGGTCCCGGGACGTCTGGCCGATGTCGCCCGCACCCGCCCGCCAGTACAGCCAACGGGTGAAGCCCGAGCAGTCCAGGCCCACCTCCTCTTCCGCAGGGCACGGCTGGATCGAGCCGCTGTAGCCGTCGCAGATGCCGATCGACGGGCCGAAGTCCGTCTCGTGACCGCCGCCCCAGACGTACTGGATGTTCTGGCCGGTGGCCTCCTCACCGAAGTCGACGACCGCGGCGTAGCGCCCCGAGCCGAGGTCCGCCGGCTGCTGCGGCAGCGGGTCGCCGTACAGCTTCGCCTTGGTGGCCGGGTTCACTACCCCGTTGGCCGGCAGACCCACCGAGGTCTGGTAGGTGCGCACCGCATTGGTGGTGCCGCTGCCGAGGATATGATCCACAGTCAGCGACGCCCCGGTGGCGTTGAGCTTCTTCTGCAGCTCGGTGACGCAGCCGTCGTTCTCGTTCGGCTCCAGGTCGACCGGGCAGCGCAGCGAGCGCAGGTCGATCGCCACCGCCGGGTCCTCGTAGTACAGCGCGGCCTTGGTGGCCGGGCCGACCAGTCCGTCCGAGGTAAGGCCCCGGGACGTCTGGTAGGCCTGGACCGCCGCGGTGGTCGCCGGGCCGAAGTCGCCGTCGACGGTCAGCGAGGCCCCGCCGAGGTTCAGGAGTGTCTGAAGCTCCGCCACACACCCGCTGACCTGGCCCTGTTCGACAGTGTTGGGGCAACTGGAGGACAGCAGGTTGGTCCGCGCGGGGGCGGTCGCGGCCGCTGCGGGGGCGGCGGCGCTCAGCGCGAGCAGCACCGCCGCGACTGCGACCGCGACACTGCGGCCGACCCGACGGCGTATTCCGTACGCAGGCATGGTTCTCCTTCGATTCGCCATCGGTCGCAGGTCACTTGCCGGCTTGCAGGGCGGTCCAGGTCGCGTTGCCGACGATCCCGTCGGAGGTCAGGCCCTGGGCGGTCTGGTACGCCTTGACCGCGGTGGTGGTCGCCGGGCCGAAGTCGCCGTCGATGGTCAGCGTCTGCCCGCGGGCCGCGATCAGCGCCCGCTGCAGGCGCTGGACGTCCGCCCCGGTGGCGCCGGACTGGAGGGTCGGCTTGGTACCCGCGGCGAGCAGCGCCGTCCAGGTGTGGGAGTCCACGGTGCCGGTGACCGGCAGGGCCGTAGCGGTCTGGTACGACTGGACCGCCGCGGTTGTGCCCGAGCCGAACGCCCCGTCCACCGTGCCGCTGTAGTGGCCCTGGCGCGTCAGCAGGCACTGGGCCGCACTGACCAGGCCTCCGGAGGAGCCGGCCGAGATCGAACCGTACAGCGAGAAGTCCAGTCCGGCGGAGCAGGAGCCGGCGAACGGCCCCAGGCCCACGTCCAGGTAGTCCCGGTCGATGTTGATGGTCACGCCGCCCCAGGTCTCGTCGGTGTCCCCGGTGAGCTGGTGGATGCGCTGGTGGTCGGCCCAGTACCCGTCCGGCACATACGGCTTGGCGTCGGTGTCGGCCTGGCTGTTCCAGCGGGCGAACCAGATGTGGTCCGGCATCGTGTACGTGCCGGTGGTGTACTCGGCCGCCAGGTCCGCCATGCCGGAGGCAGCTGAGGAATACTCGCCGGACAGATAGCCGTCGGCGTGCAGTTCCTCGGTCCACGCGGAGATGTAGGTCAGCACCGCGTTGCTGCACGCGGCGTTGTTCTGGTCGTACGCCTCCATGTCGTTGTAGAGCACGCTGCCCTGCGGCATCCCGAGCGCCGCGGCGGCCGCGACGGACTCCTGCGCCGCGGCGCGGCCCTGGCTCGCGGCGGTGGACAGTGTGTACGACACCTTGTGCGTGTACGTGTTGCACGGAGCCTGGAGACCGACGTGGATGGGGATGATGTGCCAGCCTGCGGAGGTCTGGGTCTGGATCCAGGGTGCGGTCAGGTTCGGCTGGTCGCAGGCGGCGCTGATGCCGCTGATGTACACCCCGATGGCGCGGAACGGTGAGGCGGACCAGGCGGACATCTGCGCGTTGGACGGCGCGGCGCACGGGTCGAAGCCCAGACCGGTATACGTACCCGGCTGTGGCGCCACGGCGGACGCGGCGGTCACGGACGCGCTCGGGTCATGGCCGGCTGAAGTGCCGGACAGCGGAACGGCCTTGGCGTCCGCGTCCAGACCGGCGCTGTCCAGGATGTTCTGCACGGCGGGCTCGTCGCCGCCGACCGAAGCAGTGACCAGCACCCCGGCAGCGGGAACCGCCTGGCGTATCCGCCCGGTGGACGCGCCCCTGCTGTCCGTTGCCGCTGCCTTCGCGGCGCCCTTGGGCGCGATGCGGGTGGAACTGTCCAACGATTTAAGCCCCTTGGCATCCAGTGATTCGATCACCAGTGCCTCGGTACGGCCGACCAGTCCGGGAGGACAGGTGGCCTGACCGGCGTCGGTGGGGTGTCCGAGGTAGACCGCGTGGCGGTCGAAGTGCACGCACGTCTCGGGGGCGGCGGCCAGGTCGATGACCGGCCAACTGCTGGGCACGCGTACGTGGTAGCCCCGGTACGAGACGTCCTTTGCGCCGTCGGCGGCGGCCGGTGACGCAGCGGCGGTCAGGGCAGCCGCGCTCAGTGCGGCCAGCGCAGTGAGCAGGGTGGTCGCGGCCCGCAGGCGCGCACGTGGTGGTCGGGGCGGTGTCATGGCACTCCAGTTTCGCCTCTGGGATGAAAAGGACTGTGCGCCTTGCACCCGGCCGCGGTACCTCGCCGGCACTGTTATGTGCGGGGGCCACCGTGTCAGGGCAAGCGAAAGGTAGCGTGTCATTGAGTTCCGTTGCACTAGATCTCACCGAAACTTTTATACATAGCTCCTCGGGCCCACCCCTCCATGAACGGAACGCGGGGCGAGAGCAGTTCGGCGTCGAGGTCCGCTCAGGCTGCACACTCTGTTCGCACCCGTGAACTTCCTGCACTTCGTTCCGATGACCCAGGGCTTGTCCGGCGGACCATGGTCGCGACGCCAGGCACAGCGCGACAGGCATGGTCAGCAGCTGGGCCTACTACCGCAACGGCGACCTGACCACCGATACCGGCAAGCTGATGGTCCCCGAGAAGGCCGACTACCGGTTCGTCCAGGAGATCACGCGAGCCAAGGACTCCCTGGGCGTCACCCCGGGCGGCAAGGTCCGCACCGAGTGGAACTTCGCATCCGCAGAGCCGACCACGATGGCAGTCGAGGGCTGCGACGAGTTCTCTCCCGTGCCCACCGTCTGCGAGGCGATGCCGGCGGTGCAGCTCGACCACGACATGCCGCTGAACGCCCTCAACCAGGCCTCGGCCAAGAAGGCCTACTCCTTCACCGTGAACGCCGGCCGTGCCAAGGGCTGGACCGGATCCACCGCGATGGACGGCGCCAAGGTCTCGGTCTCCTACGACGACGGGGTCACCTGGAATTCGGCCAAGGTCCGGCGGGAGGACAGCAACTCCTTCCGGGTCGAGCTCCGACACCCCAGGAAGGCGGACACCAACGGCTTCGTGACCCTCAGGACGGAGGCGTGGGACTCCGCGGGCAATCGCACCGTGCAGACCATCACCCGGGCCTACGCCCTGAAGTAGCGAGGGTGTGTCCGCGCTCACTCGATGAGTTGGAAGTCACCGGCACGCAGTACTGGGGCAAAAAGTGCCAGTGGTCTTCAGGGTGTGGGGCTGGCCGGTGCCGTCGGCCGCCACGGCAGGGTAGGTGTGGGCGGTCGTGGTGTTGCCGGCCGCCTTGTGCTGGGTCACGGTGTCGCGCAGGCCGGCGACGGTGCAGGTCCAGCTGGTCCAGTGCGGGGCCGGTCCGCCGAGCTTGTCGGCCGCTGGTGCGGTGGTGCAGTTGCTGTCGGCGGGCGTCCAGGCGTCGGAAAGCCGGCGGTGGCCGTCGTACGTGAAGCACTGCGCGTCGTCGGTGCCACCGCAGCCCGTCTGCGTCGATGAAGCGCAACCGGGCGCCGGGGTGGGGTCGTTCCTTGCGGACGATCAGCCGCATCCTCTTGGGCCGGCCCTTGAGGACATTACCGTCGAGCTCGGCGGCATGCCCGGGGGCGCGCCGCTCCCGGCACGCGGGGCGCCTGCGGGGTCCGCCTGCAGCAGTACGTCGGCGACGTCGGACGGCTCCAGCACCAGCCCGAAGCCCAGTGCCGGCTCCCGGGGGTCGGCCCGGGTGAAGTGTCCGGTGACCGGGAGGTCGACGGAGGCGACCAGATACTGGCCCGGCCCGTACTCGTAGACGCGCTCGCCCAGAGCGAGCCGTTTGGCGCCCTGGGCAATCACCGCCAGGACCATGCCGGACATCGAAGGCTCCGGTGGGTCGAGCCGGTCGACCTTCGAGATGAGCACGCCGTCAATGGCCGTGGTCCAGTCGGGGCGCGCATGGCGCGCCAGCAGGACACGGAGCTCGTCGAGGTACATGACCTCATTGCAGCACCGTCGGCGCCCTGTTCCCGCTCTGGAGAGGATTGTGCAAGGACGGGCGAGGTTTGTTGTACACGTTGCGATGGCGGGTTGGTTGCATGGATTTGCCAGCGGTCAACGGTCGATGGGCCGGATACCCGCCGCCGATGGAACAGCCGCCTCGACCGTGCCGGGCCGGGGACTCAGCCGCACGTCCGGCCGGCCCTTGCACGGCACCCTCGACTTCCACTCAGGAGGAACATCATGAAGGTCGCCATCGTCACCGGAGCCAGCTCCGGCATCGGCCAGGCCGCCGCGATCCAGATCGCCGAACGCGAAGTGGGCGTCATCCTGACCTACGGCAAGAACCCGCAGGGCGCACTCGACACGGTCGCCACCATCGAGATAAACGGCGGCACGGCCGTCTCGCTGCCGCTGGACGTCGGCGACAGCAGCACCTTCCCAGCCTTCCGGACCTCGATGGCCGGGGTACTCCACGACACCTTCGGGCGAGACACGTTCGACTTCCTGGTCAACAACGCAGGACTGTCCCGCACCTCGCTGATCGCGGACACGAGCGAGGAACTGTTCGACGAACTGATGCGGGTGCTCCTCAAGGGCCCGTTCTTCCTCACACAGACGCTGCTGCCGCTCTTGGCGGACCACGGGGCCATCGTCAACACCAGCAGCAACTCCACGACGGTCGGGATGGAGCCCGGATACTCGGTCTACGCTTCGATGAAGGGCGGCCTGGACGTGCTGACCCGGTATATGGCCAAGGAATTCAGCACGCGCGGTATCCGTGTCAACGCCGTCTCGCCCGGGGCAACCCGTACCCGCCTGGCCGACGACGCCTTCACCCGCTTCCCCGAAGTCATCCCGGCGCTCGCCGCCAGAACCGCACTCGGCAGGGTCGGTGAACCCGATGACGTCGGCATGGTCATCGCCACCCTCCTGTCGGAGCAGAGCCGCTGGGTCACCGCCCAGAACCTCGACGTCTCAGGCGGCTTCAACCTCTAGGCATCGCCCGGCGGATCATGTGACGTTGCAACCAGGTGCTCGCTGATTGAAGCATGGGGCGGGGGATCACGACCGGCCACAGCGACCGCCCGGCCTCTGGCAGAAGGGGCGCAGC
Source organism: Streptomyces sp. NPDC060035 (assembly GCF_042736635.1). Lineage (NCBI taxonomy): Bacteria > Bacillati > Actinomycetota > Actinomycetes > Kitasatosporales > Streptomycetaceae > Streptomyces > Streptomyces sp. NPDC060035. Next base: position 41,644 of record NZ_JBHWVO010000019.1, read on the forward strand.
AGGGTGCGCCACGCCGCGGCAAGGTCGCCAAAGAGCGCGGGCCGGGACGTCCCCGGCGACCTGTCGTCATCGGCCACGACGACCTCCCGATCAGTCAGCTGATGCATCCACGTCTGACCACCATCAGGCAGGACCTTGAGCGGCTCGGCCGGGTCGCCGCGCTGAGTCTGCTCCAGCAGCTCGGCGAGGAAGAGATCCCGCCGGTGCCCACGGTGGTCCCTCCCCAGCTGATCGTGCGGGAGTCCACAGCGCGGGCCCGCTGAGGGCCGGCCGGTGGATTCGCCGCGGGCGCATGTGGCCGGTGCCCATCGGCCGGTCCTGGAGACCGCGTGGACGCGGTCAGGGTTGGCGAACACCGAGGTGAGGCGCCCGAACTTGCGGGACCGGGCCTCACGGTCGGGGTCCTCGGGGTCGAAGTCGTCGGCGAACTGGTCGAACTCGGCCTGCAACAGCTGGTCGTTCATCTCGAAGGCGACCGGGTGCGGCCCGAGCAGGACCGGCACGGTCGCTTCGTCCAGCAGGGACCGGGAGACGCAGCAGCGGTGCAGGACCCTGCCGGGGTCGGTCTCTTCGCCGAAGAGAGCGAGGGCATTGGGCGGCCCACCGCAGCCGTCCTGATCGCCTTGGAGCGACTCCCCACTGTGCCGGACGGCCCGCCCTCCGCTGTCACTGCCACGCCGTATGCGCCTTCGGCGCCCGGCACGACCGGACAGACGCGCCGACGGTTCCCTCCCGTCTTCCGCCGGTGAGGCTCTACTGCACCCCCACCGACCAAGCACGCCTCAGGGGGCCCAGGGTGCCCCGACCACACAGGCTCCGCGCAGTCCGCCGGAGCGTGTGCACCCCGGCCGGCGCCAGGTCCGGAGGGTTGGCTGAAAGTGAACCGATTAAGTCGCACCAGATCAGCGCAACGGCTGTGCGTCGGCATCGCGACAGGCCCACAACAGTAGGCCCCGGAGCTACTGGCAGCGACCTGATCACTGCGGACCTCTTTGAATCAGATGCCGTCCGAACCGTTGACCGCTTAACCGGTCTAGTGTTTCCATCTTCCGCAGCAGCCGCAATCTGACAGGCCGCCGTCAAAACCTGAAGGCGTCCTACCCTCTCGGCGACAACGTTGTCTCCCCGTTGGCGAGAACAGAAGTGTCCCGGGTGGTAATGCGACGACAACGTTGTCACATTGCGCTGGCGCGAACGGAAGTGTCTCGGGTAGCGATGTGCACCTGCCAAGGGCTCATCGGCGCCAGGAGCCGCTTGCTGCTGCGACCGAATTCTCACCCAGCCCCTTTCGCACCGAACCGAAAGGAACCACAGAATGAAACGCCAAATCATCGGGGTCATGTCGGCACTGGCCGCACTGGTCGGCCTGGCGTTGAACTCGGCGCCGACCGCCAGCGCCGACACGGCCCCCAACGGCTACGCCTACTGTGCCAATGGCAGTTCGAGCGACCCGGACGGTGACGGCTGGGGCTGGGAGAACAACCAGTCCTGCGTCGTCCGAGGCTCCTCCGCCGACACCGGGGGCGCCGGCAGTTCGGCCTGCCCGTCGAGCATGAGCTGTGGCTCGTACACCGTCTCCGGCCTGGGCAGCCGCAAGAGCCAGGTTCGCAGCGCCGGTGGCAACAGCCTCGACCTGGCCGTGGCCATGCTGGAGACCGACAATATGGGCACCAACTACCCCTACGGCGACAACAAGACCGGCGACGCGGCGAACTTCGGGATCTTCAAGCAGAACTGGCTCATGCTCCGCTCCGCCTGCAGCCAGTTCTCCGGCCAGAGCACCAGCCAGTACAACAACGGCGCCGCGCTCAACAGCAACCTCAGCCAGGACGTGTCCTGCCTGCACCAGAGCCAGAACCACTACGGCATCGGCACCTGGTTCGCCGGCCACCGCAACGGTTCCTCGGGGCTGAGCAACCCCAACACCACGGACATCAACAACTACAAGACCGCCATCTACTGGATCCAGAGCCAGATCAACAACAACAGCGCCAACCTCAGCAACGACACCCGCTTCTGGGTGCAGGTCCCCCCCATCTGATCCATCGTCCAACGAACGAACTCATGCCGGGCGGCCCGCTTCACCCTGTGGCGGGCCGCCCGCCGGGCCCCTGTCCGCACGGGCGCAGACCCGGTGCCACGGGTTCCTGGTCCCAGGGGCCACGGGACCCGCAATCCCCCTGAGCCCCACCCCCCGGGCCGCCGGAACAGAGTTGTCGGCTCCGAGATTCTCGCGCCGCCATAGGCCCCGCCATCCCCCACGCCGCCCGATCACCACCGGCCATCGGAAAGGCCGCACATCATGAACGGTCCAGCCCGTCGCGCAGCGCACAACCTCGGCCATGGACGGCCGGGGCCGCAGGCACCGGGCGCAGGCACCGGGCGCAGGCACCGGGCGCCGCACCAAGGTATCTCCGGACGACTTCTGTCGTGGGTGAGCGAACGCACGGTGGACCGGCGGTGGCCAGCGGTGTCGGCTGCATCTGAAACACACACCTCCCCGCAGTCACCGTCCGTCCAGCGCACCGAACAAACCAGGCGAATACGCCGGTCTGGCGTGCCTCGGGGCCGGCGGGGCGGGTGCTGGGCGGCGGCACGCACATCAGCACCGGCCTGATCGCCCCGCATCGCAAGCGCCCGGTTGGCCGCCGCTTGTCCGGTGGCGCTAGCGACAGAGAGCACCAGTACTCGTCTCACGACGACTGATATCACGATGGGATTCGCATGCAACGGTTCGTCCGCAGACTCCTGATCTGGGCCACCGCCTGTTCTCTGTGGGGCGTGGGGCTCACCGCCTCGTCCGTGTCCGCCGCCGCGGCCACCGAGCCCGCGGTCACGCACGCGACGGCCACCGACAACGGTCTGGCCCGCACGCCCCCGATGGGCTTCAACAACTGGAACGCCTTCGGTTGCGACGTCAGCGAGGAGCTGATCGAGCAGACCGCCGACTACTTCGTCACTTCGGGCCTGAAGGCGGCCGGTTACGCCTACGTCAACATCGACGACTGCTGGATGACGCACACCCGCGACGACCAGGGCCGCCTCGTCCCCGACCCGGCCAAGTTCCCCGACGGCATCAAGGGCACAGCCGACTACGTCCACTCCAAGGGCCTCAAGCTCGGCATCTACGAGTCGGCCGGCACTGCCACCTGTGCCGGCTACCCCGGCAGCCTCGGCCACGAGACCACCGACGCCCAGAGCTTCGCTGACTGGGGCGTCGACTACCTGAAGTACGACAACTGCAACAACCAGTCCGACGGGTCGCAGGCCGACTACATCCGCCGGTACACGACGATGCGTGACGCGCTGGGCGCGACAGGGCGGCCCATCATCCTCTCGATCTGCGAATGGGGCTCGTCGCAGCCCTGGCAGTGGGGGCCCGGCGTGGGCAGCCTGTGGCGGACCACCGGCGACATCAGCGACAACTGGCCGAGCGTGCGCTCCATCATCGCCGCGAACGCGAAGCTGTACCCGTACGCGGGCCCCGACCAGTGGAACGACCCGGACATGCTGGAGGTAGGAAACGGCGGGATGACCGCCACGGAGTACCGCACCCACATGAGCATGTGGGCGATGATGGCCGCCCCCCTCATCATCGGCACCGACCTGCGCAAGGCGTCCGCCGAGACCCTCGGAATCCTCACCGACAAGGACGTCATCGCCATCGACCAGGACCCCCTGGGCGTCCAGGGCAAGGTCGTCTCCGACGACCACGGGCTGATGGTGCTCGACAAACCGCTCTCGAACGGGGAGCACGCGATCGCGCTGTACAACTCGACCGACACCCTCACAACGGTGAGCGTCCCGGCGCACGCGACCGGACTGCGCCGGTCGGCGGCCTACCGGCTGCAGGACGCTTGGACCAAGGACGTCACCCAAACCCGGTCGGTGATCGAAGCGGCCGTACCGGCGCATGGGACGGTCGTCTACAAGGTGCGCCCGATGTCCGATCCCCACCGGGTCGCCCCGTCGGTGAACGCCACGGGCGAGGTGCCCACTCTGGTGCCCGGCCCGTCAACGGCCGGCACGCTGGTCACCACCGCCACCAACCGCGGCGTGGGGGCGGTCCGCGACGTCCGAGTCCGTGTGACGGGTCCCGCGGGATGGAAGGTCAGCACCTCGACCACCGGGCGTCGGCCGGCGCTCGGCACCGACGCTTCCCTGACCACCACCTGGAAGGTCCAGGTCCCCGACGGCGCGAGCGCCGGAAGCTACTCGCTCCACGTCGCCGCCTCGTACAAGTGGGGCAGCGGGCACACGGCCGCGACCTCCAGTGACGTCATCGCCCAGGTGGTCACCGCGCCGGCCGACGGCAGGCGCTACCTCAGCACCATCAATTCGGCGAGCAGCACCAACGGGCTGGGCCCCGTGGAGGCCGACCAGAGCAACGGCCCGGTGGATGTCGGCGACGGCAACCTGATCACCGTCGCCGGCCGGGTGTACGACCGCGGTCTGGGCACCAGCAGCGACAGCGAGATCCGTTACTACCTGGGCGGCAAGTGCTCCCGGCTGACCACCGACGTCGGCATCGACGACGAGGACACCAGCGGCACCTCCGCCACCTTCACCATCCGGACCGACGCAACCACGGCCGCGAGCGCCACCCTCGCCCCCGGCGCTTCGGCCCAGACCCTCGCCGCCGACCTGACCGGCGCGCAGTGGCTGGTCCTGACCACTGCCTCCGCCACAGCGGATGCCACTGCTCACGCCGACTGGGCCTCCCCCGTACTCACCTGCGGCGACGCCTCGCCCACCGACCCGATCCAGCCGACCGAGCACACCCTGTTCTCCTTCGAGTCGGGCACCGACGGCTTCACCATCGCCAACGCCGACAACGGCGGCACCGTCGAGCAGTCGAGCGCCTTCCACACCGACGGAGAGCACGGACTGCTCGTGCACGCCCCCACGGGCGGCAACTGGTTCGGAGTCCAACTGGACAACCCGGCGGATCTGACGGGCGTCGACAGCATCAAGTTCGACGTGAAGGCGGGCACGACCGGCACCTCGGCCGAGATCGCCGTCCAGGCCGGGGACTCCTCGTCCTGGTGCCAGGCCGGCCTGTGGACCTGGGTGAACCCCGGCTCCAGCAGGACCATCACCCGCAGGATCGACCAGATCAGCTGCCCTGCCGGAGTGAGCCTGGACGACAGCCCCATCACCGCCGTGTGGGTGTTCCTGAACAGCGGCGGCGACCACGTCGTCGACAACATCAGGACCGAGTAGCGCAACCCCTGCCCGCACCGCATCCCGGATCCGCCCCGGCTCACGGCCGGGGCGGGACCGGGGCGCGGATCACTGCGCCGCGCCGCACCGCCGCCACGTCACACCAGGCAGCGTTTCCCCCTTCCCGGGTGGCCCGGGCCGCCAGGCCACGGCGCGAAGCGAGTTATTTTACTAAACCTTGACCTTAACTAAACAAGCAACTAGACAACGTTGTCACCATCAGCCAGAGTGTGCTCCGGAGTGATGGAACCGCTCCCCTCACGAAAGGTGTAGTGACGTGACGGTGTACGGAGCACTGGACATCGGCGGCACGAAGATCGCCGGAGCGCTCGTGGACGACGCGGGCACGCTGGTGGTGCGCGCACAGAGGCCGACTCCAGCGCAGAAGTCTGCCGATGAGCTCATGACGGCGGTGACATCGGTCATCGACGAGCTGGCAGCACACCCCATGTGGGACGAACTGACCTGCCTCGGCATCGCCAGTGCAGGTCCGGTGGACACCGCCGCAGGCACAGTCAGTCCGGTCAACATTCCCGCGTGGCGGCGCTTCCCACTGACCGAACAAGTGGCAGCGCATCCGCGGATGCCCCCGGAGATACGACCGGTTCTGATCGGCGATGCCGTGGCGATGGCTGCGGCGGAGCACTGGCTGGGTGCGGCCCGGGGATTCGAGAACGCTCTGTGCATGGTGGTGTCCACAGGTGTGGGGGGCGGCCTCGTCCTCGGCAACCGGCTCCACACCGGCCGAACAGGAAACGCCGGTCACATAGGCCACATCACCGTCGACCTGAAGGGGTCGGTATGTCCGTGCGGGGCTCCTGGCTGCGTCGAGGGGTTTGCCAGCGGTACGGCAATCGCCGCACACGCGCAGGCCGCCGGGTGGTCCGCGCCGCCCGGGGTGGCCCCGACGGCGGCGGCAGTGGCAGAGGCGGCGCGGGCAGGGGACCCCCGCGCACTGGGTGCCTACGAGCGGGCGGCCCAGGCGCTCGCAGCAGCGATCGCCGCAACGGCAGCCCTTGTCGAGCTCGATCTCGTGGTCATCGGTGGCGGCGTGGCTCAGGCCGGCAACACGCTCTTCGGGCCCCTGCGGCGGCATATGGCCGACTACGCAGTGCTCGACTTCACCCGCGGCCTGCCCATCGTGCCGGCGCTTCTGGCCCTGGACGCCGGGCTCATCGGGGCAGCTGCCGTCGCTTCCTCGCAGCTCGGCGCGCCCGCACTCGTGGCAGGGCCACGTCCGTAACTCATCTCCGTATTCCGTAGCCCACCATGCCTCTGCAGACTTCGCGCAGTGCAGGACTGTGGCCCTCTGCCAATTAAACTGGAACTAAACTTAACCGGTTTGGTTCCAACGGTTGTCTCGCTGTTCGAGTGCCTCTAATCTCTCTTCCAGTCGCCTGAACACAAGGTGAAGTGCCCACGCTCGCCACCCATTTGAGCACGCACCACATGGGCATTCCCCCTCGACTAATTCCTCGTCGGCCGGCTGGAGCCGCAACAATCCTCCGGCCGACGAGGGCCCTAGCCATCCCGATCTCGACAGCATTCATTTCACCGTGGAATGCACCTCGGAGGTCACACGTTCGTCGCGCCTTCCCATGGCACGGCTCGGGGTGGAATACCACCGCCACACACGGCAGAGCGTGACGCGCCGCGCGGGAATCCGTTCCGGTCCGCGAACACGCCACGACATTGGGAGCGACATATGAGAAGGATGCTGGCCACCGCTGCGGGAGCCCTGCTGGCTGTCACCGCCGCAGTGCTCACCGCACCCCACGCGGCCCAGGCCGCAGAGGCATCCAACGCTTTCCACGTCAGCGGGGGCCGCCTGCTCGACGCCAACGACAACGACTTCGTCCTGCGCGGGGTCAATCACGCACACGCCTGGTACACGGCCAAGACGCCGCAGGCGCTCAAGGACATCAAGGCACTCGGCGCCAACTCGGCGCGTGTAGTGCTGAGCACCGGCGACCAGTGGACCAAGAACGACACCGCGGATGTTGCAACCATCGTCGAACAGTGCAAGGCCAGCCGCCTGGTCTGTGTCCTTGAGGCCCACGACACCACGGGGTACGGCGAAGCCGGCGCCGCGGTCCCTCTCTCACGCGCGGTGGACTACTGGAAGGGCATCAAGAGCGCGGTCGAGGGACAGGAGAAGTACATCATCCTGAACCTGGGTAACGAACCGTACGGAAATACCGGGTACGAAAACTGGGCCTCCGGTACGACCGATGCCATCAAGAGCATGCGAGCAGCCGGATTCAAGCACACCATCATGGTGGATGCCCCGAACTGGGGCCAGGACTGGTCCTTCACCATGCGGGACAATGCGGCAGGAGTGTTCGCCGCCGACCCTGACAAGAACACCGTCTTCTCGATCCACATGTACGGTGTCTACGACACTGCCGCCGAAGTCCAGGCCTACCTGAACCGGTTTGTGTCACAGAAGCTTCCGATTGTCGTGGGCGAATTCGGTGACGCCCATTCGGACGGCAACCCGGACGAGGACGCGATCATGGCGACCGCCCAGCAGTTGGGCATCGGCTACCTGGGCTGGTCCTGGAGCGGCAACGGCAGCGGGGTCGAGTACCTGGACATGGCTACCGGCTTCGATGCCGGTCAGCTGACCACATGGGGCCAGCGCTTCCTCAACGGCGCCAACGGGATCAGGGAGACCGCCCGCGAAGCCAGTGTGTACGGCAGCGGGGGCTCCGGCGGCGACGGTGGCGACGGTGGCGCCGAAAGCGGCACCTGCCAGGTGACTTACAAGCTCAGCGACTGGGGCAGCAGCTTCAACGCGGACGTCACCATCCGCAACACTGGCACCACTGCGGTCAAGGGCTGGCAACTCCAGTTCCGTTTCCCGGGCGACCAGAAGATCAACTCTGCGTGGAACGCCAAGGTGAGCCAGGAGGGTTCGACGGTCAAGGCCACGAACGAGTCCTGGACCGAGAGCATTCCGGCAGGCGGATCGGCGAGCTTCGGCCTCAACGGCTCCTCCACCTCGGCCAACAGCACTCCCAGCGCCTTCGCCCTGAACGGCGCTTCCTGCACTACACGCTGACCCTCCCCGCACCAGCAAGAACTGCGGCCTTTCCAAGCCGGTCAGTCGGGTGGAGAGGCCGCAGCGCTTTCCAGGTGCTGTTCTCAGGTTCGGGCGGGTGCCTGTGCGGTGGAACCGCGCGGGGTGAGTGACGGGGTCGGCACCTGCACGGAACCGGTGTGCCGGCCTTCTATGACCGAGAACAGCGTGCGGGCCACCTGCGCTCCGAAGCTGTGCACATCGTGGCTCATCGCCGACAGTGTGGGATGAGTGATCCGGCACAGCTGCGAGTCGTCCCAGGCGAGCAGCGATACGTCGTCGGGAACCACGAAGCCCATCTCGGCAGCGACGCCCGCCCCCGCCACGGCCATGATGTCGTTGTCGTAGACGATGGCCGTCGGACGCTCGGCCGACATCAGCAGGGAACGTGTGGCCCTGGCCCCCTCGCTTCCGTCGAAGCCGGTCGCGATCTGGCGGCCCTCCTGCAGTCCCAGTTCCCGCATCGTGGCCGCGAAGGCTGTGGCCCGGATGGCGCTGTGCCCGAGACCGACCGGACCACCGACGCGGGCGATCCGTCGGTGTCCGAGCGCCGCCAGGTAACGGACGGCCTCGGCCGCGGCGGTGGCGTCGTCGGTCCATACCGCGGGAAACGAACCCGTGAGGGACGGATGCCCGACGGCCACCGCCGGCAGCCCGATGGATTGCAGCGAGGGGACCCTCGGGTCGCTCTCGTGGAAGTCGACCAGAATGGCGCCGGCAATCGTCTGGCTGCGCCACCAGGACTTGTACAGCTCGGTCTCCTCGTCGAGATCCCGCACCAGTCTGAGGAGCAGCGAGTAGGAGCGGTCGACCAGCACGCTCTCGATCCCGGAGATGAAGTCCATGTAGAAGGGTTCGAGTCCGAGCAGCCGGGCAGGGCGGCACAGAGCCAGGCCGATGATGTCGACCCGCTGGCTGGAGAGGCTCCGCGCGGTGAGGTTCGGCGCCCAGCCCAGCTCCTTTGCGGCCTCGAAAATCCTCAGTCGTGTGGCTTCCGAGACGCCGGGCTTGTGGTTGACCGCCAGCGAGACGGCCCCTTTGGACACACCGGCGCGAGCGGCGACGTCCTTGATCGTTACGCGTGCGGGACTGTTCACCTGGCGTCCGCGCGGAAGAGGGCCGACCGCGCCCTCTCCGCGTCCACGGATCCGCAGCCAGTCACACGGAATCGGGCCTGTTCGCCGGGCAGCAGTGTCCGCAGGCCCTGATCGGCCGCGGCACTCGGCTCGAGGCGGTCGGCCTGGAGGAGGAGGTCTCTCAGTAGAGTGTGTGCGCTTACCACGCTGTCGACTCTATCGCTCTTGCCCGCCACCGCATCCATGGTGCCGTCGCACTCCGGCCGCGGACAGACGAAGTCCTTGTTCCGCACGGAGAAGTGGAGGGCCCTCAGGCCGTCGGCATCGGCGACGAGGAACTCCTTGGCGGACCCTTCGGCGGGGACCAGCTCCTCCGGAACCGGGAATCGAAGGACAAAGCGGGCACCGACCGTCACCGTCAGCCTCCTGCTCACTGGGTGTTCGCATCGGCAGGGCCTTGCGCATGAACTGCCTCAGACGCTCCACCCGGTGTGCCGCCCTGTGCCCGACCTCGGTGATCACAGTGATGAGGCCTTGGGGGACAGATGAAACAGCCCTGCGCAGCAACGTCGTTACCCGCATTCACAGCCGCCCGGCCAACCACAGGCCGCTGAACACTGCGGCCCGGGAAGGCAGTTCGCCATTCTGGGCCGCAGCCCCGACCGGGATCGGGAACAGAAGGCGGGGAGCAGGGGCTACTTCACCCCGACCGCCCGAGTGATCTCCCGCTTGACCGAGGGGCCGCGGTCGTCGTTCGCGGACGCCCGCAGCGAGATGAACTCGGAGTCGCACGGCACGCCCCGAATCGAGCCCACCGACACCAATGCCGTGACGCTCGCGCGAGCGAAGGCGAGCCGCCGGGTCGTCGTGGCCGCGGTGTGTCTCCTGCGTGCTCTCCGCGAGGGCTCCGGCGTCTCCGATGGGAGCGTCTCATCGGTTCCGGTAACTGCCGCCGCTGGCGAGCAGACGGGTTAGTCACTCAGCGTGCTGACCCTAGAGCCGCAGACAAACCTGCTCTCCCGCGTCACCGTGCTCTCCCCAAATTCTCCCCAGAGGCACATCTGGGGAGAATTTGGGGAGCATCGACGGCCCTGCGGAGCGTGTGGGGAGAATCGACTGCATAGCGCAGCACGAATCTGAAAGAAGCGGAAAGACGCATTTTCGCAGGTCAGAGATTCGTAGAACCACAACGCCGCAGGTCAGAGCGACCCCGGTGGACAACTTCATGAGGTACGTACCGAGATCGACAGCCTGGATCGTGCCGGAGAGCGAGCCGACCTCGTTCAGGGGCGTGACGTAGCGGGCGCCGTGATTTCTGCGAGCAATCCGGAATGCACAGCGTGCGCCGCACCGCGCCAACGCCGCCAAGAGCAAAGCGACTTCATCGATGCAGCTAACGGATTCGCACCGCGCGAGGAACTCCCGGGAGAGCACTGGCCGGGCAGGGCCGACACCGACGGTCCGATGACCCGCCAATCTGATTATGCATCAGCAAGGTCGGCGAAGGGTCAGCACGTGTTTGATCAGACCTGGTCACAGGTACCAACACGCGCAACTGCCGACCGCCCGAGGAACCGACCCACGGCAGGCACAACTGTGTCCCCCCGCCGTACCGGCGAGGGGACACAGCCAGTGCACGCAACGAAAAGCATAGGAGGGCACATCACCCCAGGTCAGCGCACCCGGCCCCGCGGTTTCAGTGCCACCGGCGGCAGTGCGGGAGCAGGCAGCCGGTCGCCGTCGTAGCCCTTCACTTCACCGAACCGGGGGCCTTCCATCCAGTCCAGCCGGGCCGCCTCGATTTCCTCATGGGACCGCCCGATGAAGTTCCACCACATGACGATCTCCTCCTCGAAAGGCTCACCACCGAGGAGCATGAGCCCAGCGTCGGACACCGCGCGCAGAGGCAGTTCGCTCCGCCCGCAGCCGAGGTAGAGCATCGAGCCGGGCAGTACCGGGACGCCGTCGACCTCGGCCTCGCCGGACATGGACAGCACCGCGTACTCGAAGTCGGGATCGAGCGGCAGCCGGGCCTCGGCGCCGCCCGTCAGGGCCAGGTCGGCACCCACGATCGGGGTGTACGCCGTGCCGGGCGACGTGGCGCCGTCGAGTTCGCCGAGGATGACGGTTGCGGTGAGCCCCTGCGCGGTGACCTCGGGGAGGTCGGCGTGGTGCTGGAAGTGCGGTTCGACGTTCCTGTGGGCGTCGGGCAGGGCCACCCATAGTTGGGCTCCGTGCAGAAGCCTGGCATGCGGCTTCGGGCTCTCCTCGGAGTGGCTGATCGCCCGCCCCGAGGTCATCAGACCCAGCTCGCGCGGGCGGACCGTCCGGAGGCTGCCCAGGCTGTCGCGGTGCAGGACCTCACCGTCGTGCAGCCAGCTGACCGTCTGCAGGCCCATGTGGGGGTGCGGCGGCACCTGCATCCCGGGCTCGTCGGCGATGTCGTCGGGCCCGTAGTGATCCACGAAGGCCCAGGCGCCGACCATGCGGCGGCCCAGGTTGGGCAGGAGTCGGCGTACCTCGGTGGACTCGCCGAGCTGAACATGCCGCGGCGTGAGGAGTTCACGCACCGGCTCGGCGACGACGAAGCCCCGTCCTCCGCAGACGGAGAGTGCGGCCTGGCGATCGAGATTGCTCATGGCGCTCAACCTATTCCCGTGCGGACGCGAAGTGCCGGTCCCCACGCCGAAAATTTAGTGGAATATTAAACTACACCCCTGTGTTGACGCGTCCGCAGGACCCGATTCACTCCAGGAGGAGAAGTGAACGACACCTACTACGAGTTCGGCACCGCGGCCGACCGCTGGGACCGTGCGCAGATGTTCTTCGAGGCCAAGGAGTACATGACGGCGGCGCGGATCCTCGGCGGACTGGTGGACGAGGCCCCGGAGCTGGTCGCACCGCGGCTGCTGCTGGCGCGCGCCTACTACCACTCGGCGCGGCTCGGGAAGGCCGAGGCAGAGCTGCTCGCCGTCCTGGAACGCGATCCGGTCGAGGAGTATGCGCGGCTCATGCTCGGTCGCACACTTGAACGCCAGGGGCGGTCCTCGGAAGCGGCCCCGCATCTGAGGATGGCCGCGGCGCTGGCCGGGGAGTTCCGGGAAGGGCAGGACCCCGGACTTCGGGGCGGTGCGGGCGTTCCCTAACCTGGCGCTGTGACCAGCCATCTTCCCTCCTGTTCCTGCTGCGGCGACTCCCTCACGGACGAGCGGCGCATCGACATCGGATTCAACCTGCCCGACGCCGCCCTCACCGCACCCGAAGGGTCCCGGCACCGGCTCGGCCCCTCCGCGCTGCTCCGGGTGGACGGCGTCGGCGCCTTCATCCGCTGTCTGCTGCCCGTCCGGCTGACGCACGAGACCGAGCTGGTCCTGGGCGTATGGCTGGAGGTCGACGAGGCCACGCTCCGGGAGGCGGACGAGCGGTGGGAGGACCGCAGTTACTCGGACCTCACCTTCAGGGGGCTGCTCTCCAACAAGGTCCGCCCCTGGGGCGACGACCTGCTGGGCGCCCCGTTCACCGCCAGGGTCGCCGACCCCGAGGAGCTTCCCTACCTCGTCGCCGGCCACCACCCGGCGGCCACCCGCGTCCTGGAGGACGTCTGGGACCGGGACCACGTCCTCAGCCGCTTCCCGCACCAGCTCCCCGTCGACGTCCGCACCGGCCTCGGCGACCGCTGGTCCGTCGTCCGCACCGCAGGCCTGACCGCCCGGGTCGCCGACGGAGCGGACCAGTTCGCCGGACCGGACCGCAGCGCCGCCGTGACGGTTTTCACGGACGACGTCCCGGAACGTACCCCCGAGGACTTCCTCTCCGTACTGCTCGACGGCGCCCCCGACAAGCTGCCCGCGCAGCGGCTCACCGAGCCTCTGCCCGGCGGACTCCGCCACGCTTCTGGCTGACCCCGGACGACCACGGCGGGGAACGGCACGAGTTCTACGGCTTCACGGTGTCGGCCGTCGGCACCGCCGCCGGGCTGTTCTGCACCCATGAGGACCCTGCCGACCTCACCTGGGCGCAGCAGGTCTGGCGTTCCCTCGCCTGGTCAGATCCTTCTTGATCACAACGTGTTGTACCTCTGGTCGGCGTCGGTGGAAGGGATCCGGAGGCAGGGACCGGCCCATCAGCTCTTCCCCTCCCCCTGCGCCGCATTCGACACCCGGTCCAGCCACTCGTTCATCAGTACCGATTCCGCGGCACTGAGGCCGTACCCGGTCGACCGACGCAGCAGAGCCCTCAACCGGACCGCGGCAGTGGGGACTTCGGCGTCCACCGGCTCGGCGACGCGTGCGTCCGGGGTGAAGACGGCGGCATGCACCGCATCGCGTACGCGCGTCCGCATGCTGTCGTCCGAGAACGTCGTGGGGCGGGATACGAGCATGAGGGCCACGCCTGTGGTGGCCGACATGATCATCTGGGCGGCCAGTTCGGGGGTGACGCGCAGCTTCCCCTGTTCCGCCGCCCGCTCCAGGTCGCGGGTCAGGATCCGGTGGGACTCGAGCGCCGCGGCGGGCGGTGTGCGCATCGCCGGAGAGTTCATCAGCCGGTACAGGTTCGGGTTCCGCAGGGCGAACTCGATGTGACTGTCCCAGCCGTTTCGGAGGTCTTCGACGGGGTCCGTGGACTCCCCCCGTTCCCGCTTCGTTGCGAGGTAGGCCTCGAAGCCGTGGTCGACCACCGCCGACAGCAGCCCTTCCTTGTCCCCGAAGTGCCGGTAGAGAGCCGGTGCACCGACCTGGGCGGCCTCGCACACAGCCCGGGTGGAGATGTCCCCGTCCGGGGACGCCGCGACCAGCTCGGCGGCCACTTCGAGGATGCGTGCTCGGGTACTCACCGCACGGACGCTATCAAGCGGTGCACGGCGTGGGTCGCGCACCCGCGGGGGAAGCCTGCACACCGTCGAGGCATGTCCGGGCGGGAGCGGAAGAAGCCTGCCCGGCCCGTCAGACAATCCCGCCGTTGGCGCGCAGCACCTGGCCGTTGACCCAGCGGGCGGGGCCGGCGAGGAACGAGACGACCTCCGCGATGTCCTGCGGCATGCCCAGCCGTTCGAGCGGCGGCTGGGCTGCCATCCTCGCGATGGTCTCCTCGTCCTTGCCGTCCAGGAACAGCGCGGTGGCGGTCGGGCCGGGGGCCACGGCGTTGACCGTGATGTCCCGGCCGCGCAGCTCCCGGGCGAGGATCAGCGTCATCGCCTCCACCGCCCCCTTGGTCGCCGCGTACGCGCTGTATCCGGGGAGGGAGAGCGACAGCACCGAGCTGGAGAAGTTGATGATCGCCCCGCCGTCGCGGAGGCGGCGCGCCGCCTGCTGGTCGACGACGAACGTGCCGCGGATGTTGGTGCGGTGCATCCGGTCCAGTACGTCGAGGTCGGTGTCGACCAGTGGGGCGAGCGTCATGACACCCGCGGCATGGACGACTACATCGATCCCTCCGAAGACCGCCTCGGCCTCATCGAAGAGGGCGGCGACGGCATTCTCGTCGGCGACGTCCGCCTGATGCGCGAAGGCCTCGCCGCCTGCGGCAACGACAGCCGCAACGGCCGCTTCGGCCTCGGTCTTGTTCCCCGCGTAGTTGATGACGACGGCGAATCCGTCGGCCGCGAGCCGCTCGGCGCTTTCACGGCCGATGCCCCGCGAGCCCCCGGTGACAAGAGCGACCCTGCGCGTCGCGGTGGTGTGCTGCTGCTCGCTCATGACCTGCTCCTGCGGTACAGGGGGCCCGGCCGTCTCCGTGACCCCGCTGGAACAACGCTAACATCACAACCGTAGCGACGCTACGTCGCCGCCCGCCGATACTCGGATGCGCCGGAACCTGCCGAAGTGATACTCCGGTCTGTCATGGGCAACCTCATGACGACACGCCTCCTGTTGCACCCGATGGGCGCGGCCGATGCCGCGTCCGTAGAGGTGGGTGAACCCCCGGCAGGCTCGCTCTGGGCGCCGGGATACCCGGATGACGGCGACCGCGCGGCAGCCCGCCGTTTCCTGGCGACCTGCGCGGACACCGGCAGCCCCCAGCCGTTCGGCGCCTACGAGATACGCCGCCGTTCGGACGGATACGCGATAGGCGGTGCGGGCTTTCACGGAAGGCCGGATTCCGACGGCCGGGTGACGATCGGCTACGGCCTGATCCGCTCGGTACGCGGTCAGGGGTACGCCTCGGAGGCGCTACGGGCCCTTCTGGTCTTCGCGCGTTCCCAGGGCGTGGCTTCCGTGATGGGCGACGCCGATCTCGACAACATCGGATCGCAGCGCGTCATGGCAGCGGCCGGCATGCGGCCGGCCGGCGTGGACGACCGGCTCACGCACTTCCGCATCGACTGGACACGAACCGATCGGCCGGACGCCTGACGTGGGGCTCGACCAGGAGCCCACACATGACGGAACCCGCCGGGAATCCCCGGCGGGTTCACTCGTCGTAAGGCCCCTGCAGGGCTCGACGGTCAGCTCACGGCGTCGGCCGGGCGAGGTGCAGTACGGTCACCTGCCGGCACCGTACGGGCGGCCGGTACCAGAAGCCGCTCGGTCAGATAGCCGAAGACGAGACCGAAGGCGGTCCAGAGCGTCGCCTGGACGGCGAGCGTGGACAGCCGGAACTCCCACAGCAGGCTGGCCGGGAAGTCCGTACCCACCTCGTTGAACGAGGGCAGGAAGGCGTAGGCGAGCCCGATCAGCAGGACATAGCCGGCGCCCGCGGCAGTCGTCGCGTTCCAGTTGCCCAGTCGGGGTGCGAGACGTTTGCCGATGATCACGGCTCCAACGGCCAACAGCACGCTGAGCGCGACCATCAGGAAGAACATGCCGGTCCGCTGCCCGATGGTGTCGGGGTTGCCGACAGCCGGCGGGTTGGCCGGGTACTTCAGGAACGGCACGACGTACACCGTCAACAGGGCCGCGCCCGCGACGAGGGCAGCCGTGGCCCTGGGGCCGAAGCTGCCGATGCGTCCCAGGGCATAACAGAAGACGAGTGCGGCGATGCCGCCGATGGCCACGCCGAACACGAGGACACCGGTGGCGAGCCCGCCGGTGGCCTGCATGGTGCGGCTGACGAGTTCCTCGCCGCCGCCGTGGTCGTGGGTGTGTGACTCTTCCAGCGCGATGGCGGCGTCCACACGGGACTCACCCAGGAAGTAGGCCACGGCAAGGGCGAGCGCGCCGGCCACGAGGCCGGCCAGCATGCCGCGGACGAGCAGAGCTCTGACCGATACGGAGTTCATGGAACGTTCCCCTGATTCCCTGAGTTTCAGTGGCAGGGGAATCCGAGGAGGTGGCGTCCGTCGTGGACCCACTCGTGCACGGACTCGCCCGAGAAGACCGCGGTGGCGCCCTGCTCGGCGCCGACGAAGTACAGCAGGACGAGCATCAGGATGCCGAAGAAGACGGCCCAAGGGGCGATGGCCTTCAGCGAGATGGGGGTGATCACGGGTGCGATCGCAGCTGGGGCAGCAGAATGTGCCATGGCAGAACCTCCTGTGGGAACACGCGTCCCTGTCGTGGTGCCTGAGACGAAGGTGCCGGGTCTGACTTTCCCGCAGATTCAGCGGGTACACAGTGGCGCGACCGTGCCGGATTCTCACCGGACTTCCGTTCACACCTCGTCTTGGTTGCCGCGACCATACCGCCTGTTGCTCGGGCGCCGCCACGGTGCAACCGGCCCGGTCGCAGCTTGCGGAGCCGACCGTGTTCCCATGGGGCGCCTACGCATTGGGCAGCTGTTCAGGGAGTGGAGGCCGAGCATGACGGTACAGGTGATGTTGATCTCACCGGCCTTGAATGCCGCGTCGAGAGAGGCGCGCTTCGAGGGTGACGCACCGTTGGACGAGGCAGGTCTGCGCATGGCCGGGGACGCCGCCGGCGCTGTGCCGGGAGCCGACCGGTACGTGCGCGGGCCTTCGGAGCGCTGCCGGCAGACCTCCCAGGCGCTCGGGCTCTCCGCCCGGACCGAACCCGCGCTCCGCGACTGGCACATGGGGCGCTGGAGCGGCCAACCGCTGTCGGACGTGAGCGCCTCGGAGCCCGAGGCGGTGTCCGCCTGGCTGACCGACCCCTCGGCCGCCCCGCACGGGGGCGAGTCGCTGCTGGATCTGACCGCCCGGGTGGGCAGTTGGCTGGAGACTCTGGCCGGGGACCGCGACGGGCGGGTCATGGCCGTGGTCGAGCCTGCGGTCGTTCGCGCGGCGGTGGTCCAGGCACTGGTCCTGCCGGTTCAGGCCTTCTGGCGCCTGGACGTCGCCCCGCTCGCTCTCACCGAGCTCACCGGGCGGTCGGGCCGGTGGAACCTGCGGTGCGGTCGCCCTCCGGAGAAGCGTGGGGCAGGGCGATCGCGGTGACCGCGAAACCGTCCTGGACCAGCCACCTGCCCTCGAACGACCCCGGTATCCCCGGCGCCGTGCGCAAGAGCTGAGCCGTGAAGGTGCCTTGGCGTGAAGTCCTCCCACTCCGAAGGAATGTGATCTCCGCCTCGTCGAAGTCGAGCTCGAGCCCGGTGAGCGGGAACCACGTCTTGAAAACACTCTCCTTGGCGCTGAAGAGCAGCCGGTCCCAATGGGGCGCCGCACGGTCCGCATCCGAGGCGATCCGCCGCCTTTCCGAGGGAAGCGAAATAACCTCCCACACATCGGACGGCAGCGGTTCGTCCGGCTCCGCGTCGATCCCGAGCGCTCTGACTTCGGACGCCCGGGCCAGTACGGCGGCGCGGTAACCGTCGCAGTGCGTCATGCTGCCCACGGTCCCCTCGGGCCACAGGGGATTGCCGCGGTGGCCGCGCAACACCGGCACGGGAGGCAGTCCGAGGGCCGCCATGGCTCGTCTCGCGCAGGCGCGCACGGCCGCGAACTCGTGCCGGCGCCGGTCCACGCTGCGGGCGACCAGTTCCTCTTCCTCGGGGTAGAGCGTTCCCGCCGGAGCATCCGCCTCAAAGGTGTCCGCGCACGCGACGTACTCGGGGACCAGTTGCTCGATCACGACTCCTCGCCCGGCCCGTCCTGGGGCTGTTCGCCCTCGTAGGGAAGGATCTGACGCAGCAGCCCCCGGGGGTGGCCACGTTTGCGCCATTCCCTGGGATAGCCGATCGAGACCTCCTCGAAGCGCACTCCGTCGTACCAGGTCGTACGGGGGATGTGGAGATGCCCGTAGACAACGGCGGCGACGTTGAAGCGGCGGTGCCAGTCGGCGGTCAGTTCCGTGCCGCACCACTGGGCGAACTCCGGGTACCACATGACCGATGTGGGTTCGCGCACCAGCGGCCAGTGCCCGGCGATCACCAGAGGGATGTCCGGGTCGTGCGCGGCCAGCCGCTCCTCGGTCTGCGCCACCCGCGCCCGGCACCAGTCGTCCCGGGCGGGATAGGGGTCGGGGTGGAGCAGGTACTCGTCGGTGCAGAAGACCCCGGCCTCGTGCGCCCGGGCCAGGGATTCTTCCTTGGTCGTCGTTCCGGGGGCGCGGAAGGTGTAGTCGTACAGCAGGAACACGGGGGCGACGGCCACCGGCCCGTCCGCTCCCTGCCACCAGGGGTACGGGTCCTCCGGTGTCGTCACGCCGAGCTCCCGGCACACCTGTACGAGGTGCTCGTACCGTTCCTGTCCGCGCAGTCGTACGGGATCCTTGTCCACGGTCCACAGTTCGTGGTTGCCGGGGGTCCACACCACGTGGGCGAAACGTCCCGCCAGCATTTCCAGCGCCTGTGCGACGTCCTCGGCGTGCTCCGCCACGTCGCCCGCGACAATGAGCCAGTCATCGTCGGACGACGGGTGCAGGCTGTCGGCGATCGGACGGTTGTCGGCGATCCCCAGATGGAGATCGCTGACGGCGAGAAGCCGGCCCCGGCCCCGCGGCGATTGATGGACGGGGTCGCTCAGTTGGCTCATTGTTCGAATTTACCGTCCCACTCGCTCCGCCGGGCCCGTTATCCGTAGCGTGTCTCAGCTGCGGCTGCTCCCGCAGCCGCCGTACAACCCACTGCTGGGTCGCTGCCCTTTTCATCGCCCCCGGCAGGCGGGACCGATCGCGGCGTATCGGGCTTCATCCCGGTGGTGAATCGATCCGTGAGGTGCTCCGCACTGCGGCCGGAGCGGACGGTCCTGTCGCTCCATGTACTGACGGACGATCGAGAGCGGGCTCCGCCGACTGAGCCGGTGAAGTAGCAGCCGGTCCACAGGGGCCGGGCACGCCATTGGTGGCGAAAAGGTTCGGGGTATGCCTGGCGGAGTCGGGGAGCTGACGCCCTGGAGGAGTTCAACAGCGTGGGCAGTGCGACCTCGGGCGGACATTCGCCGGTGGGTGGACGCGGTTGTTCTCGCCGTTGAACTCGACCGGTTCGCATGCGAAGTCGTCGCGCACCGCGTGCATGATCTCCTTCGTCCACCGCGCATGAACCCGGACCGCACCCGGAACTGTCACGCTCGGTGATTCCGGCGGGGGCCGACGGCCTGAGCACGGCCTCCGGCCGATCGGCCGGAGGTCACCACCGATGTACGGCGCATCGGCAAGACCGACCTCGGCAAGCCGCTCCGTAAGCCGCGGACTCCGATCACTGCGGAGGCTCCTCAGCACTGCTTTCCGGCCGAAGCCTGGGGTTTTTCGCGAAAACCACATCGCCGTTATTGCAGGTCAGGCGGTAGTTCGCGGTTGTACCACCGAAATCTGTCCACATGTCGGACACCCGGTGCGAGGCGCGCACACCACTTCCGAGCTGGCCGAACGGCCATTCGGTAGGCCCGTTCGGCGGAGGTCGGGCCGGAAAGTACTGATCGACGTGCACTCACTCCTTGCAGGCATCAGACTCCCCACCGCAATCACCACCCCCGACGAAGGAGTTTCACGCATGCGTTACAACCTCGGCAGAATCGGCGTAATCACCGCGGTGTCCACACTCATCGTGTCCGGCACGGCAGCCATGGGCGTCGCGCAGGGCCGACCCGCTCAGCCGACCGGCCTCTACGCCCCGTCGGCCCTCGTCCTGTCGGTCGGCAAGGGCAGCGCCTCCTCGGTCACCGTCCAGCGAGCTGTCACCCTGAGCTGTGCGCCCCGCCCGAACGGCACTCACCCTTCGCCCGCTGCGGCCTGTTCGGAGCTGCGCGCGGTCGACGGCGAGTTCGCTCGGCTGACCACGCAGCAGTCGCCGGGAAACTGCACACGCCAGTGGGACCCCGTCGTCCTCGAAGCGACCGGCGTGTGGCAGGGCCGTAGCGTCGCCTGGTCGGCCACCTTCGGCAATGCGTGTCAGATGCAGGCAAGCCTGGGCGAAGGACCGGTCTTCGCGTTCTGATCGAGCCGTCCGGCGCACGCGGTCGAAGCGGCCTCGGTCTGCAAGGAAGCTGACCGGCTCGCGTTCGGACCCGCACCATGGCGGTCTCACCGCTCGCGGTCTTCGAAGTCGGCGCGGAACCAGCACCGGTTCGGCAGCGTGCTGACTCCGTACCGGTCGGCCCGAGGCCCGTACCCGCTCGGAGCTCCGGCGGACGATCGCCGGCTGCCCGCCGAGGGTCCACACACGGCGGCGGTGCTTGTCGGGTCGTCGCCGCGGTCACCGATCACAATGTCGAGGAGCCGGCGCGGTCGGCCACCGCGACATCGGATCGGGCCAGGAGCAGCGGACAGACGGCGCCTCGGCGAGCGGGCCAGGCGGCGCCAAGTCAACGCGCCGTGCATGCACGCCGATGTGGAGTCGGCCTCCCTGGTTCTGCGAGGTGCGCCGGAAGGGAGACGGGGCGCCGACCCGCACGGGTCCCGGCCCGCCCGTCTCCCGTTCCGGGCCGCCTCGGCCGGCGCCCGGGACCCGTGACACCGCCGCAGGAACCGCCGTAGAACAGGGACATCACGGGTCCGGGGCGCTGCTGATCAACTGACCTACAACTCGAAGCAATCAGGCAACTCGTCCACCTCGCCGACGCGCCTTCTCGAGCTGGAGCGCCGCCGTGCCGGGCCGAGTGGCGCCGGATCGAGGCGCAGGACGGACGAGTGTCCTCTCTGGGCCGCATCCGTGGCCCAGGCGGACGTTGCAGGGCCACCCGTCGACCCCGTAGACAGCTGGGAGTGGGCGGCCGCCCGATCGTCCCGACCACCGGAACGAAGCGGGAAGCTTCATGACGGAGATCGGGCGCCACTCGGGGACACACGGGTTTCTGGCTCCAGCTGCGGAACGCTGAGCTGCTCGCGCAGATAGTTCCAGACCACCGCGATCAGTGCGGCGGCGGGTACGGCGAGCAGGCTGCCCACGATGCCGGCCAGACTGCCGCCCAAGGTCACAGCCAGCAGGACCACCGCAGCATGGAGACCGAGTCCGCGACTCTGGATCATGGGCTGGAACACATTGCCCTCGAGCTGCTGCACCACGACGATGATCGCCAACACGATCAGCGCGTCGGTCAATCCGTTCGACACCAAGGCGATGAGAACCGCAACGAAACCGGCGAACAGAGCTCCCACAATCGGCACGAACGCGGACACGAAGGTCAGCACCGCCAGGGGGAGCACCAGCGGCACTCCCACAATCCACAGACCGAGGCCGATGAGGACGGCGTCGAGCAAGCCGACATACGCCTGGGAACGCACGAACTCACCCAGCGTCCGCCAACCACGCGCCGCCACAGTCGGAACATCGGTGGAAAGCCGACCGGGCAGCTGACGGGCGAGCCACGGCAGGAACCGGGGGCCGTCCTTGAGCATGAAGAACATCAGGAAGACCGCCAGGACTGCAGTGACCACGCCGTTGACCACAGTGCTCACCCCGGTGACGACAGTGGTGACCATGCTGCCGACGCTGTCCTGGATGCGGGCAGCCGCAGAATCGAACGCACCGGCGATCTGATCGTCACCGATGTTGAGCGGCGGCCCGGAGGCCCACGTGCGTAGCTTCTGGATACCTTCGACCACACCGTCGGCGAGCTCACCGGACTGGGAGGCCACCGGCACCGCAATCAGCGCTGCGATCCCGGCGGCAACCAGGAGGAACAGCACCGTCACCACAGAAGCCGCGAGGGCCGGGGGCCACCCGCGTCGGCGCAGGTAGCGCGCTATGGGCCATGTCAGAGTGGTGAGCAACAAGCCGACTATGAGCGGCCAGATGACCGACCACATACGACCCAGCACCCACACCGCCGCCGCGGCCATGACAAGAACCAGAAGCAACTCGCCTGAGACACGTGCCGAAACGCGGAGGGCGGCACGGGTCTTGGTGGAGCTCAACGTGACAGACATGTGAGTCACCCTATTGGCCAGTTCCTCTCCGGATCGATCGCTCCCG
Organism: Streptomyces sp. NPDC060035; assembly: GCF_042736635.1. Classification (NCBI taxonomy): domain Bacteria; kingdom Bacillati; phylum Actinomycetota; class Actinomycetes; order Kitasatosporales; family Streptomycetaceae; genus Streptomyces; species Streptomyces sp. NPDC060035. The sequence continues at coordinate 64,270 of NZ_JBHWVO010000019.1, forward strand.
TCAGAGGCCCGACCAACAAGGGGCGTTGGCGGACCCGCCGCCTGAGGTACCAGGCAACGCAGCCCTGGCCGAACGCCTGACCGGCTATGCAGAGAAGCGCGGGACGCACCGCCGGCCACGTCGACGCGGACGACGCGGACGACGCACTGGACGATGTCGTCGACGGCACCTGGGTGCTGGACGTCATGGTCCGATCCAGGGCCGCTCCACGCGCACGTCGTACGACACGTTCACGCCTATCGGGCCCTTGATCGTCACCACCGACGAGATATCGGACCCCCACTCCCACCGACGTTGGTGAAGGGCGAGAACGGCTACCAGAACGCCCTGTGAGCCTGCGGACTTCCGATTCCACACACCATCAGCCCATAGTGCCGGTACTTTGTGCCGGTGCGTGCACCGGGAAGCTGGCTGACACGGACCGGAAACGGTCTGCTCTGCGCCTCGCTTCTGCTCAGCGCCGTGGCACACGTGGCTTCCGGTGGCCGGCTTCCGGGCGCAGGGGCCGTGTTGCTCGTGTTCGCCATCCTGGCAGTCCTCGGGACTGCTCTCTTCGGAGCCCGGCAACGCAGGTTCGACGTCACCGTACTGGTACTCGGCTCACTCCAGTTCGCACTGCACTTGGTCTTCCACCTCCTGACAGCCAGGACCTGCCACCCCGCGCACGAGCCCTCCTCCTGAGGTCACCGCGCACACCCGCTGGGCCGACCATCCTCTCCTCTCCAAGCTCAGCAAGCTCGGTGTCCAGGGGCACATGGGTGTCCTCTTCGGCATCGTCAACCAGATCGTGCTCGCCGCCATCGCGATCGGGCTGATGCTGGTGATCTTCTGGGGCTACCGCATGTGGTGGCAGCGGCGCCCCACCCGCTCGGACCGCGCGGCATCATTCGGGAAAGCGCCCGCTCGCGGTGTCTGGCGCCAACTGCCTCTGCCCGTACTGATCGTCGGCGTTCCAGTCGTGGCCGCCCTTGGATGGGCCCTGCCCGTCCTCGGTGTGACACTGCTCGGCTTCGTCCTGGCCGATGTGGCAGTGGGTCTGATCATGAGACGTCGAATCACCTGACGGACGGAGAACGACGGTGAGCGAGGGGCACGGGCAAGCCCGTGCCCCTCCCGGCTCCGAGTGGCGCCGCAGCCGGAGATCCGACGGACACCGGACGCCTCTGCGGCGCCGCAGAGCCGACCTGGACTTCTCGGAGACAGGCCCGGACCGCCGATGGGGCCTCTACCTGCCAACCTGCGCCAGCCCGCGCGTTGTCGGAGTGGACCCAGGGGCCTGCCCGGCAAAACATCTGGGGGCATCCGCTTCGAGACGCCATGGTGGTGGGGCGAGGGTAGTCCTGATGTATCAGCATCCCGATGGGACCGGTCAGACCCGCACCCGACTGACGCGGATGCCGTACCGGCCCGGCCTGCTGGAGGGCCACGTCGCCGAGACCGGTTCCTGATCCTGACGCCACCGCGAAGTGAAAACACAGTAGCGGGCTCGGGCCGTTCCAGGCGATCATGCGACGCATGACTGATCAACCCGCGCGATGGAGCCAGGCAACCGTCTTCCCCGACATGTGGGCCGATCCGGACGATGACCCCCGCGACCGGGAAGGCGCCAGTCCGGACGGCGAGCTCGCGACGCTGCAGGACTTCCTGACGGACTACCGCATGACGTTGCGGATGAAGTGCAAGGGCCTGGATGCGGAGCAGCTGGCCCGGCGGTCGGTTCCGCCGTCGACGATGTCGCTGCTCGGCCTGGTTCGGCACCTCGTCGAGGTGGAACGGGACTGGCGCAACTGGATCACCGATGGTGACCCGGTGCCGAAGCTTTACGGCGAGAAGGACGCGGACTTCAACGGAGCTGTCGCGGAGCAGGCCGTGGTCGACGCCGCGTACGCCGATCTGGAGCGCGAGCAGGCCGCGACCGACGCCGCACTGGCCGAACACCCGGACCTGGGCGAGCGGGTGGGGAAGGACGGGATCGCGGTTCGGGAGCTGCTGGTGCACAGGATCGAGGAGTACGCCCGTCACTGCGGGCATGCCGACCTGTTGCGCGAGTGCGTCGACGGAAGGGTGGGCCAGTGACGTGGGCCGGGATCTGCACCCGCCCCCACCGGCACACCACCTCGAAGTGAAAGCCTCAGATGTGACGGGTCCCTGCGCGTCTCGTTGACTCGGGCATGGGGCGGGGTGATCTGACGAATGAGGAATGGGCACGGCTGGAACGGCATCGGCCCTGGGCCGGGCGGGCGTGGGGAGCCCGATTCGTGGTGCAGCCCGCCTCCGGTTCACTGCCCCCGGAGCACGACGTTCTCTTCGCGCACGAACTCCGTGCGCCTACGTCCTGCCCCTACGCGCCCCCATTGAGCTTGGCGTCCAAAGTGATCGCCGCGTCGATCAGGGCCAAGTGCGTGAAGGCCTGCGGGAAGTTGCCCAGCTGTCGTCCCGTCAGGCCGATCTCCTCGGAGAACAGGCCCAGGTGGTTGGAATAGGTGAGCATCTTCTCCAGCACCAGCCTGGCCAGGTCGGTGCGTCCGGCCCGCGCCAAGGCATCGACGTACATGAACGTGCACAGGGAGAAGGTTCCCTCGGAGCCCCGCAACCCGTCGGGGGATGCCTCGGGGTTGTAGCGGTAGACCAGGCTGTCGCTGACCAGCTCACGCTCCATCGCGTCCAGCGTGGACTTCCACATCGGATCATCCGGCGTGATGAAGCCGACCGTCGGCATGCGCAGCAGCGACGAGTCGAGCACATCGTCGCCGTAATGCTGCACGAAGGCCTGCTTCTTCGGGTCCCATCCGCGGTTGAGTACCTGCGCGTAGATCTCGTCACGCGCGTCCACCCAGCGGCCGCGGGCCGCGGGACGGCCGTCGTCGTAGGCGATCCGAAGGGCGCGGTCGAAGGCCACCCAGGACATCACGCGCCCGTAGGTGAAGTCCTTCTGGCCGCCACGGGTCTCCCACAGGCCTTCGCCGGGCTGGTCCCAGTGGTCGACCAGCCAGTCGAGAAGCGTGTGCAGCGCGGTCCAGCCCCCGTGGTCGAGGTGCATGCCGTGCTGGTGCGCGAAGTAGATGCTGTCGAGTGCCTCACCGTAGATGTCCAGTTGCCGCTGGGTCGCTGCTCCGTTCCCGATGCGGACCGGGGCGGAGCCGCGGTACCCCTCCCAATGGTCGAGGGTCTCCTCGACCATGTCGGAGGAGCCGTCGACCCGGTACATGATGTTCAGTGGCCCGGTGCTGCCATCGCCTTCACCGGCCTTTTCCTTCACGCGCTCGTGCAGCCAGCTGATGAACGCGGCGGCCTCTTCCTTGAATCCCATGCCCAGCAAGGCGTACACCGAGAACGACGCATCACGAATCCAGGTGAACCGGTAGTCCCAGTTGCGTTCCCCGCCCAGTTGCTCGGGCAGAGCCGCTGTGGGGGCGGCGACCAGGGCGCCGGTCGGTGCGTAGGTCATGAGCTTCAGCGCCACGGCCGAACGCTCCACCGCTTCCCGCCAACGGCCCGAGTAGGTGGACTGGCCCAGCCACGAGCGCCAGAACCGGACCGTCTCGTCGAAGAGCTGCTCGAACTCCGCCACTCGGACCTCGTGCGGCGGCCCGCCAGGAGACGATTCCATGACCAGCCCGCGCTGCTGTCCTGCCTGCAGGGTCAGGGTGAAGCGCAGGTCGTTGTCGTTCGGGAGAATAGTCAGCAGCCGCTCGTCCTGGGGCTCACGGACGGCGTGGATCGCAAGGTCCATGTCCTGTGAGGTGAACACGGCCCCGTGCTCCGTGATGTGCACCTCGTGCGGCTTGCGGCCGTAGTCGAAGCGCGGAGCGATCTCCCCTTCGAAGGTCATGCTCCCCCGGACACAGCGCAGCATGCGGACCAGACGGTGCCGGTCGGTCGCGGTCGTGCCGGTGATCGGCATGAAGTCGACCACCTCGCCGGCTCCGGCTTCGGTCATGAAACGCGTGACCAGCACGGCGGTGTCCGGGTGGTAGAGCTGCTTGGTGGTATAGCTGTCAGCGGCGGGCCCGACGGTGAAGTGGCCGCCCTTCCGCCGGTCGAGCAGAGCGCCGAAGACGCTGGGCGAATCGAAGCGCGGACAGCAGAACCAGTCGACCGTCGCATCGGTGGTCACGAGAGCCGCGGTCTGCAGATCACCGATCAGACCGTGGTTCTCGATCAGGGGGTATTCGTCCATCTCGAACCCCTTTCGGCCCCGATTGACAAGCCTAGGCCAACGAGGACGCCCCGTCCTGGCGAGGGAGTGACGCGAAGTGGCGGCGGGAGCCCTGCCGCTGCACCGATCCGAGAACGGCACCCGGCGCAACTTTGTGCACCTCCCCGGGCGAGCGCGTTTCGGCCGATCCGGCGGAGACGTAGGCTCTGCGCAGGGTAGGCATGCAGCCGTACGAGAGCCAGGTCGACGGCGCGAGGAACGGGTCGCCGGTGCCGTCCTCGACGCGGTCGTGGGCCTGGTGACCGAGTCGTGGGCCTGGTGACCGAGCAGGGCATCGGGTGGTCACGAGGGACGCGGTCGCGGCACGGGCCGGGGGGCAAGCCCGCCATCTACCGGCGGTGGCCCACCAAGCAGGATGTGATCATCGTCGCCGCGGGAACCCGCATCGGCGTCCTGTCGGTGCCCGACCTGGGCGACTTCCGCGCCGAGCTCCGCTTCGTACTCACTGCTCGCCCGGAGGCCTACCGGCTGCCGGGTTCGGATCGGCTGAACGCGGGGCCTCATCGGGGCGTCGGCCGATACAGTGCGGTGCGAGGCAAGTACGCGGAGTACGCGGAGTACGCGGAGTACGCGGAGTACGCGGAGTACGCGGAGTACGCGGAGTACGCGGAGTACGCGGAGTACGCGGAGTACGCGGAGCGGATCACGAGCGAGACGAGATGCATCCTCGAACGGGAGATCGCCCGCGGTGACGTGGGTGACCGCCCCCACCGAGCACTCCCCCATCGCGGGCGCCAGACCCTGACCGCCGGCACAGCCCGACCGGAGCACGGGCTTCGAGACGGTGGCCACGGAGCCCACTGACACGGCGGTCATCCTGTACACCTACGGCACCACGGGCCGACCCAAGGGCGCTGAGCTCACCCACTCCCACGTGATGCTCAAGGTGCTCACCTGCCACACGGTGTTCGGCGATGTCGAGCACGACGTGCACCTGATCGCCCTGCCGCCCTTCCTCTCCTTCGGCGGGGTCGTGCAGATGAATGCCGGCCTCGCCTCGCACGCGACGCTGGTCCTGCTACCTCGCTGCGACGCCCGGTCCGCCCTGGTCCTGATGCGGCGTCATGCGGTGACCTTCTGCACGGGTGTTGCACGATGTACTGGGCCCTGCCCACCGGGTTCCCACCGTTCGCCGCCACGTTGATCACCCTCACCGCTCAGAATTGAGCAGGTCGCACCCGGCCACGGCGGCGCGGCCTCCTGCCGCCCTGCACGAGGCCGCCGTCCCTCCCTCGAGTAACTGCTCCGGGGTACTGAACACGCGGGTGCGCCTGGACGACGGCCGCATCAGCGGCGTCAGCGCTGCCTCGCTGCGGCGCCGGACGTTCTCGACAGCGGAACCTCTCAGTCATGTGCCTCGTCGGCTTTTTCGCCCTGGCCATGCACGGGGAAGTGTCCTGCCGTGTCGCCAGGTCCCGTCGGGAACAGGCGGGTGACGCGGGCGCTCCGCAGCATAACGACCTCCACCTCGACGAACCCGGGATTCCGAGCCCGGGCCGAGGCACCGCATCGCGCTGCAACCGGTGACTGGATATCGGCGTCGGCACGGACATCTTGCCCCGCTTCCAGCCGTTTGCGGCTGTCAAGTCCTTGCCATGGCAAGGACTTGCCGCCAGCAGGCCTTCACGTCGGGCGTTGTCGGCCGATAAACCCATGGCATGTTCTCCCCCTCTCACTCTTCCGCCTTCCGGCGCAGGCGCTGGCAGCTGATCTCGGCCGCCGCCGCGGTGCCGCTGCTGGCGTCGGGGCTCGCAGTTCTGCAAGCGCCCGCACAAGCCGCTCCGAGCAAGTCCACCGTTCCCGCCAAGTCCTCGGCGACCCACAAGGTCACCCTGGTCACGGGCGACGTCGTCACGGTCACCACGATGGCCGACGGCAAGCAGACCGCCGACGTCGACCGGCCGGACAGCGCTGTCGGCGGCGTAAAGATCCAGAAGATCAAGGGTGACCTGTTCGTCATCCCGGACGAGGCGGCGCCACTACTGGGCACTGACAAGCTGGACAGGCGGCTGTTCAACGTCACCGACCTGATCGAGATGGGCTACGACGACGCGAAGTCGGCCGCGGTACCGCTGATTGCGACGTACGTCCAGCCGAAGTCCCGCTCGGCCGTCGAGCCGACGGCTCCCCGGGGCAGCAAGCTGACCCGCAAGCTCAACGGCATCCGAGGTGCTGTGCTCAGCACCGAGAAGCGGCAGGCCCGCACCTTCTGGACCACCGTCGCGCCGCTGGGCAGCGCGAAGTTGGGCGCAGGTGTGGCGAAGCTGTGGCTCGACGGTCGTGTGAAGGCCAACCTCAAGGAGAGCGTGCCGCTGATCGGCGCGCCCGAGGCCTGGGCCGCCGGGTACAACGGCAAGGGCGTCAAGGTGGCGGTGCTCGACACCGGCATCGACGCCAACCACCCCGACTTCGCCGGCCTGATCGACGGCACGGCCAGCTTCGTGCCGGGTGAGGCCGTCACCGACGTCAATGGGCACGGCACGCATGTGGCCGGCACGATCGTCGGTTCGGGCGCCGCCTCCGGAGGCGACAACAAGGGCGTCGCCCCCGGCGCCGACCTGTTCGTCGGCAAGGTGCTCGGCGGCGCGGAGGGCTACGGCCAGGACTCCTGGGTCATGGCCGGCATGCAGTGGGCCGCCGAGACCGGTGCGGACGTCGTCAACATGAGCCTCGGCGACTCCTACCCGACAGACGGCAACGACCCCATGTCGCAGACGGTCGACGCACTGTCCGCCCAGTACGGCACCCTGTTCGTCATCGCTGCCGGCAACGCGGGCCCGGAGAGCATCTCCGCCCCCGGCGCGGCCGCCTCGGCGCTGACCGTGGCCGCCACGGACAAGCAGGACCAGCTCGCGAACTTCTCCAGCACCGGCCCGCTGGCCTACTCCGGCGGCATGAAGCCGGACATCGCGGCGCCCGGCGTGGACATCACCGCAGCCCGCTCGCAGGAGATGACCGACGGTGGTGAGGGCCTCTACCGCACCATCAGCGGCACCTCGATGGCCACCCCGCACGTGGTCGGCGCGGCGGCGATCCTGGCCCAGCAGCACCCGGACTGGACCGGCGCGCAGCTCAAGGAACACCTGATGAGCACGGCGAAGGGCCTGGACGACGGGTACTCGCCGTACGAGGTCGGCACCGGCCGCCTCGACGTGGCCGCCGCCGTGCGCACCACGGTTCGCGGCACCGGATCGCTCTTCTTCGGCAACTACACCTGGCCGCACGAGCCGAGCGACGTCGCCGTCACGGAGAGCCTGACGTACACCAACACCGGTTCCGCCGACGTCACGCTGAACCTGGCGCTCACCGACGACGACGGCCCGTTCACGCTGGGAGCCACCACGGTGACCGTTCCGGCGGGCGGAACCGCTGCCGTCCCGGTGACCGGTGACCCGCAAGCCGTCTCGGCGGGCCGGCATGTCGGCTACGTGATAGCCACCGACGCGGCCACCGGGAAGCCGGTGACCCGCACCTCGGTGGCGCTGCTCGAGGAGGAAGAGCGCTACGACCTGAACATCAAGCTGGTCGGCCGGGACGGCAAGCCCGCCGCCGGCTGGGTCGGGATAAACCTGGCCGGCGACTCCTGGCCGTGGAATGTCTACGTCGAGGGCTCGACCACGATGCGCATGGCACCCGGCCTGTACACCGTCGCGGGGTACCTCGACGTGGCCGGCGAGAAGGCGGAACGCTCGGGCGTGGCCGTGCTGGTCGACCCGGAGACCGTGCTCAAGGACGGCTCCGCGAACGTGGTACTGGACGCGAGCAAGGCACGCCTGCTGCAGACCGAGGCGCCGCAGCGCACCGAGGACCGCCAGCGCAAGGTCGACTTCAACGTCCACTACAAGGGCCTCGACCCGTACATGGACTACCGCAGCGCGTACGTGGTACCCCCCACGTACGACGATGTCTACGTCGCCCCGACGGAGCCCATGAAGCAGGGCGAGTTCATGCTGATCACCCGCTGGCGCAAGGGCGAGCCGCAGCTCGGCCTGAGCACGCTGGGCGGTCGGCTCCAATTCGAGGCAAGGGTGCAGGCGGGCAGCGCCCTGGGCACCGCCACGGACACGCTGAACGCCGTCTACGCGGGCAACGGCGCGGCGACCGCGTACGAGAAGATCCACGCCAAGGGCAAGGTCGTCGTCATCACGCGCAGCGACGAGGTCTCGCCGCAGGAGCGCACCGAGGCCGCGGTCGCGGCCGGTGCGAAGGCTCTGATCGTGGTCAACGACGGTGTCGGCGGCCTGATGGAGTACGTCGGCGAGTCGGCCATCCCGGTCGCCACCGTGCACCGCGACGCGGGCAAGGCCCTCATCGCGACGGCCAAGGCCGGCATCTTCAAGCTGACCGTGAAGCAGACCGAGCACACGCCGTTCGTCTACGACCTGACCCGGGACTACCCCGGCCAGGTGCCGGACCGGGCACTCGTCTACAAGCCCACCCAGCATGACCTCGCCCGGATCGACGCCCGCTACTACTCGGCCACGGAAGGCAAGTTGTCGGAGGGTTACCGGTCCGACTTCACCCTCAACCCGTCGTTCAACATGCCCGAGCTCGAGTGGCACCCGGGCACCCGCACCGAATGGGTGACCCCGGGCCAGGTCTGGAGGGAGTTCCACGCGCAAGGTGTCGACGGACCCCTGCCGTGGGTGATGGTGTCGGGCGATAACACCTATGCCAAGGGCAGCGCCAGCCGTCTGGACTGGTTCGCTCCGTTGACCCGCCCCGCTCAGAGCGAGTCCTTCGGTGTGTACAACTCCCGTTGGCAGAACTACATGACGTGGAACGTGCAGGCGTGGGCCTCCGCCAGCGACAACATGCGGCTGGGCGGCTACCTGCCGTGGGGTGAGACACCGTCCCACCTGCAGGTCTTCCAGGGCGACAAGCTGATCCACGACAACCCGGTCAGCGGGGACATGCAGTGGGTGGAGGTGCCGGCGGGCAACCTTCCCTATCGCACCGTCCTCGACGTGGAGCGGCCCGGTGACGTCTTCCGCCTGTCGACGCGCACCCACACGGAGTGGACGTTCATGTCCGACACCGTCGACTCGGACTTCTTCGAGCGGTTCTCGGTGCTGAACCTGGACTACAAGCTGGAGTCGGACCTGCACGGTGACATCAAGGCCAACGCGACGCAGCGGATCGCGCTCAAGCCGGTGTCGATGGACCTCGCCACCGTGCCGGGCAAGGTCACCACGGTGAAGCTGGACGTCTCGTACGACGACGGCGCCACCTGGCAGAAGGTGACCCTGGCCAAGGGCTCCGGCGGCTACTGGACGGGTTCGTTCAAGACGGCCAAGAAGCCCGGCGCCTTCGTGTCGATCCGCGCGAGCGCCGGGACGGACCGCGGCTTCAGCGTCAAGAACGAGATCATCCGGGCGTACGGCCTGCGATGAACCGCACTGTCGGGCCCCGGGGAGGCGACTCCCCGGGGCCCTTCCCCTCACACCCGCTCCCAGCAGGGACTATTCAGGGCCTGCCACCATGGCGCATACTCTCCCCGCTGCGGCAAGCGGAAGAGAGTCGGTCGCCGATGCTGGATGTTCTGGGCCTCGAGCCCGATGACGAGCACGTCTACCGGGCGCTGCTCGGACGGCCGAACTCCACCGCAATCCTGCTGTCGGATCTGCTGGACGTGTCGCAGGCCCACATCGACAAGGCCTTGTGCCATCTGGTCGGGTGGGGGCTGGTGATCAGCTCGGCGGATGGGCTGTTCACCGCCGCGCCGCCGGCCATGGCCCTCGGCGCTCTCATCAGCCAGCGCCAGGACGGGCTGCGCATGGCCGAGCAGGCTCTCGTGACCTTCGCCGAGGAACACCGGGCGGCGATGACCGGGAACAGCATCAGCGATCTGATCGAGGTCGTCACGGGCGTCGACGCCATCCGCCATCGCTTCCTTCAGGTACAGCAGGCAGCCCGCACGCAGGTCCGCACGTTCATCACCGCACCGTTCGTCGCCGTGCCGCCCGATGAGAACTCGGCCGAACCCATGGCCATCGGCCGCGGCGTGCACTTCCGGGCGGTACTGGACAGGGCCGTGCTGGCAGAGCCGGGCATCATCACCGATGCGATCGATTCACTGCGCAACGGCGTGGAACTGCGTGTCGCCGACCAGTTGCCGATGAAACTCGTGCTGGCCGACGCCGACCTCGGCCTCGTCCCACTCGCGGTCACACCGGCCGGAGAACCCGGTGCCGTGCTGCTGCACCGCAGCGGCCTACTGGATGCGCTGGATGCGCTGTTCGAGACCGTATGGCGCACCGCCCACCCGCTCGAACTGTCGGGCACCGGCGGACAATCCGAACCCACCGTGGAGCTCGGTACGGAAGGCCCGACCGACCTCGACCGAAAGATCCTCGCCCTTCTGCTGGCCGGCCTGACCGACCCGACAGCCGCGACACAGCTCGGTCTGTCACCGCGCACACTGCACCGACGCCTGCGCCACCTCATGGACATGGCCGGAGTCCGGACCCGGATGCAGCTCGGCGGCCATGCCATCCGACACGGCTGGGTGGAGCCGAACTGAACGGGCACTTCGGCCCGGTGTGAGCCGGCTGGGGTGGCTGGAGACACAGCCACCCCGCTATCGGCCGGGCCGGGACCGGCCACCCACGCCCTGGCTGTCGGCCATCTGCGCGACAGCACGGCGAGCCGCATCGGGGAACGCCCGTTCCACCGATTCACCCAGGAGATCCACCTCTGCCCGTACTGCCGGATGATGGGTGGCGGGCAGGCTGTCGAGCAACCCGTCGAGCAGGGCACGCAGCCGTCGGCAGACCTGCGTCGACGTTGCCCCGTAATCGCGGATCTCGGAAACGGCGAGCTGAAGGTAGTCCTCCCATGCCCTGCCCCGCAGCACGAGCCGCGGCCTGCCGTCGTCACCGGCCAGCACATACCGGCCGGGCAGTGGCGACTGGCCGATCCTGGTGAGGAACGACTCGATGTGATTGAGGACCTGTACCGCGGTGGTGGGGTCGTTGACGGCGGGCGACAGCGCGCGGATGGCGATATCGACGAGCACCCGCAGGGCGAAGGCCGGATCCTGTTCGATCGTCCGCTCGGCACCGAGCGCGATGAGACCGGTCACCCGCGCGTTGTCGGGGGTGGACGTGCCGCCGTGGATTTCGACGAGGACGGCGCCACGGGGGACGTAGTCACCGATCACATGGGGCACGGTGAACACGCAGTCATGGCACGCGGCGAGAGCCGCGAGGCCTGCCATGTGGAGGGCTTGGAGGGCTCCGCTTCCTGTCGCGCGGACCACGGTCGTCCGTCCACCCGGCTCTGGTTCACCGTGGTGCGGCGCCGAGGCCCTGGCCGTCGAGGTCCCGTGCTCGAAGACGTCCTCCCCCATGCGGCCGACGAGATCGGCGATGGCGACCGGCCTGAGGTTGTGCGTGAAGCGGTTGAGATAGATGAGCAGCAGCAACAGGCTGACGGCCACGGCAGCGCCGGCGAGGGTGACTCCGAGGTCCGGTACCGAATTCGACTCGATACTGCGCAGCAAGGAGAAGGCGAACGCGAATGTGCCGGTGAAGGTGGCCAGCACGGCCTTCTGCAGCCGGTCCCTGTACCAGAGCCGCATATATCTGGGGGACAACGTTCCTGTGGCCTGCTGAATGACGAGAACACCGATGGTCACAACGAATCCCAGAAGGGCGACCATCGACCCGACGATGGAGCTCAGAACTCCGCTCGCCGTCGTCGCCGAATAGCGCCAGCCACCCGGTGGCCAGTCCGAACTGTCAGCGGCGATGGCCAGTTCGGCCAGCACGACTCCCAGCACGAGACCGAACAACGGCGTGATCCACAGGCTCGCTTTCACGTATTGCCGCAACCGGAATGCGGAGGCCCAGGACATCATGGGAGCCTGCCTCACTGCTCGGTGCCGGGCGTCAGCAGCACAACGCTGTCGCTTTCCTTGGGAGTGACCCGCCGCTTCTCGGTTACGGGTTCCAGCCGCAGGTCCTCATGTACCACGAAGAGGGTCTCGCTCCCGGGCGGCAGTGGAGCGTAGGCCGGCTGAACCAGGAACCGCGCGCCCGCCTCGTACCGCGCGGCCAGCGTGTGGCGGACGAGCGATCTACCGAAGAGGATGTCCCCGCCGGTGTAGGGAGCCACGACTCCGTGGCTGTCGTGGGGAGGCCCGACCCGATAGACGGGTCCTTCGACGCTGTCCTGCATCACGACCGAAGCGAGCGCGTTGAAGTCGTCGTCGTCCGTGGCCAGGAAGACTGCCGTCACCCCCTCCAGCCGGGCACCCGGGTTGGTGGCCGTGGCCAGCAGATCACCCTTGGCGAGTTGGATACCGGCGTCCGCGATCCGTTGGCGCTCCTGCGCGAGGCCTGCCCACATCAGCAGGTCGAGGCCGGCCGAGCTCAGACTCCTTCCCAGATCGACCACCCACGGCTCGCCGCCCACGAGCAGGATCCGTGTCCCGGCGGGTTTGACGATGCCCAGCATTCTGGCGACCGGTGCCGCACTCAGGGCGTACAGCAGGACCGTCCCGACGATCACGAGGAAGGTGACGGGAAGAATTCTGGCGGCCCCGTCGACCCCTTTGTCGACGAGGCTCGCGGAGAACGCCGTGGCCGTGGCCGCAGCAACGATGCCGCGGGGGGCCATCCATCCGACGAAGGTCCTCTCGCCCATGGACAGACCGGAGCCCGCGGTCGACACGTAGGCCACGAGAGGCCGCACCACGAGGACCAGGATGGCGATGAGGGCGAGGGCCGGGAGGAGTACGGGCACGAGGGACGCAGGTGTGACGGTGGAGGAGATAGAGACGAACAGCAGACCGATGATCAGCTGGGCCAGAGTCTCGAAGAAGGGACGCCGCGCGGGCATGTCGAAACCGCTGATGTTGGTGACGGCGAGGCCTGTGACGATAGCGGCGATGAGTCCCGTGTCGTCCCTGACGATGTCGGCGCCGGCGGACACGGCGATCACGGTGGCCAACTGGGCCAGCGTCCCGAGCGTCTCGCCGAGCCGTAGCGTGCGAAGCGTGAGCGAGAGCAATCCCGTACCGACCGCTCCGCCGATCAGTCCCACGGCCATGCTGATGGCGAACTGGCCGAGTTGGTAGCCCCGGCCGATGTCGACCCGGTGCGTGGTGGCGATGGCGTGGAAGACCAGTGCGCCCAGGATGCCGCCGATCGGGTCGGTCAGGGTCCCTTCCCAGATGAGGATGCGGCGCACTTTGTCCGTGGGCCGTACGAAGTCGAGGATGGGGCCCACGACCGTGGGACCGGAGACGACCAGGATCACGCCGAGCATCGAGGCGACTTTGAGGGGCATGTCGAACATCGCCGGTGCCACGGCGGAGGTGACCAGGAACGTGACGAGCACACCGAGCAGCAGCAGCCGTCCCACGATCCACCGTGTGCGGCCGGTGAGCTTGCGCAGGTTGAGCCCGAGACCGGCGTCGTAGAGGATCACCGCCACGGACATCGACACGAGGACGTCGAAGTTCCGCCCCATCAGCTGGTCGGGGTGGATGACGTCTGTCAGCGCGCCGGCCGTAAACCCTGCGGGCAGCAGGATGATGAGGGCGGGGACGCGCAGCTTGCTCGCCAGGATCTGTGACCCGGTGGCGAGGATCAGGGTCAGCGCGATTCCGAGGTAGATCTCGTCGTCTGTCACAGCAACTCCTTTCGGCAGGGTCCTGGCGCGGTGGAGGTTCAGCCGTACCGACGGTCAGGCGGCTCCCGCCGTGCCGCCGTCCTCGGGATCGCCGCCTTGTCGCAGGTCGGCCTCGGTAAGTTCTTCGAGATCGCCTCTGGTGTCGAGCCAGTACAGGAACACGACGGCCGGTACCACGATCACCAGGGCGACAAGAGTGACGAACGCCAGCCAGGTCAGCGTGGTCGATGCGCCGGCGCCTTCGGCGACGGTCAGCGACCGCGGGAGGAGATAGGGACGCTGGGCCAGGCCCCAGGCGAGAACCGCGCAAGCAATGGCACCGACGGCCGAGGCGCGGGCCCAGCCGCCCGGTCTCCGCACGAGCAGCCACACCGTGGTGAAGGAAGCCACTGCGCCGGCGATACCGAAGGCCAGCCCCGCCCCGTGGGTGAGCCCGTGCCACACGTGCGGGGCGTCCTCGCTGGCGACGAACAGGGTGATCACCACCAGCACCACGAGCACGCCAAAGCTCAGCAGCCCGCGCCGCCGGAAGTACGCGATCAGATCGGGTGCGTCGAAGCGGCGGGCATCCCCTGTCAGGAAGACGGCGCCCAGGAAGGCGGTCGCGGCGACGGCGAGCAGGCCGAACATGATCGAGGTGGGGTTGGACCAGGCGTCTGCCGACGCCTCCGTACCGGGCTTCACCCGGCCTGAGGCGACACCCCCTACGGCGGCGCCGAGGAAGAACGGCGTCACGAGCGAGGCCACGGCGAACACGGCACCGTAGAGACGCCGGTCTGCGAGCCGGCGGACGACCTTACGGAAGGCGAAGCCGGCGCCGCGCAGGACCAGGCCCACGGCGGCCAGCGCCAGAGGCAGCCACATCGCCGAGAACACAGCCTGGTAGAGGGTGGGGAAGCCGGTCCACATGATGACGAAGACGAAGATCAACCAGACGTTGTTGACCTCCCACACGGGTGCCATCGCGTGATCGATGAGCCATCGCGGCCGCTTGCCGCGTTCAGTGCCTCCCGCGGTCAGGTCCCAGAAGCCGGCACCGTAGTCGGTACCGCCCGCGCAGGTGTACGCAGCGATGGCCAGCAGCAGCACCAATGCCATCAGGTCGGCCGTCACGGTCGGTCATCCCGGGACGGGGAGGCACCGCCGGCGGCGCCGTCACCTGCGGGGACAGCCGCCCGGGGGCCGTAGGGGCTGTCCCTCTCCGGCTCATCCGCCGGACGCCCGGCGGCCTGCTGCGCGTCGGCGAGCCGCCAGCGGGTGCGCAGCATGAGCAGGACGGCGAGGAGCGAGCCGAAGATGAACAGGTAGACGACAATCACCAGGCCGAGCATGATCCACAGGGTGGACGAGCGCGTCGCCGTGACTGCCTCGGCGACGCGCATGTTCTGGTAGACGATCCATGGCTGGCGCCCCACCTCGGTCGCGATCCAGCCGCATTCGACAGCCACGACCGAGGCCGGACCCGCGCAGGCCGCACTGCGGTAGAACCACGTGGAGGCGGGGAGCCGGCGGTGCCGCAGCCAGACCAGGCCGTACCAGAGCGCGAGGAGCACCAGAGCAGAGCCGATGAGGACCATGATGTCGAAAGCCCAGTGTGCGATTGTCGCCTGAACGGCTGTCGGCCGTTGGTCCGGCGGGACCGAAGTCAGGCCGACGACCTTGGTGTTCGGGCTGAAGCCGGCGAGGACGGAGTCGAGCAGCGGAACCTTGATACCGCCCGAGATGGAACCGTCGGAGTGCAGGCGGCCGAACAGGTACTCCGGTACGCGGGTGTCCGTCTTCCAGACGATCTCCATGGCGGCGAACTTCACCGGCTGCTTGTGGAACACCGACCGGGCGATGGAATCGCCGAGGACGAACTGCACCGGGGTCGCCAGCGCGGCGATGGTGAAGGGAACGGCGAAGCCGAGCCGGTGGTAACGGTCACGACGTCCCCGCAGCCGGCCGACCGCGTAGACGCCGGCCACCATGTAGCCCGCGGTCAGCAGCATGCCCACGACGAAGTGCCAGTACTGCGGCCCGAACATCGGCGTGAAGATCGTCTTCCAGACGTTCACGTCCATCGGATTGCCGGCGGAGTCGAGGGAGAAGCCCTGCGGTGTGTTCATCCAGGAGTTGGCGGCCAGGATGCCGAACGCCCCGAGCAGTGCGGCGGCCGGGAGCGGCAACCCGAGCAGGAAGTGCGTCCGGGGCTTCAACCGCCGCCATCCGTAGAGATAGATGGCGATGAGGACCGCTTCGAGGAAGAACGCCCAGGCCTCGACCCCGAAGCCGATTCCGAAGACATCGCCCCACCTGCCCATCAGCCCCGGCCAGAGCAGACCGAACTCGAAGGAGAGCACGGTGCCGGTGACCACACCGACGGCGAACTGAACCGCCATGACCGCCGACCAGCGCCGCGCCAGCAGGAGGGCTGTCGCGTCCTTGTGACGCAGCCCGCGGTAGTGCATGACCAGGGTGATCAGAGGCAGGGCTACACCCAACGGGACCAGAATGATGTGGGAGGCCAGAGTGAAGGCCATGAGTTCTCGGGCCGGCAGGAGTTGATCCGGAGCACTCGCCAGCAGATGGACCGAGGTGTGCATAACCGCCTTCGCTGTTCGGGGCCCGCGGAAGAGGTCAGCCGCCGGTCGCGAACCCGGGGAAGAGCGTCATCCCGCCGTCGACGTAGAGAGTCGTCCCCACCACGTAGTCCATGAGGTCGGATGCGAGCAGGACGACGGCGTGCGCGATGTCGTCGGGGTCACCGATCCGGTCGTAGGGGATCAGGCGCAGGAGGTCGTCCCGAGCCTCCGGAGTCTCCCAGGCGCTGCGGTTGATGGGGGTCTTGATCGCCCCGGGGGCGACGGCGTTCACCCGGATCTTCTCCGGTGCGAGCTCTTGTGCCAGGGTCTGCATCATCATCTGAACGCCTCCCTTGGAGGAGGCGTAGTTCACGTGCCCTGCCCAGGGGATGAGCTGGTGCACCGAGCTCATACAGATGATCTTCCCGGCCGCCCGGGACACCTCCGGGACCACTCCGCGCCGACGGAACTCCTTGGTCGCTTCCCGCGCGCACAGGAACTGGCCCGTGAGGTTGACGTCGAGCACCTTCTGCCACTGGGCGAGAGTCATTTCGGTGAACGCGGCATCACGCTGCATACCGGCATTGGCGACCAGGATGTCGAGGGTCCCGAAATCCTGGACCGTTCGGTCCACCATCGCGATGACCTGGCTCTCCTGCGAGACGTCCGCCTCGTGGGCGACCGCACGCACCCCGAACGAGGTGATCTCCTCCACCACCTGCTCGGCGGCGTCACGGCCGCTCACGTAGTTGACCACCACGTCGGCACCGGCCCGGCCCAGTCCGATGGCAGTGGCCTTGCCGATGCCCGAATTGGCGCCGGTCACCAGCGCTGTCTGGCCATTCAGCAAGTGGGCCGGCAGAGCACCCCGCAATGCCTCGACGTGGGAATCCATGATGCCCTGTCTCCTCGCTGCGCCGCTCCGGTCCGCCCGACCGCTACCCGGCAGGCGGGGTTCAGGCAATCACCGGATGAGCGCGGCGGCAGCCCTGGCGGGTTGTTGTTGACCCATTGGACGGAGCGGCTTCCCCCGGTCGGCTCAGCCGGGCGCCGGGCGCTTGGCGCGCAGGACATGCCCGCGTTCATGAGGACCGCCATGCCCTGAGGCCCCATCGGAGCACATGGGTGTCGCCCTGCTCCAGTACGTCGGGGCCGAGGCCGCTGCGAAAGGCATCCGGCGGGCAGGACATCGGCTCTACCGCGACGCCCCGACGGCGTTCGGTCTCCGGCAGCGTGTCGCCCGTGTAGATCTGTACGTACCGAGCGCCTTCGCCGAGCCGGACATCCACTCCGTGAGCCCCTGAAGGGTGGGCCAGCCGTACGACGGCCTCGTCGCCGTCGACACGGTCGAGGCTGAAGGCGGTGTCCAACCGCTGGGAACCGAGGGGGCGAGCCGTACGGAAATCGAAGGCCGAACCTTCGACAGGCTCCTGGCCGACCGGCAGGCCCCGGTCGTCGGTGAGAAAGCGGTCCCGTGCGGGAACGGTCAGCAGAACCGTGTCGACCGGGCCGGTGCCGACCGTCAGATACGGATGCTGCCCCACGCCATAGGGAGCGGGCCCGTCCCCCACGTTGGTAGCGGAGACGACGACGTCGAGGCCGGCGGGCCCCAGCCGGTACTCGGCTGTCACGTCCAGCAGGAAGGGATAGCCCGGCTGCGGACGGAGTACGGTGCTCAACCGCAGCGATTCCTCGCTGCGGGCCTGCAACTGCCATGGGACCCAGCGGACGAGGCCGTGGATCGCGTTGCCCTTTTCGGGCTCGGTGAGCGGGAGTTGCAGGTCCGCGCCTTCGAAGTGGTAGCGGCCGCCGCCGATGCGGTTGGGCCAGGGGACGAGCAGTTGCCCCCTGCCACCGGTAATGGGGGCGTCGGAGGCGAAGCCGTCCAGCAGGGTCCGGCCGTCCACCTCGTAGTGGCGCAGGGCGGCGCCCAGTTGGACCACGACGGCTTTCTGCCCCTCCCATGTCAAGGTCCACTGTTCACCTGTCGGGCTGACGGGAGTCCCAGCGGACGAGGCCATGGGTTCCGCGGCGCGCCCGCGGGGCGCCCCGGCGTGTTCGGGGGCGCGGTTCAGCAGCGAGGCCAGCGCGGCGACGATCGCCTCCGGCGGCTGATCGATCTCCACCACCAGCGGACGCTCGTCCGGGTCCGGTTCCTCGAAGGCGGCGATCTGGCTCTCCAGCAGGCTCGCCGGGAAGAAGTGGCCTCGCCTGCCGGACAATCGGGAGCGAATCAGCTCGGGTGCGCCATGCAGGTACACCAGGCGCACTTCAGGCCTCCCGGAGAGAAGCCGGTCGCGGTAGGCGCGCTTGAGGGCGGAACAGGTGACGACCGCAGACCGGTGCGCGGCGATCTCGTGGTCCAGCCATGCCGAGATGGCTTCCAGCCAGGGCTCGCGATCGGTGTCCGTGAGAGCGTGGCCGGCTGCCATCCCGTCGCGGGCGGTCGCAGAGTGGAACTCGTCCGCGTCCCGGTACGACCAGCCGAGCCGCTCGGCGAGAAGCCGGCCCACCGTGGTCTTGCCGGAGCCGGACAGACCGACGATCAGGACCAGGGGCGCCGACGGTCCGCAGGTCTCGTCGTGGGCGGCGGCCGTCGAGGTCCCGGACGTCAGATCCTCCGGGGGCGGGGAACCGCGGCGAACACCAGCCAGCCGCTGCCGTGACCCCCGCTCGTCGCACGGGGTGCCGTCTGTTCTCTCGTCATGGAGGTTCCTCCGTGTCACGGACGCCCCCAGCGGGGGACCGGTGCCTCCAATCTCGGCCACCCGGCCCGGACGCGCATCTCGGGTGGAAGGGGGCGGGATCCCCAGGGGAAGGCCTCACCCGTTCAAGTCCTCAGCAGGCGTGTGACCAACGTTCCGCTATCCCTGGGGCAACTCCTGCTCGGTCCAGATCGTCTTGCCCCGGTTGGTGAAGCGGACGCCCCACCGATGTGCAAGCTCGGCGCAGATGAACAGCCCGCGGCCGCCCTCGTCCGTGGCCTGTGCGTGGCGCAGGTGCGGTGCGACGAGGCTCGAATCGCTGACTTCGCACGTCATCAGGGTCGGGCCGCTGATGAGGCGCAGCTCGAGTGGAGGCTTGCCGTAGCGGATGGCGTTGGTGGCGAGTTCACTCACGATGAGTTCCGTACTGAAGGTGAGTTCGCCGAGGCTCCAGCCGGCCAGCTGCCGACGGGCCCAGGCACGTGCGGTGGCCACAGCAGCGGGCTCCGCCGGCAGGTCCCACTGCGCCACCCGGCCGGCCTCAACGGCGTGGGCACGGATGAGGAGCAGGATGGCGTCGGTGTCGTGCCCCTCGGGAGCGGCTTTTCGGACTGCCTCCTCGCACAGCGCGTCCAGTGAGCGGCCGGTGTCCGCGAGGACCTTCCGGATTTCCTCCCGGCGAGTACCGGCGGGGGGGTCCTCCGGAGGCAGGAACACGTCGGTATGGAGCCCGATGACGCTTCCCTCCTCCAGGTCGAGGCAGGTGGAGGCGAACACCGCGCCGTCCGTGCCCGTGCCGAGAGGCGGAGCCTGGGGAAGATCAGGGATGACCGTGGCCTCGCCCGGGTGGACGAGCAGCGGGGGCGGGTGGCCGGCGAGAGCGATCGTGCAGCTGAGAGTCAGTGGGTCGTAGATGCCGTATACACATCCCGCGGTCAGCTCCTCCTTGTGCGAGGTGTGTCCGAGGTCGAGGGCGGAGCGCTCGGCGGCGAGGCGCGCGACCGTGTCGTTCAGCCGGGCCAGCAACTCGTCGCATTCGAGATCCAGCGAGGACAGGGTATGGATTGCGGTCCGTATCTGCCCCATGGCTGTGGTCGCCTGGATCCCTTGCCCCGAGACGCGGCCGACCGTGAAGGCCACACGCGCACCGGAGAGCGGAATGACGTCGAACCAACCGCCGCCCGCCGCTCCCGGCCGGTGGAAGTGGGCCGTTTCCAGGGCAACCCGACCCGGAAGGCTCTGCGGGAGGAGACGGTGCTGCAGCGTGAGGGCGATGGTGTGTTCACGTGTGTAGCGCCGGGCGTTGTCGATGTGCAGTGCGATGCGTACCGCCAGGTCCAGAGCGAGGTCGAGGTCCTTCTGCTCGAATTTTGCACGCCCGGTGGACCGGTGGAGACTCAGCGTCCCGAGCACCCCACCCCTCAGGGTCAGCGGAGCGATGATGGCGGAGTGGACTTGGGATGGACGGGCGGCCGGGGCCGGATCCGGGCCGTGGACGATGAGGTGAGGCTGCAGGTCGGTGAGCGACTGCGACCAGGCTGATGGAAAGCGGAACGGCCCGAGGTCCGGGTCCTCCGACGGAGGAAGGCGCTCTGCGGAGGCGAGTGCCATGCGCCGTAGAGGCACGTCGGGCGCCACCGGCGCGGACGGTGGCTCGCCCCCGCGGATGACCGGATCCAGAAGGTGCACCTCTGCGTCGTCCGCGAAGGCGGGCACCAGGACGCGAACCAGTTCCGCACAGGTGGCGTCCATCTTCAGGGTGTGGCCCACGTCTTCTCGAACGGCGTCGAGGATCCGGGTACGCGACAGGGCATGCTCACGTTCGGTGACGTCGACCGCCGAACTCGCGACACCGAGTATCTGTCCGTCGGAGCCCTGGAGCGGAAACACCGAAACCTCGTACAGATGCTCACGGTCCGGGTCGCTGGGCGGGTTGCCTCCCACGATCCTGTCGATCGCGGGCTCACCGGTGGCGAGTACGCCTCGCACCATGGCCGCCGTCGCCTCGGGGCTCGTGAGTCGGAACGCCTCGTCCAGCCGACGCCCGACCAGACGGTCGGCCGGTATCCCGCTGATACCGCCTGCTGCCGTGTTCACCCGGAGGATCCGCAAGTCGGGGTCCATGACCTGCATCCCTATGGGAGACAGGGTGAACAGCGCCCTCAACAGAGCCTTGCCGAGCGGGTCTTCGCCCTCGAGGGACACCGCCCGGTACACACCCCAGGCGCTGGAGCCGTCCTGGCGGACCACCGGCCGCACCAGTAGCCCCTCCGCGCCGCCGGTCCTGGACCACGGATTGTCGGCGGCCGACCTCGCCGTAGCGGGGAGCAGCTCCCAGGCCGGACGGCCCACCGCCTCGGATGCCGCACGGCCGAGCAACTCTTCGGCCTCTTCGGTGCACTCAAGCACGGTTCCCGACACGTCCACGACCAACAGCGCGTCGTCGGATGCCATTCGACGGATCGCCTCCGGTTCTCCCCCCGACGGTCCCACCTGGCCACATGTCTGTGCCTGCGTGCTCGCTTCCCTCCAGGTTGCGGTCTCCACTGGGGATCCGCACGTCGGCCGGCACCCGAGGCCGTACGTACTGCACCCGTGAATGCCGCCGTCTCGACCACCGCTGCGACCGCCATCCCCGCACCTACCTGGCCCTCCTCGGCCTCGCCTGAGCCCTTCGCTGCTACAAGCGACAGTGAGGATGGGTGATGGCACCGTCCGACGGCCTGACGCTCCAAACGACAGTGGGTCCGCCTTCGGCCGCAGAGGCTCCACCAGGTCGGCGTGCGGGCCTGCCAGGAAAGGAACCTGCACGCAGTCCTTGCTGCACAACCACGCAAAAGGGGCCTCAGTCCCGGCGGCCGCGCTCCTGTTCCAGCAGCTCCTCAAGATCGGGGAGCCGGTCCAGCCCCCGCACCGCCTGAGTCATCCGTGCGTTGCGTTCGAATCGTTCGCGGTGGCGGTGCAGAAGATTCCAGTACCCGGCGGTGAAGGGGCAGGCGTCCTCACCCACCCGCACGGACGGCTTGTACCGGCAGGGGCCGCAGAGGTCGCTCATGCGGTCGATGTACGCGCCTGCGGACGTGTAGGGCTTGGTGGTCATGCGGCCCCCGTCCGCGTACTGCGACATGCCCACCACATTCGGGACCATGACCCAGTCGTAGCCGTCGACGAAGCTGCGGTGGAACCAGTCGGTGACGGCCCGGGGCTCCCAACCCTGTTGCAGGGCAAAACTGCCCAGAATCATCAGGCGTGGAATGTGGTGTGTCCAGCCTGTCGATCTGACCTGCTCCAGGACGTGGGCGAGGCAGTTCGCACCGGTCGCTTCCGAGGACAGCTCCGAGAACCAGTCGGGCAGTGGCTCGTGGTGACGCAAAGCGTTGCTCGCGCGGTATTGCGTGCCGAAGTACCAGTAGACGTGCCAGACGAACTCGCGCCATCCAGCGATCTGCCTGACGAATCCCTCGGCGCTGTTGAGTGGCACATCGCCGGATCGCCATCGTGCCTCCGCGCGTTCGACGCATTCCGCGGGGTCCAGCAGGCCGAGGTTGAGCGACGAGGAGAGCAGGCTGTGGCTCATCGTCGCGTCCCCGGCGAGAACCGCGTCCTCGTACGCGCCGAACGTGGCGAGCCGGTGCTCGACGAAGCGGCGGAGCGCGGCGAGTGCCTCGCGGCGGGTGGCGGGGAACCTGCGTGGTGCGTCCTCGCCGACGAACTCGACATCACCGTCGCGCAACCAGCGGTCGAGGTCTGACCGCACCTCGGCGTCGATGTCGCTCTCCCGGGGCCGATAGGGCGCCGGAACGCCCAGGTCGGTGGCACCGCGTGGCGGGGGCTGCCGGTTGTCGTGGTCCAGGTTCCACCGGCCGCCGACGGGACGGTCGCCTTCCATCAGCAGGTCGTGCGTCCGGCGGACCCATCGGTAGAAGTCCTCCTGGCGGAGGTGTTTCGTGCCGCGGTTGTCCGCCCAATTCCTGAACTCGTCGTGCGTCACGAGAAAACCGCGCGCCGGCAGAACGCGTACGGAGGGCAGCGCGCGCACGAAGGCGCGGGCCGCGTAGGACGTGGGGTGGTGCACGGTCATCGGGGCATCCCCCACTGTCTCGCGCAGACCCTGACGGTAGGTGTCCGCCTTGACGTACCGCACGCGGTCACCGAGCTCGGCTGCTCGATGGCGCATCGCCGAAAGGACCAGGTGGGCCTTGGCACGATGAAACCGTCGTCGCCGGAAGACGCTCCTGGACTCGATCATCAGCAGCGGCGCATCCCGGTGCGGGCCGCCCCGCACCGGATCGACGAAATGCGGACCGAGCTGATCGCCGAACAGCCAGTGGGGGGTGCCGGACTCTTCCTCAGTCATGCCGCGCCCTCCGTGGACGATCTGTTGCCTGATCGGCGCACCGCGCCGAGCGATGCTTTCGTTCACAGATCAAAGCGCACGCCAGCATGGGCCCTGCCCCGCACACGCCGGGCGCCTCGCTACTCGCGGAGCCGCCCGCACCGCCTCGTGCTCGCTGACGGAATCGATCGGTCCAGCGGTCCACGCAGCCCGGCACCGGTCATGGCATCGGGCCCGTCAAAAGTCAGCGCGAACCCGCAGGGCCTGCCTTCGGGTCAGCCCGGATGCCTGCGCGGGCGGGACCGCAGGCAATCGCCGGGACCGCAGGAGACGACCGGCGCCGGAAGGCGCCGGCGCTCGCCGGCCCACGGCTCTCTCGCTGCACAGTTGGTCCGGGCGGAGCTTTGGCGCGATGCGAAGACCTACGGTGTTGTCCGGCCTGCGTCCGGCTGGTCGGTACCGAGTTCAATGGCACCGTCTTCCCAGCGTTGGCGCCGCTCGGTGATGGACTGTTCCCACCAAGGGGTGCCACGTTCGCCGAGCGCCACCTTTGCCGTGTGCACCCGGCTACGGGCCAGTCCCTCGGCGGCCTTGTCCTCGTTCCGGCGCGAGGCGGCTACCGCACGCCGGGCTGCCATGAGGTGACGGCGCAGGTCGGCGGCTACATTCTCGGGAATCTCCGGGTCTGTCGCCCGCCATCGCCGACCGTTCACCACGATGTACCGGCCGTCGGGAGTCCGCTCCGGCTGCGCAGGAGAATCCATCTGGCTCATGCTGCCTCACACACATCGCAGATACCGCCCGGCAACGCGGCAGCCCTCGCAGACAAGCATGGCCCCCGCGACCGAAGTCCACCCCCGAAGTTGTCCTTCGGGACGCGTCGAACCCCCTGCGTCGCCAGGGACGGAGCTGTGAATGATGCCCAATCGTCCCGGCCAAGCGTGCGGAGCGACCGGTCGATCTTGTCGCCTCCGTGGGCAGTTCGGGCGTTCCGACAACGCGGCGAGGTGCCATAACTGTCGTCGTGCGCCCGCCGGCAGGACAGCCTTTCGGGGCGAGGATTGCCTGTTGGCAGCTCTTGCTCCGGGCTCTGTTCCGGTCGTCGAAAGCTTTGGACGTCGGACAGAAGCGGGCGGCGATCCGGGCAGAGAGCGGGCGGGCACGCCGCGTCGGGGAAGCCCTTCCCGGCGGGGGTGGGTGCTGGGGCGGTTGCGGGGTAGTCGAGCCGAGAGCGGCAAACACAGCTCACCGAGGAGGTTTCGTCATGGCGGGCTCGCTTCGAGGTCCGGCACCAGCCCGCCAAGGGCTATCACTTCGTGCGGAAAGCCACCGACGGACAGGTGATCGCCGCCGTCTACCACTACGAGACCCGCTGCTCCTGCCACTCGGCATCGACTCCGTCGAACGCCACGCCGACGCTCCCGTCCAGGACACCACGGACGGCACGGGGCAGAGCGGCTGACCGACCCGTCGAATGCCATGGGGCAGCCGGTGTTTCGGACAGATCGAGGAAGGCAAGGTGACCTGGCCATGAGCACGGCAGAGCGGCAGACCCACGCCACCGACGACTCGGTGAGCGTGCTGGTTCCGCGCGCCTCGCAGCAAATTTCGGAGCTGGTCCGCGAGGAGATACAGCTGGCCCGGGCGGAAATGACCCAGAAGGGCCAGCACTTCGGGAAGGGCGGCGGCCTCTTCGGCGCCGCGGGCCTTCTCGGCATCCTGGCGGCCCAGGCTCTGATCGCGACCTGCATCGCGGCTCTCGCGCTGGTACTGCCGGTGTGGGCGTCGGCCCTCATCGTCACGGCGGTGCTGACGGCAGTGGCAGCCGCGGCCGCCCTGGCCGGGAAGAAGCAGATCGCCGCGGTCGGCTCCCCCGCCCCCGAGCAGACAATCGACAGCGTCAAGGCCGATCTGGCCGCGATCAAGGAAAGGACACACTGATGAATGAAGAATCCCGGACCAACATAGGCACCCCCGCCCCCGACGCCTCCAACCCCGAGAAGCTGCGCGCGCAGGTCGAGCACACCCGCGACGAACTCGGGCAGACCGTCGAAGCGCTGGCGGCCAAGGCCGACGTCAAGGCGCAGGCGAAGCAGAAGACTGCCGCCGCGAAGGAACAAGCCTCGGAAAAGGCGGCCCTGGTTGCCGACCAGATCCGTGAGAAGGCGGAGCAGGCCACGCAACTCGTCAAGGACAAGACGCCCGATCCCGTCCTGGAGAAGGCGACGCAGGCTGCTGCACAGGTACGGGAGACCGCGACTCGGGCAGGACAGTACGCGGCGGACAAGGCTCCCGACCCGCTGCTCGAAAACGCCGGCCGGGCCGCGTCGTTCGCACGCGCCAACCGCAAGCCGCTGCTCGCGGGCGGTGCGCTGTTCGCAGCCTTCCTGCTGGTGCGCCGCGGCCGGGGGCGCCGATGATGACGTTCAAGATCGCCTACAAGCCGGTCGGGCTGGCCCTCGGCGCGGCGAGCGGCATGATCGCGGGTGCCGCATTCAGACAGGCGTGGAAGATCATCGAGGGTAAGGACGACGCCCCCGATGCCACGGACGAAGACCGTTCCTGGCAGCAGATCCTGCTCGCCGCCGCCCTCCAGGGCGCCATCTTCGCCGTGGTCAAGGCCACGGTCGATCGCTCGGGCGCCGTGGCCACGCGACGCCTGACGGGCAGCTGGCCGGGCTGACCCGCGGGCGGCTGGACCCCCACCTCCGTTCCGCTCCTCGCCGGGCAGCACATCGTTGGTCCCTGGTGGCTCCGAGCCCCGGGACGGGACCTCCGGGGCGCTCGAGCCGGGCGCGCCTGACCGTCGAGGGCATCGGCACGCTCACCAACACCGTGGTCCCCGGTACCGAGCCCCCCTGCCGGCTTGGCCCGCGCCTCAACCGGGAGCGGTCGTGACCGACTTGCACGCCATGAGATTGCTCGGCAAGGTCGTCGTCGTCACCGGTGCCGCGCGTGGCCAAGGCGCCGCCGAGCCGGCCGCCCTGCCCGCGAGGGCGGCCATGTCATCGCAACAGAGTGTGCAAGCTGACGGACGCCATCGGACTGCGTCCGCTCCGAGCCTGTTTCTGTCCATGTTCAGCGGCGACCTTAAGCGCGATACGTCTCGAGCAACCGCAGCCAGATCTCGCTGATCGTCGGGTAGGCGGGGACCGCGTGCCACAGCCGGTCGATGGGGACCTCACCGGCGACGGCGATCGTCGCGGAGTGCAGGAGTTCGCCGATGCCCGGTCCGACGAAGGTCACTCCGAGCAGGATCTCGCGATCCAGATCGACGACCATCCGCGCGCGGCCCCTGTACCCCTTGGCGTACAGGCCCGAACCCGCGATCGAGGCCAGGTCGTAGTCGACGGCCCGTACCCGGTGGCCGGCCGCTTCCGCATCCGCGAGGGTGAGGCCGACCGAGGAGGCCTCCGGGTCGGTGAAGACGACCTGGGGGACGGCGGCATGGTCGGCGGTGGCCGCGTGCGCACCCCATGGGTCCGTTTCCAGCAGCGGTGTCTTCTGTGCGCGGGCCGCGATCGCGGCCCCCGCGATACGGGCCTGGTACTTGCCCTGGTGCGTCAGCAGCGCGCGGTGGTTGACGTCTCCGACCGCGTACAGCCAGTCGCTGCCCTCGACCAGGCAGCTGTCGTCCACGGGGAGCCAGGAGCCGGGCTTCAGCCCCACCGTGTCGAGACCTACGTCGTCGGTGCGCGGGGCCCGGCCGGTGGCGAAGAGGATCTCGTCGGTCTCCAGGCGCTCCCCGTTGTCCAGTTCTACGGTCACGGGGCCGTCCTTGCCCGCCCTCCGCGCGGCGGTGGCCGACACTCCGGTGAGAATGCGTGCGCCTGCTTCGGTCAGGGCCTCGGCAACCAGTTCACCGGCGAACGGCTCCATCTTGGGGAGCAGCCGCCGGCCGCGGATCAGCATGGTCACCCGGGAGCCGAGCCCCTGCCAGACGGTGGCCATCTCGACGCCGACCACTCCGCCCCCGACGACGACGAGGCGGCCGGGCACCTCCTTGGCGCTGGTCGCCTCGCGGCTGGTCCAGGCGCGGACGTCCGCGATGCCGGGCAACGCGGGAACCACGGCCCTGCTGCCGGTGCAGACGGCGACGGCGTGCCGTGCGGTGAGCTGCTTCTGCGAACCGTCGGGGGCGGTCACGGAGACCGTCCGGGTTCCGGTCAGCCGGCCCTTGCCCCGGTAGATGTCCGCACCGATGCCGTCCAGCCACGCGACCTGGCCGTCGTCCTTCCAGTGGGAGGTCTGCTCGTCGCGGTGGGCGAGGACGGCGTCCGCGTCGAGCGGACCCTCGACGGCAGCGCTCAGGCCCGGGACGCGGCGCGCGTCGGCGCGGGCGACGACCGGGCGAAGCAGCGCCTTGCTCGGCATGCAGGCCCAGTACGAACATTCCCCGCCGATGAGTTCGGACTCGACAACGGCCGTACTCAGCCCAGCAGCCCGAGTGCGGTCGGCCACGTTCTCCCCCACGGGACCGGCACCGATCACCACGACGTCGTATTCGGCGTTCTCCCCAGAATCAGTCATGGGGACAGTCTGGTCGTGGGTGTGGGCCGCTGCCACATGGGCAGGCGGAATAGGTCAAGCGACGTCACCGTTGTGCCGGACAGGTCCGAACGGGCAGAGGAAGAGGTAGCAGAGTATGAGCACCGTAGAGCTCACCAAGGAAAACTTCGATCAGGTCGTCACCGACAACGACTTCTTGCTGATCGACTTCTGGGCTTCCTGGTGCGGCCCGTGTCGGCAGTTCGCGCCGGTCTACGACTCGGCGTCCGAGCGCCACCCCGACCTGGTCTTCGCCAAGGTCGACACGGAGGCGCAGCAGGAGCTGGCGGCGGCCTTCGAGATCCGGTCCATTCCCACGCTGATGATCGTCCGGGACAACGTGGCGGTCTTCTCCCAGCCCGGAGCACTGCCCGAGGCAGCACTCGAGGACGTCATCGGGCAGGCGCGGAAGCTGGACATGGACGAGGTACGCAAGTCCGTCGAGGAGCAGACGCAGGCCCAGCCGCAGGAGCAGCAGCAGTAGACCCTCCGGACCTGCGGCAGACGTGGTGAGGGCCCGGCCGGTGCGGCCGGGCCCTCACACGTGGGCGGGATCCGCTGAGAACGGCTGGTGCGCCTGGCCTCACCCGTGTCGGCCGGAGCCGTGGCCAGGGGCCTGCGTCCCTGGCGGGCGCGGGTGAGCCCGTCCTGCCCGGACGGTCACCCTCACTGCCGACGACGCGTACCCGTGCTGCGAGGACCACTGCGGCCGGGCCGTCCTGGAGACCGCGCTGCATGCGCTTCCCCGCCGGAGCGCACGGCTGGTGCGCGCTCCCGCGCGCTCTCGTCGAACCTCTCGACGCGGGATTCTCCCGCACGATGTCGATACCCGCGCTCGCCCGGGCGCGGGTATGGGCGGGCGAGCAGGCTGTGAGCAGGGCGGTGCGGCGGGCCGGCGCTCAGCGGTCGCCGGTCTCCTCCCCCGTGCCTTCGGCGGTCTCCTCCCCGGCCTCGGCCCTCCGCTCCGCGATCCGGACCGTGAGGCCGTAGTCCAGTTCCGCCCCGTCCACCAGCAGGGCCTCCACGGTATGTGTCGCCGGGTCGATGTCCGCCTCCATGCCGTCCCCCGCATAGCGCGGGTATCCCGACGCCCCCGTGTCCCCTGTGGCCGCCACGACCGCCGAGCGGATGGCGATACCGGGCACCGGGGCGCCGGTGGACTCCTTGAATTCCGGGACCAGCAGGATCTCGTAGCTCTGCGGATGGCTCATGCCGACGACGCTAGACATCTGCTGTCGGCTGCGCATGTCGTGGCACCGCCGAGGACCCGGTCAGCTGGACTCGCGTGCCACTGACCTGGCACGCAGCAGATCGTGACGCTCCGGTGCACCGCCCGGGTGCTGCACCAGTCTGTCGATCATCTCCGCCAACGGCTGTGCGGTCGCCAGTTCCATCCTGACGCTGCTGAGGCGGGGCCGCAGGAGCCTGCCGAGCATCAGGTCATCGGCACCGATGACGGCCGTCTCCGCGGGCACCTGGACACCGGCGTCCTGCAACGCCCTCATCAGGAGCATGGCGTATTCGTCGTTGTACGCGAACACGGCATCCAGGCCCAGTGTCCGCCACCGGGCGGCAAGTTCCCCGGCCGACTCCTCCTCGTACCGCAGCGGCAGCGGCTGGACCCGGGCATCGGTCCCGGACTGCTCCACCGCATGGAGCGCACCGGCCAGCCGTGGCTCGGAGAACAGCGCGAGCCCGGGTTCCTGGGGCATGACCACGCCGATCCGGCGGCGGCCGCGGGACAGCAGGTGCAGAGCCGCGCAGCTGCCGACCTCCCGCTGGTCCATGACGAGTGCGTGGGCGCCGGCCACGGGCTGAGGGCCGAGCGTGATCACCGCCTTGGCGCCGGAGCGGGTGAGCACCCCTATGCCGTGCGGGGTGAGGGCGATGGCGCCCGGTGAGACGACCGCGACGGGGCGGAGCTCCGCCCAGGCCCTGGCCGCCTCATCGGCGTCGAGACCGACGCTGCCGTACTGCACGACGGTGTAGTCGAGACGGCGCAGATCCGTCTGGAGGTCCTGGTAGAAGCGCTGGTGGAGTGGTCCGGCCGGCACGTGCGCGGCGGCCAGCAGCACCATCCTGGTGTGTCCGGCGCGCAGGCTACGGGCCGCCGCGTGCGGGACGTAGCCGAGGTCGGAGGCTGCTTCCCTGACCCGTCGGCGGGTGGGTTCGCTGATCCGTACGGTCGAGTTGTTGTTCAGTACGTAGGACACGGTGGCCCGGGAGACTCCGGCGAGGCGCGCCACATCGGCGCTGGTCGGTACGGAGATGTGGGCGGGCTGCTCGGGTAACTGGCTCATGGCGTCGGGCAGTCTTCCAGACCCGTCGGCACCGCCCGCGGCCCGGGGGCACCCAGGCGGCGGGCGGAGCGGGGCACCGGGGGTCATCCGCCGGCGAGTACCGGCCAGACCTGGGGGTCCTCGAAGTTGAGTGCCCACAGCACGGTGTTGGTGACGCCGTGTCTGCGCAGCACCGGCAGATGCGTGGCGACCCCGCGGGCGTCCTGGTACCAGACCTCACGGAGCTCCGTGCCGTCCTCGTAGGTGAAGTACGGCGTACCCGAGACCTCGTCGAGCCGGTAGGGCGCGCCCTGTTCAGCGCGCAGCGCCTCGGCCTCCTTCCAGGTGACATGCTTCGTCGCGGACGCGCTGTCGGTGTCCGCGGGCCAGTCCCAGCCGTAGGCGGGGAGCCCCATCTCCAGCCTGGCCGCGGGGACGAGGGCGGTGGCGCGGGTGAGGATGTCGTCGTACCAGCGCGTATCGGCGAGCGGTCCGGGGTCGCCGCCCGACCAGTGGAGGTTGTAGCCCATGATCCGCAGCCGGTCGGCCACGCGGCCGAGGGCCGCGTAGTCCCAGATGCGCCCGGTGGTCGCGGTCTTGGGGAACACCGTGATCACGCACTGCTTGCCCATGCCCTGGAGCCGGTGGCAGAGATCGGTCGCCAGTGCGGTGAACCCGTCGCGTACGGAGGCGTAGGTGGCGTCGCCCGTGGCGGCGATGGACTCGTAGTCCAGGTCGAGGCCGTCGTAGTCACGGGTGGCGACGGTGCGCATCAGCGCGTCGGCGTGCTCGGTGCGCCGGGCGGGGCTGGTGAGGATCGCTGCGAGGACGCCGGACTTCATCGTCTCCATGACCGTGGGGACGACCTTCGCTCCGGCGCGGTGCAGTCCGTCGATGATCCGTCGCTCGCCCGCGCCCGGGTGTGCGTCGATCCGGCCGGCCGAGACGGCCTCGTACCAGAACGGGCTGACGGTGTGCAGCTGGTCGGCGTGGAGCAAGGCGTCCTGGTATGCGCCTTCCTGGTCCCAGTAGGGCAGCCACGCCGACACCGTACGGGGAGGCGGTGCCGCGGGGCCGCCGGACAGCCCTGAGGCCGTGGACGAGGCCGGGGGCGGGTCCGGGACCGGGGCTGACGCCGTGGCGGAAACCGTGGGCAGCAGCGTTGCTGCGAGGAGCCCGGCGACCGTGACGGCGCGGGACAGGTGTGCGGTGAGAACGGGGGTGATCATGAGGTCGAGCCTGAACCCCATTTCGCGGACCCGCTCCACGGATTGGGCCGTCCAGGTTCTACGGTGTTGCGATGACGTTCCAGCACGGCAACTACAGCAGCAACAGCTCCTCCGACTTCCCCGGCCGCAGTGGCCCGACCGCCACGGCCGAGGCCGACCCCCTCGACGTGGGTCCGGTCCGCACCTCCTACGCGCCGGACCGTGACGGCGATCCCGACCCGGGAGAGATCGTCTGGACGTGGGTGCCGTTCGAGGAGAACGACGGACGGGGCAAGGACCGGCCTGTTCTGGTCGTCGCCCGGGAACAGGAGGGCACGCTGCTCGCCGTGCAGCTGTCCAGCAAGCAGCACGACAGGGATCACGAGTGGGTCTCGCTGGGTGCCGGTCCGTGGGACAGCTCGGGGCGGCCGTCCTGGGTCGATCTGGACCGGGTGCTGAGGGTCGACGAGGACGGGATGCGCCGTGAGGCGTGTGCTCTGGACCGGGACAGGTTCGACCAGGTCGTGGTGCGGCTGCGGGAGCGCTACGGCTGGAGCTGACCGGCGAACACCCGGGTGAAGGCCGCCCGGACCGGGGATCCGGGACTGCGTTCCAGGATGCCGAAGACGATTCTCTCGAAGTGGCCCGCGAACCGTCCGCCGTCGGCGAGCAGGGCGCGGAAGGCCCCCGCCACCTCGGCCGGGTCGTTCTGGAAGACCCCGCAGCCCCAGGCGCCGAGGACCAGCCGGCGGTAGCCGCGGACGGCAGCCACCTCGAGCACCCGTTCGGCCCGGCTCGCGAGCGCGGCCGGGATGCGGTGCGCTTCTTCGGGGGTCTGCCTGCGGATCACTCCGGCGTTGGGTGCGGGCGAGGTCAGGAAGCCCACGGTGTACGGGGTGTCGAGGAGCCGCCCCCGGTCGTCGCGGAAGACCGGCACACCCGGTGAGTGAATGACCCGGTCGGTGTAGAAGGCACTGCGTTCCGTGCGGTGGTGGGCGTAGTACTCGGGGGCGCGCAGCAGCGTGGCATGGAGCGCGGAGCCACGGCACAGGGCCTCTTCCTGGGCCTGCGCGCCGTTCAGGTAGCCGCCGCCGGGGTTGCGGGCGGAGGCGTAGTTCAGGACGGCGACCTTGGCCGTTGATCCGGAGGCCAACCGGTGCGCCGCCTGCAGGCTGCTCTCGCCGGTGACCTCGACGGCCGGGGTGCGGTCGGTGTCCAGGACGGCGACCGGCACCGGCTCGGGGCCGTACAGCCGGGTGCCGGAGAGCGCGGCCGTCAGGGCACGCTCGATGGTGACCTCGCGCCCGTCGGGCGTGCGGTAGCGCCCGGCCGTGACGATGGCCTCGGTATCTCGCGCGATGCCGCGCAGTCGTGCGCTCATCGGCGCGCCCCCGTGTGGTGCATACGGGGCATGCTGGATGTCCCGGCGGCATGGACGCAACCGGTTTTCCGTCCCGCAGGGGCACCCTTGTGCGAACTCCCGGTAAGGGTTTGGGTGGTAAGGAAGCACCCCAAGAGGAGGCCCAGCATGCCCCCGGACACACCCGGCGATCACAGTCCGCCCGTTGACGCAGAACCCCTCCGCGAGGACGAGGTGGAGGATCTGCTGCGCGGCATATGTTTCAAGACAGGACCGCCCCGGACGGTCGGTGTGGAACTCGAATGGCTCATTCATGACCAGGAGCATCCCGATGTCCCCGTCTCCCACGACCGTCTCGGCGCCGCTGCGGACGCCGTGCGCGACACCCCGCTGAACGCGGCCCTGACCTTCGAACCGGGCGGTCAGCTGGAGCTCAGCTCGCAGCCCGCCGCCTCCCTCATGGCGTGTATCGACCAGACCGCCGCCGATATGAGGGCCGTGCGCGACACCCTCGGCCGGGCCGGTCTCGAACCGGTCGGACTCGGCGTAGATCCGTGGCATCCTCCCCGCCGTCTGCTGCAGGAGCCCCGTTACGCAGCCATGGAAACCTCCCTCGACCGGTCCGGGAGCGCCGGCCGCGCCATGATGTGCACGTCCGCCTCCGTCCAGGTATGCCTGGACGCCGGTGAGGAGGAGCCGGGACCGCTGGGCTACGGGCGGCGCTGGCAGCTCGGGCACCTGCTGGGTGCGGTCCTCGTCGCGGCCTTCGCCAATTCTCCGTTCCGGGAGGGGCTGCCCACGGGCTGGCGCTCGACACGGCAGTCGCTGTGGGCCGACCTCGATCCGGCCCGGTCCCTGGCTCCGAGCAGCCGTCTCGCGCCCCGCGACGCCTGGGCGGCGCATGTCCTGGACACGCCGTTGATGTGCATCCGGAGCGCCGATGCCCCCTGGGCCGTACCGAACGGGCTGACGCTCAGGGACTGGATCCGGGATGGGGGGCCACGGCCGCCGGTGCGAGCCGACCTCGATTACCACATCACGACGCTCTTCCCGCCCGTACGCCCGCGCGGACACCTGGAGCTGCGCATGATCGACGCCCAGTCCGGCACCGACGGCTGGCTGGTGCCACTGGCCGTGACCACCGCCATGTTCGACGACCCGGAGGCAGCCGAAACCGTGTACCGCACCGTAAAGCCCCTGGCCGAGACGGCGGGCCCGCCGGCCGCACCGCGCAATCCGCTCTGGACGACCGCCGCCCGTGACGGGCTGAGCGATCCGGAACTGGCCTCGGCCGCCGCCGCCTGTTTCGCGGCGGCCCTGGAGGCGCTGCCCAGGATCGGGGCGTCCGACCATGTGCAGAACACCGTCGCGTCCTTCCACGACCGCTTCGTGGCCCGGGGCCGATGTCCGGCCGACGATCTGCTCGGCCGGACGGAAGCGCGGTCCGGCGCCGGAGCCGCACCGCGTCATGGAAAGGGCCCGGCCCGATGACCGACACACCTGCCTCTTCCGACGGACCCGGCCTCGACACCGAGGCCCTGCGCAAGCGCGCTCTGGCCGCACTCCTCACCGCCCGCGAACGCACCGCGCTGCTCACCGACAGCCTCGATGACAACGAACTCATCGCCCAGCACTCTCCGCTGATGTCGCCCCTGGTCTGGGACCTGGCGCACATCGGGAATCAGGAGGAGCTGTGGCTGCTGCGCGCCGTGGGCGGCCGTGAGGCGATGCGCCCGGAGATCGACGGCCTGTACGACGCCTTCGAGCATTCCCGTGCGAGCAGGCCGTCGCTGCCCCTGCTGGCGCCGGCCGAGGCGAGGAAGTACGCCGCCGAGGTACGCGGACGGGCCCTGGACATTCTCGACGGCGCTCCGCTGCATGGCGGCGGTCGGCGACTCGAGCAGGCCGGCTTCGCCTTCGGCATGATCGCCCAACACGAACAGCAGCACGACGAGACGATGCTGATCACCCATCAGCTGCGGTCGGGGCCGGCAGTGCTCAGCGCACCGGAGCCGCCGGAGCCGACCGACGCAGCCTCCCGTCCGGGTGAAGTCCTGGTCCCCGGGGGCCCTTTCACCATGGGCACCTCGACCGAGCCCTGGGCGCTGGACAACGAACGGCCCGCGCACCGGCGCGAGGTGCCGGCGTTCTTCATCGACACCGCCCCGGTCACCTGCGGCGCCTACCGGCGCTTCATCGAGGACGGCGGGTACACCGAAGCGCGCTGGTGGGCTCCTGAGGGCTGGGCCATGGTCCGCGAACACGGGCTCATTGCACCCCTGTTCTGGCACCGGGACGCCGGGCAGTGGC
The DNA here is from genome assembly GCF_042736635.1 of Streptomyces sp. NPDC060035. NCBI lineage: Bacteria > Bacillati > Actinomycetota > Actinomycetes > Kitasatosporales > Streptomycetaceae > Streptomyces > Streptomyces sp. NPDC060035. The sequence goes on from NZ_JBHWVO010000019.1 coordinate 99,438, forward strand.
TACGTCGGCGCTTCGGGGTGACCGAGCCTGTGGGTCCGGACGAGCCGGTGCTCCACGTCAGTTGGTACGAGGCGGACGCGTACGCCCGCTGGGCGGGCCGACGGCTGCCGACCGAGCCCGAGTGGGAGAAGGCGGCCCGTCACGATCCCGCCTCCGGGCGTTCGCTGCGCTACCCCTGGGGTGATGAGGACCCGACACCGGAGCGGGCCAATCTGGGCCAGCGGCATCTGCGTCCCGCCGCCGCGGGTGCGTACGCGGCCGGCCGGTCGCCGGCGGGCGCGGGGCAGCTGATGGGCGACGTATGGGAGTGGACGTCGAGCGACTTCCTGCCCTATCCGGGCTTCGCGCCGTTCCCGTACCGCGAGTACTCGGCGGTGTTCTTCGGCCCCGACCACAAGGTGCTGCGCGGCGGTTCGTTCGCCGTGGACCCGGTGGCCTGCCGCGGTACGTTCCGCAACTGGGACCTTCCGGTGCGGCGCCAGATCTTTTCCGGCTTCCGTACTGCGAGGGATGCCTGATGTGTCGTCATATCGCTTGCCTGGGGCCCCCGATGGCTCTGGGCGAGGTGCTCGTGTCCCCGCCGCACTCGCTCGTACGTCAGTCCTGGGAGCCGCGGCGCCAGAAGTACGGCACGGTCAACGCCGACGGCTTCGGGGTCGGCTGGTACGCGGACGGCGATCCGGTTCCGGGGCGCTACCGCCGTCGGGGACCCATCTGGGGTGACGAGACCTTCGCCGATCTGGCCCGTGTGGTGCGCAGCACGGCGCTGCTCGCCGCGGTCCGTGACGCGACGCGCACCGGCGCGGACGGTGAGGCAGCCGCCGCACCGTTCGCCGCGGGCCGCCTGCTGTTCAGCCACAACGGAGCGGTCAAGGGCTGGCCGGACTCCCTGGCGCCGCTGGCAGGCGTTCTGCCGCCCGCGTCGCTGCTCGCCCTGGCGGCGCGGACCGACTCGGCGCTGATCTGGGCACTCGTGCTCCACCGGATCGCCGAGGGCGACGAGATACCGCAGGCGGTCGCCGACACCGTGGTCGACATCGCTTCGGCAGCCCCCGGATCGCGCCTCAACCTGCTGCTCACCGATGGCTCCACGATCGTGGCGACCGCCTGGGGCGACTCGCTCTGGTATCTCGACGAACCAGGCCGCCGCATGGTGGTCGCCTCGGAGCCGTACGACGACGATCCGTACTGGCGAGAGGTCCCCGACCGCACTCTGCTGGCCGCGACCCGCACCGACGTTCTGCTCACACCGCTCAAGGAGCCCACTGAGTGAGTCCCTTTCTGCTGACCCGCACCCTGCCGCTGGACGCGACCGACGCGGCGCTTCGCGCCGATGTGCTCAGCGGCCTGACCCGGCACCCGAAGACGCTGCCGCCCAAGTGGTTCTACGACGCGCACGGCAGTGACCTGTTCGAGGAGATCACCCGGCTGGCCGAGTACTACCCGACCCGTGCCGAACGGGAGATCCTGATCGCGCGCGCCACGGACATCGCAGCGGCGTCCGGGGCCCGGACCCTGATCGAGCTGGGGTCGGGGTCCTCGGAGAAGACCAGGCATCTACTGGACGCACTGCCCGACCTGCACACCTACGTGCCCGTCGATGTCAGTGAGAGCGCCCTGACGGGTGCGGCAGAGGCACTGCTGGCCGAGCGCCCCGGGCTCTCCGTGCACGCCCTCATCGCCGATTTCACGCACGTCCTGGAGCTGCCCGACAGTCCCGGGCCGCGGCTGGTCGCGTTCCTGGGCGGCACGCTGGGCAATCTGCTGCCCGACGAGCGCGCGGCGTTCCTGAAGTCCGTACGGGCACGGCTCGCGCCCGGCGACAGCCTGCTGCTCGGCACGGATCTGGTCAAGGACGAAGCGACGCTCGTCGCGGCGTACGACGACGCGGCCGGGGTGACGGCGGCGTTCAACAAGAACGTGCTGACGGTGGTGGACCGCGAGCTGGGGGCGGACTTCCAGCTCGACGACTTCGACCATGTCGCCGTGTGGGACCCGGAACACGAGTGGATCGAGATGCGGCTGCGCGCCCGGCGGGCCCTGACGGTGAAGGTCCGGGAGCTGGATCTGGTGGTGTCGTTCGAGGCGGGTGAGGAACTGCGTACGGAGGTCTCGGCGAAGTTCCGCCAGGAGGGGGTACGGGACGAACTGGCCGCAGCGGGGCTGCGGCTGGCTCAGTGGTGGACGGATTCCGCGGGCCGGTTCGCGCTGTCCTTGGCCACGGCCGACTGAGCGGCGCGCGCCAGTGAACGCCTGTCGGGCTCACTGCCGGCCGGAATCGGCGCAAGGACGCTGATCTCGGCAGTGAGCCCGGCGGCGGTCACCACCCTCCAGATCGAGGCTGCGAGCGGATCGTCGCCGACGAACGCCGCGGCGCCCGCGGTGCTCAGGTCCGTGGTCCGGTAGCGGATGCGTAGCGGCCGGACCACGGCGCCCGCGTCGATCGCCGCCTGGAACGCGGCGGGCCGGAACCGGCCGCCGGTGCTCCGGCCGCACCAGGTGCTGCCCTGCGGGAAGACGGCGACCCGTGATCCGGAGGCCAGCGCCCCGGCGAGGGCCCGTACCGCGGCGGGCAGGGCTCTCAGCCGGTCCCGTTCGATGAACAGCGTGCCGCCGAGGCCGGCGAGCGGTCCGAGCAGCGGCCAGTTCCGGATCTCGCTCTTGGCGACCATCCGGGCCGGGAGGACCGCTGCGACGAGCGGGATGTCCAGCCAGGAGACATGGTTGGCGACCACGAGCTCCCCGGCCGGCGCACGTCCCGCCGTCACCGGCCGTCCGGTGACGCGTATGCGTACGCCGAAGGCCCGCACCACCGTGTACGCCCACCGGCGGACCAGTCGGTCACGGCTCGCCGGGCCCAGGAGCAGCACGACCGGTACGCAGAGCACCCCGAGCAGGGTGAGCGTGCAGCCGGCGAACAGCAGGGCGGCGGCGGGCAGCGGGGCGCGCCGCTCGCCCCGGTGTCCCGCGCAGTCGTGCGGGGTGCACGGGGCCGTGGGCAGCCAGGCACTCATCGCAGCGGGGCGAGCGAGAGGAAGTGGCGCAGGTAGCGCGGGTCGGTACGGCGCATCGAGAGCAGGACGTAGAGGTCGGCGACATTGAAGTCCGGGTCGTGGGCGGGGGCGCCGCAGACCCAGGCGCCCAGGCGCAGATAGCCACGCAGCAGGGGCGGCAGCGCGGCCCGGCCTCCTGCGCCCCCTGCGGGGTGTCCTGAGGTGTCCCAGAGGCGATGGGGGGTGACCCAGTACTTCTCGGGGGCCAGATGGTGGGTGCGTACGGTATGCCAGCTCCTGGCCGCCAGCGCTCCGCCGTCGGCCAGGGGTACGGAGCAGCAGCCGGCCAGCCAGGTGTGACCGGTGCGCTCCATGTAGCGGGCGAGTCCTGCCCAGATCAGCGCGATCACCGCACCGTCGCGGTGGGCGGGGTGGACACACGAACGGCCGACCTCGACCAGGTCGTCGCGGATCGGTCCCAGCCGGCTGAGGTCGAACTCGCTCTCCGCGTACAGGCCGCCGGCCCGCGCGGCCCCTTCGGGCGGAAGAAGCCGGTAGGTGGCGACGACGTCCCCGGTGGCCACCTCGCGCACCAGCAGGTGATCGCAGTGGACGTCGAAGGCGTCGCTGTCCAGGCCGGGCTCGGGGCCGTCGAGCCGGGCGCCGAGCTCCCCGGCGAAGACCTGGTGGCGCAGTCGCTGGGCGGCCCGTACGTCCTCCGCGCAGGTGGCGAGCGATACCCGGTAGCCCGAGGGGGCGGCGGGGGCCCCGCCCTGCGGAGGTATGGCCGGGGCGTGGGCGGGAACGGGTGAGGTGAGGGGCAGGGGCAGCACGGTCATGGCAGTCTCCGGGGACGGATCAGCAGGGCGGCTGCCGGGCTTTTGCTGGAGTGCGACGGCCCGGCCCCTTACTTCTTCCGTGACCGGCTGGATTTGACATGACCGCTACGGAGAGCGGGGATGTCGAATCGGCTGAATCCCGGGGTGCCGGATTCAGCCGTCGCTCCCGGACCGCTGTCAGCCCGTGGTGAGCTTCACGGTGATGCGCTCCGACGCCTTCCTCGCCTCGTCTGCCGGATCGCCTCCCTCCAGCACGGCGGTCATGTACGGCTTGATGGGGTTCTCGGCCTCGACGGCGGCCCAGTGGGGCGAATTGGGCGTGGCGCGGCCCTGGGTGGCCCCTTCGGCCATCGCGGCCGTTCCTTCCTGGCCCTCGATGACACGGGCGAGGGCGGGCTTGTTGGGCACGTAGCTCATGGTCCTGGCAAGCTCCGTCTGCCACTTCTCGCTCGCCAGCGCCGTGATGACGTCGATACCCGCGCGGCGCTCGTCGGCCTTGTCCGGCACGATCAGGTCCGACCCGCCGGTGAAGACGGCACCCGGCTTCTTCGCGCTCCTGCCGGGAATGGGGAAGTAGCCGAGCTTTCCCTTGAGTTCGGGATTTGCCTGTTCGATGAGTCCGGCACTTCCCGGCACGGAGATGATCTGGGCGACATCACCCTTGGCGAACACGTCGGTCTGCGGGGGCGTCTGCTCGTCGGCGTCCTTGGGCCCGTCGCCGAGCCCCTGGAGCTGCTTGTAGAAGTCCATCCCCCGGAGCGCGGCGGGCGAGCCCAGCGCACCCTGCCAGTCCCCGCCGTTCTCGTCGGCGAGTTCACCGCCCTCGTCCCAGATGAATCCGGCGAGGACGTACCAGTTCTGACCGGCGAGGTAGATGCCCTGCCGGTCGGCACTGTCGAGCCTCTCGCTGATGTCGATCCACTCCTCACGCGTCTTGGGCAGTTCCGTGATCCCCGCCTGGGCGAAGAGGTCCTTGTTGTAGATCACGACACGGTTGGCCGCGTACCAGGGAATTCCGTACTGCTGACCGTTGATGCTGCCCGGTTCCGCCAGACCCGGCAGCCAGTCCTCGCTGCCCAGGTCACGCATCGACTCGAGGGTGAGATCGCTCAGTCCGCCGCTCTCCGCGTACTGCGCGACCTGGGTGTTGCCGACCTCGATGACGTCCGGTGCGTCATCGCCGCCGAGGGCTTCCATGACCTTGGGGCCGATGCCGCTCCACTCCTGGAAGACAAACTCCAGTTCGACAGAGGGGTGCTCCTCCTCGTACGACTGCGTGAAGCGGTCCAGGAAGCCCTTGGAAACGCTGTCCTTCATCAGCCAGACCGTCACGGTGCGGCTGTCGTCACCCGCGGGCAGATAGCCGCAACCGCCCAGCGCGACGGAGGAAATGAGCGCAACGGCTCCGGCCAGTTTGCGGATCTTCACGAGGGTCACCTTCTGCGGAACGGCACGACGAAACAACAGGACCCGGATGGGGGGACTGCGGGCGGCGCTCGCACGGGTTATGACCCGGAGTTTGGTATGGACCAATCGGCAGGTCAAGGGCCCTGCCTCCGGGAGTTCGACGGCCGCGATCCCTCGCGCGTCGACGCAGAGTGAGGCACCGTGGAACCACGAAAGGAGACATTAGATGTCTAATCACACCTATCGGGTCACCGAGATCGTAGGAACCTCCGAGGAGGGCATCGATGCGGCGATCCGTAACGGCGTCGCAAGAGCTTCCGAAACGTTGCACAATCTCGACTGGTTCGAGATGACACAGGTGCGCGGGCACATCGAGAACGGCCGCATCGCCCACTACCAAGTGGGCCTCAAGGTCGGCTTCCGTCTCGACGGGAAGGCCTGATCAGGTCCGGCCTTCGCGCTCCTGCGCATCCTTGAGCGACGGCGACGAATCGGCCCAGCGGGCCCGTACCACTGTGAATCCGGCCCGTTCGGCCGCGTCGCAGACCAGCTCGTCGTCGTCGACGAGGATCCGCACCTCACGCTCCCGGCCCAGCCGCTTCAGGATCTCCAGCTTGGTGCGGCGGGCCGGCCGCCTGTCGTCGTTGCGCCGCATGTGAACGCGGCCCCGCGGCAGACCATGTTGCTCCAGCCACGCCAGGGTGTCCCGGCGGCACCGCTCCGGCCGGCCGGTGAGGTACACGACCTCGCACTGCTCGGCGCTCGACAGAGCGAGCTTCACGCCCTTCTCCAGCGGAGGGTCGTCGACCGCCGCAGCGAAGAACCCTTTCCAGTCGCGCCGGGCCCCTTCGAGAAAGTGCTGCCGGTGGCCGTTGTCCGCGAGCGTCCCGTCCAGGTCGAACACGGCCAGCGGCCGAGCGTCGTCTCTCACCCGCTCACCCTGGAAGAAGCACGACGAAAGGACGGACGAATGACGGGCAATGACCTCGGCGGACGCCGGGTGCTCGCAATCGTGACCAACTACGGCGTCGAGCAGGACGAACTCGTACTGCCCGTGCGGCACCTGCGCGACCGCGGAGCGACCGTGGACATTGCCGCCGTCTCCGTGGACGTCATCCGCACGCTCGTCGGGGACAGGGATCCCGGGGAGAATGTGCGCCCGTCCCTCGCGCTGACCGATGCCGACCCGACCGGCTACGACCTCCTTCTGGTCCCCGGCGGAACGCTCAACGCCGACTCACTGAGGCTGCAGGAGGCCGCCTCGGACCTCGTCCGCTCGTTCACGTCCTCCGGCCGTCCGGTGGCGGCCATCTGTCACGGACCATGGGCGCTGATCGAGGCGGGAGTCATCGAGAACAAGACCCTCACCTCGTACGCGTCACTGAGGACGGACATCCGCAACGCCGGCGGCAACTGGGTCGACGCGCCGGTCGTCAGCGACGACGCCGGCGGCTGGCTCCTGATCACCTCGCGTACACCGGACGACCTGCCGGACTTCCTTCACGAGGTCGACAAGGAACTCGCAGCGGTGGGTTCCTGACCCCCACCGCCCCTTCCTGGCCCCAGGGAGACGGCAGCGGCGCCGGGCGGCCGGGGGGCGGTGCGGATCCGCGCCTGTGCGCTCAGCGGCCGAGAGCCTTGCGCAACTGCTCCTTGTTCATCGACGAGCGACCGTCGACGTTGCGCCTCCTGGCCTCCTCGTGCAACGGGTCCTTCGTCGGCCCCTCGGCCCCGCTGTGGGAAAGCTCGCCGCCGCGCTCGGACGCCGACTTCGGGTCCCGGAGGGAAGCCGTACCCAGGGTCCCCGACTCGCCCGAGTGTGCACGCTCCTTGTCGGCCGTGCGGGCGGCGATCTCCTTCGCACGCTCCGTGGAGGTGCCGCGCTTCTCCGCGCCCTCCTTGATGTGCTCGTAGCCTCGCGCCTGGAGCTGGAACTTGCGGGCATGACACCTCTCCTCGCTCCCGGACCGGGGCCGTGGTCCGCCTGCCCCTACCCCACAGCGTGGCACTGCCCGCCGCCCGGCCGGAGAGCCGAACGGGGCACCCTCAACCGGTCCGGCCGCGGCCCGGTGCCGTTCGAGATGCAGGTTCGGCGGAGCGCTGATTCGCTGATCCTGTCCGCTCCCCCACCGATCCAGGAGTGATCATGAGCGTTGCAGGTGAATCCGGCGGCCGTGCCCAGCAGCTGCGTACCAAGGCGCAGGAACTGAAGGAAGCCTCAGAACGTGCCACCGACCCCGAGCAGCGCCGGCGGCTCCAGGACAAGGCCCGCCGCCTGCAGGAGCAGAGCGAGCAGGAGAGCAGCATGCGGGACCGCGGCATGGACCCGATGGTGTAAGCGCTCGGCCCGACACTGTGCCGGTGGTCCTCCCCTGCTCGACACCGACAGGGGCCACCGGCACAGCTGTGTACGACGGTCAGCGGCGTACCTTGCGGGTCGCCCGCAGCCACTCCTTGTTCATGGCCGCGATGGAGGGCAGCGGAATGCCCTTGGGGCAGGCCGTGGCGCACTCGCCGGTCAGGGTGCAGCCGCCGAAGCCCTCCTCGTCCATGGTGGCGACCATGTCGAGTACCCGGGTCTCGCGCTCGGGTGCGCCCTGGGGGAGCACATTGAGGGCGTTGATCTTCGCCGAGGTGAAGAGCATCGCGGAGCCGTTGGGGCAGGCCGCGACACAGGCTCCGCAGCCGATGCACTCGGCGTGCTCGAAGGCGTAGTCGGCGTCCGGCTTGGGCACAGGGGTTGCGTGCGCGTCGGGTGCCGTGCCGGTGGGGGCGGAGATGTATCCACCGGACTGGATGATGCGGTCGAAGGCCGAACGATCCACGACCAGGTCCTTGACGACCGGGAAGGCGGAGGCGCGCCACGGCTCGATGTCGATCGTGTCGCCGTCCTGGAAGGACCGCATGTGGAGCTGGCAGGTGGTGGTGCGTTCCGGGCCGTGGGCGTCGCCGTTGATGACGAGGCTGCATGCGCCGCAGATGCCTTCGCGGCAGTCGTGGTCGAAGGCGACGGGCTCGTCCCCGTCGAGGATGAGTTCCTCGTTGAGCGTGTCGAGCATCTCCAGGAACGACATGTCCTGCGAGATGCCGTCGACTTCGTAGGTGGCCATGGCGCCGGGCGCCTCGGCGCTCTGCTGGCGCCAGACGCGCAGGGTCAGCTTCATGCGTAGCTCCGCTGGGTGGGGTGGACGTACGCGAAGACGAGGTCTTCCTTGTGCAGGACGGGGGCGTCGCCGGTGGCGTTGAACTCCCAGGCGGCGGCGTAGGAGAACTCCGCGTCCCGGCGGGCGGCTTCGCCGTCCGGGGTCTGTGATTCCTCGCGGAAGTGGCCGCCGCAGGATTCCGCGCGGTGCAGGGCGTCGAGGCACATGAGCTCGGCGAGCTCCAGGTAGTCGACGATACGGTTGGCCTTCTCCAGCGACTGGTTGAACTGTTCGCCGGTCCCCGGCACCTTGATGCGGCGCCAGAACTCCTCCCGGATCTCCGGGATCCGGTCCAGCGCCTTGCGCAGCCCCTCCTCGGTGCGGGCCATGCCGCAGAACTCCCACATGAGTTCGCCGATCTCACGGTGGAAGGAGTCGGGGGTGCGGTCGCCGTCGACGGCGAGGAGCAGGTTCAGCCTGTCCTCGGTCTCCGCGACGGCTTCGGTGACCGCCGGGTGGTCCTGGTCGATCTCCTCGGCGTGCGGGTGGCGGGCCAGGTAGTCGTTGATGGTCGACGGGAGGACGAAGTAGCCGTCGGCGAGGCCCTGCATCAGCGCGGAGGCGCCGAGCCGATTGGCTCCGTGGTCGGAGAAGTTGGCCTCGCCGATCGCGAAGAGGCCGGGGATCGTGGTCTGCAGGTCGTAGTCGACCCAGAGCCCGCCCATCGTGTAGTGCACGGCAGGGTAGATCCGCATCGGAGTCTCGTACGGGTTCTCCGCGGTGATCTGCGCGTACATGTCGAAGAGGTTGCCGTACTTCTCCTCGACCTTGTTCCTGCCCAGCCGCTGGATGGCCTCGGCGAAGTCGAGGTAGACGCCCTGCCCGCCGGGACCGACCCCGCGGCCCTCGTCGCAGACGTTCTTCGCGGCGCGGGAGGCGATGTCGCGGGGCACGAGGTTGCCGAAGGCCGGGTAGATGCGCTCGAGGTAGTAGTCCCGCTCGTCCTCCGGGATCCGGTTGGCGGGGCGGTCGTCGCCCTTCGCCTTCGGGACCCAGATGCGTCCGTCGTTGCGCAGCGATTCACTCATCAGCGTCAGCTTGGACTGGTGGTCACCGGTGCGCGGGATGCAGGTGGGGTGGATCTGGGTGAAGCAGGGGTTGGCGAAGTAGGCGCCGCGGCGGTGGGCACGCCAGATGGCGGTGGCGTTGGAGTTCATGGCGTTCGTGGACAGGTAGAACACGTTGCCGTAGCCGCCGCTGGCCAGGACGACCGCGTCGGCGAGATAGGTGTCGGTCCTCCCGGTGATCAGGTCGCGGGCGACGATGCCGCGGGCCTTCCCGTCGACGACGATCAGGTCGAGCATCTCGGTGCGGGCGTGCAGTTCGACGTTGCCCGCGGCGATCTGGCGGGAGAGCGCCTGGTAGGCGCCGAGGAGGAGCTGCTGCCCCGTCTGGCCGCGGGCGTAGAAGGTACGGGAGACCTGGACGCCGCCGAAGGAGCGGTTGTCGAGGAGGCCGCCGTACTCACGGGCGAAGGGCACACCCTGGGCGACGCACTGGTCGATGATCTCGACGGAGATCTGGGCGAGCCGGTGGACGTTGGACTCGCGGGCGCGGAAGTCGCCGCCCTTGACCGTGTCGTAGAAGAGCCGGTGGATGGAGTCGCCGTCGTTGCGGTAGTTCTTCGCGGCGTTGATACCGCCCTGTGCGGCGACGGAGTGGGCGCGCCGCGGTGAGTCCTGGAAGCAGAACTGGACGACGTGGTAGCCCTGTTCGGCGAGTGTCGCACCGGCCGAGCCGCCGGCGAGACCGGTGCCGACGACGATGACGGTGTGCTTGCGGCGGTTGGCCGGGTTGACCAGCTTCGCCTGGAAGCGGCGGGTGTCCCAGCGCTCGGCGACGGGGCCCTCGGGCGCCTTGGTGTCGACGACGGGTTCGCCGGTCGCGTAGTTCGTGTAGTCGCTCATGTCAGCTCACCACTCCGGTCATGACGGCCACGGGCACGGAGACGAAGCCCACCGTCAGCACCACTGCCAGGACGTTGGCGAGGGTCTTCAGCACCCGGTCACGGGTCGCGTTGCCCACGCCGAGGGTCTGCGCCGCGCTCCAGAATCCATGCTGGACGTGCAGGCCCATGGCGAGCACAGCGACGATGTAGATGACGTTGCCGTACCAGGTGGAGAAGGTGTCGAGGACGTTCTGGTACGGGTGTCCGGACCGGAATCCGCCGGTGTGCACGGTGCCGGTCGTCAGATCCAGGATGTGCCAGACGATGAACAGCGCCAGGATGATGCCGCCCCAGCGCATGGTGCGGGTGGCGTAGCCGGCGCGCGCCTTCTTGTGAACGTACGCGTTCGGGCGCGCCCTGATGTCGCGGCGGCTCAGCTGGTACGCACAGACCGCGTGCAGGACGACGGCCGCGACGAGCACCACACGGATGATCCACAGGGCCCACTCGTAGTGCAGGAAGGGCTCGCCGAGGGTCCGGAGCCAGTGGGCGTAGTGGTTGAACTCGCCGGATCCGAAGAAGATCTTCAGGTTGCCGAGCATGTGGACGCCCAGATATCCGAGCATGATCAGGCCGCTCACAGCCATGATCATCTTCTTGCCGACGGACGAGTCCCAGAGCGTACGCGTCATGGACGGCCGTCGGTCCGTCCGCGTTGCCAATGCCATGGACACGACGCTAGGCCCGAATGGCACCATCAGTCCAAGACATGAAACAACTCATATCCATAGGCTTTCTCTATGGGGTTCGCTATCGTCGGTCCCATGCACTTCCAGCAGCTCACCTACTTCGTTGCCGTCGCCGAGGCCCGGCACTTCACGCGGGCCGCCGAGGAGGTGCACGTCTCCCAGCCCTCGCTCTCCCAGCAGATCAGGGCACTGGAGAACGAACTGGGTGCCGAGCTCTTCAGCCGGGCGAGGGGCAACATCGCGCTCACCGACGCCGGGGAGGCGTTGCTGCCGCTGGCACGCAGAATCCTGGCGGACGCGGACACCGCACGGCACGAGGTGCAGGAGCTCGTGCAGTTGCGCCGGGGCAGGATCAGGCTCGGTGCCACTCCGAGCGTCTGCACCGGTCTGCTGCCTGACGTGCTGCGCGCCTTCCACGATCTGCACCCGGGAATCCAGCTCCTGATCGAGGAGGGCGGCTCCCACGACCTCGTACGGCAGCTGGCCAGGGGGGCGCTGGATCTCGCGCTGGTCGTGCTGCCGTTGCCCGCCGCGTCGCCCGCGCTGACCACCCTGGAACTGCTGCACGAGGACCTGGTCGTGGTGTCGTCGACGGCACGGCAAGGGCCCGGCGCCAAGGGCACGGTGCGCATCGCCGATCTCGAGGACGAGCCGCTGGTGATGTTCCGGCACGGGTACGACCTGCGAGAGCTGACGGTGGCCGCCTGCCGCGCGGAGGGCTTCGAACCGTCGTTCACGGTGGAGGGCGGCGAAATGGACGCCGTGCTGGGCTTCGTACGGGCGGGGCTCGGGATCGCGGTGGTGCCCCGCATGGTCGCCGTACGGGCCGGCCAGGATCTGCGAGCGACACCGCTGGCCTCGCCCGGTCTGCGGCGCACCATCGCGCTCGCGCACCGCAGCGACGTCGCGCCGCCGCGGGCGGCGCGGGAACTGCAGCGGATGCTCCTGACCAAGGGGACGGACGGGCCCGGCGGGGCGGGCGGGCCGGAAGCGTCGGTGCCGCCCGGTGTGTCCTCAACCGCCGACGGATCCGGCCCGTCCGGCGGTTGAGGACGAAGTGTCGTACCCCGTCCGACGGTTGAGGACGAAGTGTCAGACCGCGTCCGCCAGCAGCAGGGCGTGGATCCGGTCCGGTGCCCCCGGTCGCGCGTAGTACCAGCCTTGGGCCGTGTCGCAGCCCAACTGCCGCAGCTGCTCGGCCTGGGCGCCTGTCTCCACGCCCTCCACCGTGACCGCGAGGTCCAGGCTGTGGGCGAGCGAGACGATCCCCTCGACGATCTTCAGGTCGACCGGGTCGGCCGGATGGTGCTGCATGCCCTGGGTGAAGGAACGATCCAGCTTGAGGACGCTCACGGGCAGACGGCGCAGGTTCGCCAGATTCGAGTAGCCGGTCCCGAAGTCGTCCAGAGCGATATCGACGCCCATCTCCGCCAGTTGCCGCAGCGGCTTGAGCAGATCGTCGTCGGCACCGATCAGCGCCGACTCGGTTACCTCCAGGCACAGCGCGCCCGGCTCCAGTCCGGAGCGCTCCAGGACGTCGACGGTCTCGGCGACCAGCCTCGGGTGGTGGAGCTGCGTCGGTGAAAGGTTGACATTGATCCGCAGCGGGCCGCCGTCGGTGTGCCGCTCCGTCCAGAAGTTCGCCTGGCGGACGGACTCCTCCAGTACCCAGCGGCCGAGCGGGACGATCAGCCCGGTGTGCTCGGCGAGCGGGATGAACCGGTCGGGGCCCAGCACGCCGTGCTGGGGGTGACACCAGCGCACCAGCGCCTCCGCACCGTGCACACTGCCGTCGCCCAGGTGCACCAACGGCTGGTACTCGATGAAGAACTCGCCTCGGTCCAGGGCCGCGGGCAGTGCCGTGGTCAGTCCGTGCCGGGTGATGGCGCGGGCGTCGGCCTCGGCGTCGGCGAGCGCGTAGCGGTTGCCGCCGGCCGACTTGGCGCGGTACATGGTGATGTCGGCGCTGCGCAGCACCTCTGCGCCGGTACGTTCGCCCGACGGCCCCTCGACGACGCCGATGGACCCCCGTACCGTCAGCTCCCGGCCGTCGAGCCGGATGGGCGTGGCGAGCGCCGAGAGGATTCGGCCGGCCAGCTCGTCGACCTCGTCCTCGGTACGCGGACCGGTCGTCAGGGCCACGAACTCGTCCCCGCCGAGGCGTGCGACCATCTCGCCCGGGGCCGTCGCACAGCTCTGCAGCCGGTCGGCGACCTCGACCAGGAGCCGGTCGCCGGCCGCATGACCCAGGCTGTCGTTGATCGCCTTGAAGCCGTCGAGGTCGAGATAGCAGAGCCCGAAGCGCATGCCCTCCTTGGCGGCGAGGGCCTTCTCCAAACGCTCGAAGAAGAGGGTCCGGTTGGGCAGCCCCGTCAGCGCGTCGTGCGTGGCCTCGTAGCGCAGCCTGAGGTTGAGCAGCCGCCGCTCGGTGGTGTCCTCCATGAGGGCGAGCTGGTACTCCGGACGGCCCTCGGAGTCGCGCAGCAGCGAGACCGTGAGATTGGTCCACAGCACGGTGCCGTCGTTGCGGTAGTAGGCCTTTTCCACGCGGTAGTGCTCACGTTCCCCGCGTACCAGCTCGTTGTAGTACTTCCAAACTTGCGGTGAGTCCTCGGGGTGGACCCACTCGTTCACCTTGTGGCTGCGGACATGGTTCTCCAGGCCGCCGAACATCCGGGTGAGGGTGTCGTTGATCTCCAGCACATTGCCTTCGAGATCGGCGATGCCGATCCCGATGGCCGCGTCCTTGAACACGGCACGGAACCGCGCCTCGGTCGCGTGCAGCGCCGCCTCGGCGTGCGAGCGGGCCGTGAGCGCCGACCGGGCGATGGCTTCCTGTTCGTTGAGCGTCCGCTCGCGCAAGGCCTGGGTGAAGCCGCCGGCGAGCGCGTGCTGCATCCGCGCGCAGCGGGCCCGGCTGTCCTCGGTCGACAGCTCCGCAGGGCCGTTGGTGCCGCAGTAGAGCACCAGGTACGAATCGACGACGCCGAGTGTGGAGCTGAGGGCGTCGGGATCCGTGCAGTGGGCGGCAACCAGCGCGGCCCCCACCTGCTGTGCGGACGCCGCGTCGAAGGGCCGTGCATGAAGGATTGCGCTGAGCTCCCGGGCGAGCGGCAGCAGGTGCTCCTCGAACTCCGGGCGGGTCATGGACGTGGCCGTGGACGGAAAGATCGCCCGGCTCCAGATGGTGGCGAATCTCCGGAGCCGGCCCTCCGGGCCGTCCGGTTCCGCGTCCGGTGCACCGGACGCCTGAGCGGGGATGCTCACGCCTTGCGTCCAACCCCGGCGAAGCCCGAGAAGGCGAACGGGTCTTCCTGCGCCCGTGCCTCAGGGTTCTCGGGACGCCAGTCGGGCATCGAGACGAGTCCGGGCTCGACCATCTCGTATCCCTCGAAGAACCTGCTGACCTCCTGGCGCGACCGCATGATCAGCGGATTGCGGATGGTGCGGTAGACGCCGACCGTGCCGCCGGCATCCTCCTGGGAAAGCGGAATCCCCTCGTACGAGGCGTGGGTCAGGACGAGCAGGCTGCCGGGCGCCAGCGACTCCCGCAGCTCGGCGACCGCCGCGTACGGGTCGTCGGCGTCCTCGACGAAGTGGAGCACCGCCACGAGCAGCAGTGCCACCGGCTTGTCGAAGTCGATCAGTCCGCGGATCTCCGGGTTCTGCAGGATCTCCGAGGGCTTGCGCAGATCCGCCGCGGCGACCACGGTCCGCTCGTTGCCCTCCAGCACCGCCTGGCTGTGCGCGACCGCGACCGGATCGTGGTCGACGTACGCGATCCGGGCCTCCGGGTCGGCCGCCTGGGCGACTTCGTGAACGTTGCCGAACGTCGGTATGCCCGATCCGATGTCCAGGAACTGGCTGATGCCCGAAGTGGTGGCGTGCTGCACGGCCCGGCGCATAAAGGCGCGATTCGCCTGCATGATCTTGGGAAGGCCCGGCATGAACTCCATGGCCTTGCGGGCCGCTTCCCGGTCCACCTCGAAATTGTGCGAACCGCCCAGATAGAAGTCATACATGCGAGACACGCTCGGCACCGAGATGTCTATGCCCTGCGGTGCCCAGGCGGGACGCTCCATCGATGTCTCCAACAAGTCGCCACGGCGATCCGGCCATGTTCATGGTCAGTGTTGACCAGAGGCTACTGATCGACCGCCAAGAGAGCGAGTGGAAACGGAAATTAGAGATCCGTTATTGGTCACACACCAGTGGCATGTGCAACCGGCCCGTCGCTGCGCGTAACATACAGCGACGGACCGGTGCTGCGTAGACCTCTTCGGTACTACTTGGGGGCGCCGACCAGCTTTGCGTTGGGCGACACCGCGTACCATGTCCCCCCGACACCTTGGCCGTTGGTGTCTCCGGGCTCCGCGTCACCGGAGAAGGTGTAGATCGGCCAGCAGTCGACGGACTGCTGCTTGATGCCGTCGGGACGGTCGAAGGTGACAAATCCCTTGGTGGTGACGCCCTCGACATCATTCTTCGCCACGGGGCTGACGACGGGCCACTTCTTGAGGCAGTCTCCCGTGCACGCGGACTTCATCGGCCACGCCGAGTCCTTCTTGAAGCGGTAAACGGTCATCCCCCGCTTGTCGACGACGATCTCTCCGAGTTTCGGGTCCTTACGGACCGAAAGGCCGGCGAGATCAGCAGGTTCTGCGCCGACGGGGCCATCCGCGTTCACCGCCGCCTTCTTCCCGTCCGGAGCCGAAGCGAACCATGTACCTCCGACGCCCTGCCCGGTTGCCTCTCCGGGGCCGGTGTCCTTGGCGTACCGGTACATCGGCCAGCCCGCGACGGTCAGCTGCTTGGTGCCGTCGGCCCGCGTGACCTCGCCCATCAGTGCGGCGTCGGTCCCCGCCGCGGCCGTGGCGTTGCCGGCGGGGACCACAGGCCAGGTCTTCGCACAGTCGCCCTCGCAATTCGACTTCGGTGGGTTCGCGGTGTCCTTGTCGAAGCGGTAGAGCGTGAAGCCCTCACTGTCGGTCAGCACCTTGCCCAGTTCCTTGCTGTCCCACACCGCGAGCTGCCCGGCTTCCTTCGGTGCCGCGGCGTCCGCACCCGTGTCGGAACCGTAGCCCCCGTCCGAGCCGTACCCGCTGCCGGCCGGCTGCTGCGCGGGAGCCGCATTGCCGACGGCCTGACCGTTGGGGGACGCGGTGCCCTTCTCCTGACCGCACGCCGTCGTCAGTGCCAACAGGGCCACCGTCGTCACCGCGAGCGAGGCGTTCCGCCAGGTATTCATTTCGACTCCCGTTGTCCTTCTGCCGGTTGCGACGCGAGTCCGCGTCGCTCATGGCCCTAGGTACGGGCGAGTACTG
Source organism: Streptomyces sp. NPDC060035 (assembly GCF_042736635.1). Lineage (NCBI taxonomy): Bacteria > Bacillati > Actinomycetota > Actinomycetes > Kitasatosporales > Streptomycetaceae > Streptomyces > Streptomyces sp. NPDC060035. Next base: position 115,841 of record NZ_JBHWVO010000019.1, read on the forward strand.
CCCCTGTGTTCAACAGGTCACCGAGAAAGTTTCTCCGCGCGCAAACGCGAATCGACGAATATCCCCACCATCAGGCGAATCGGCTCCCCACTCCGCGTGCCGCACGCCGGCAGGGAACATGATCCCCGGCGTGTACGGATCACGCATCGGGCGGCTCATAGCCGCCACCACTCTGCTCTGGCTGCTCGCCGTACCGGCGCCCGCGACCGGTGACAACTGTGCGGTTGCCTCCATCGGGCAGGGGGACGGCGGTTCGTCGGTCGCCGTGGCGGGCGGTGGGCAGTGCAAGGCCGTCGTCGCCGAACCCGAACCGGCCCCGCCGCCGCCTCCACCACCGCCGCCTCCTCCTCCCCCACCCCCTCCTCCGCCACCGCCACCTCCGCCTCCCCCGCCCCCGCCTCCGGCCCCCGCGCCACCCGAACCGGAACCGGAACCCGCGCCGCCGCCGCCGTCGCCCACGGCGCGTCCGGCGCCGCCCTCACCCAGGCCCGTGGCGCTGCCCGCCTACCGGAAACCGCCCCGCAAAGCACCCCGGGCCGGTACTTCGCTGGTCTCGCTCACCCTGCTGATCACCGCTCCCGCCGTATTCGCGGTTGCCGTGCTACGGCCCCGCTCGTCCCGATGACCGATGTCCGATGAAGACCGATGAAGGAAGCCCATGTCGGAATGGCTTGTTCTGACCATCGCCATGGCCTCGGCCTGCGCCGTCGTCCTGACCATCGCAGTCCTCAACAACCGCCGCATCGGCGATGACGACGATCCGTCCGAGACGCCCGACGTCATCGAGTACATGACGATGATGATCGGCGTGGTGTACGCGATCGTGCTCGGCCTGGCCATCGCGGGCGTCTGGGAGGGCCGCAGCGCCGCCCAGGAATCGGTACGCCTGGAGGCCCAGGCGCTGCATGAGGTGAGCGCGCGTTCAGCCGTATATCCGGCCGAGGTACGCGACCGCATCCGCGGCGATGTCGACGCCTACGTCTCGTATGTCGTCAACGAGGAGTGGAGGGCAATGACGGAGCACAGCAGCCTCACCGAGGAGGGGACACGACTCCTGGACCGGCTACGGGCCGACGTCACAGAATACCGGCCGCGTACGGACCACGAGGGGCAGGCGTACCAGCCGCTGGTGGACCAGGTGGCCGCCGTCGACGACGCACGGGGCTCCCGGGGCCAGAACGCGGGCGCGACGATGCCGGGAGTCGTCTGGTTCGGCTTGATCACCGGGGCGCTGGTCACGGTCGGACTGATCTTCACACTCCAGATCCGCAGAACGTTCCGCGAATTGCTGCTCGCCGGCCTCTTCAGCGTCCTGATCGCCTTCCTGCTCTTCCTGATCTGGGACTTCGACGCCCCCTTCGGCCGGGGCATCTCGGCCACCACCGCCCCGTTCGTCGATCTGTTCCCGCACGCCACAGACGGGTAGGACACCCGGCGGGTGCGCCGGCCGGGGGACAAGACTGCCCCATTTGCCGGACACCGATCGCGGGTGATATGTGGTACTTCTACCGTTTCGGGCATCGAGGTGCATTTCTCATGCCTTGCGGAAATCCGTTCCGCGGCTGCTCCTCGGGGACCCGGAGGATTCACCATGCGCGCGATACGTGTCGCACCCGCCGCCCTGCTGGGCGCGGCAGCCTGCTTCCTGATGGCACCGGCCGCATCGGCCCACGTGCTCCCAGGCGGCACATCCACCTCGTTCACGCCGACCATCACTCCGTCGACGGTCGCGCCGGGAGGCCAGGTCACCCTCGGCGCCATGGGGTGCACCAGTGACGCGACCGCGTTCTCGGGCGTGTTCGACACGACCACGATCCCGCGAGGCAGGTCGGCCACCGTCACGGTCGACTGGGACGCCAGGCGCGGGGCCGTCTACGAAGTGACCTTCCGCTGCGGCAACACGACGCGGACGGCGGACCTGTCCATCACGAGCGGTGCCACGAGCTCCCCCACCAACACCCCCACCACCGCTCCCACCACCAGCTCCACCGCGTCTCCCAGCGGTGTGCTGGGCGGGCTCGGCGGCAGCGTCGACACCGTGGATCCCGGTGAGATCGCAGCCGGTGCCGCATTGGTGACGGTCGCGGCAGCGGGTGCCGTCTATGTCCTGCGCAAGCGGCGGACCGGCCGTCAGCACTGACCGTGCCGCACGACTTCACAGCACACACAGTCGCCCCGGGTCCTGATCCAGGACTCGGGGCGACGGGCGTATCGGGCCGGGCAGGAGGTTCGACGCGTTACATTGCCGCATTGCTCATCCGGCGACGGACGATGAAGACAGCACCGCCGACGGCTGCCCCGGCGACAAGACCGCCTCCGACCTGCATCTCGACCGAGCTCGGCCCCATGGAGCCGCCGAGGCCGCCCTGCGCGCCCCGGCTGGGGAGCACGGTGAAACGGGCCGTCGCGACGGAGTCGTTGTTCTCGCCACGGCCGCCGCGCTCATCGCCGTTGCCGCCCCGGCCGCCGTTACCACCCTGGCCGCCGTCGCCGCCCTGGCCGCCGTTGCCGCGCTCATCGCCGTCGCCGCCCTGGCCGCCGTTACCACCCTGGCCACCGTTGCCGCCGGTGCCGTTGCCGTTGCCGTTGCCGTTGCCGAAGTTGTTGCCGTTCTCGTTGCACCTCACGGACAGGCTGTACTGCCCGGGCGTCGTGTTGTCGCGGATGCGCGCCGTGGCGTAGCCGACCCGCCCGGGCGAGAGGTTCACCGTCGGGAAGGCGTTCGACCACACCTTGCCGCCCGAGCGGCCGCATCCCTCTGCGCTGACCTGCAGGGTGGCGCCTTGGTGGACGGCGGACGGGTTGACGGTGACGTTGGTCGGGGCGTTGCTCGAGTTGCTGCCCGGGCCACCGCCCGCGACCGCCATCGGAGCAGCGAGCCCGACTGCCGCGAACGCGGTCGCGGCAGCTGCGAGAGTGCGTGAAGCACGCATCTTGGAACCTCCAGCGGGAAGCGCCCCGGAGTCCTGTTCCCCGGGATGAATGGGCGAGAACGCGTCCCATGACGAACCCTCACCAAATACCGCAAATGTTGCACTTCGGCGCTGCTCCACCTCGGTGAGCCGACACGCCGTGCGTCGGGCCCGCAATCTGACGCATCCGCAGGTCACGGACCGTCAGAATTTTTATCTGCTCATTACTCCGAAGTAGAGGGCTCCCCGTGGCCGCCACCCGTTCGCCCTTCTCTGATCGCCGCCGCACCGCCCCGCGCCTAGCGTTTGCGATGTCGCGACGAAGGGAGAACCATGGGCCGGGACCACTGGGGCGCCGAGCGGAGCAGACGCACACCTTGGGGCGCGATCGCCCTGGTGATGCTGACCGGGCTCGCCCTCATGCGCAATGGCGTCGAGACCTCTCCCGGACCACCTCAGCCCGCCGCCGCGGCCTCCGTGGCGGGCCCACGGGACGCGGCAGCCCCCGCACCGGCCGAGGGCGAACCGGTACAGCCGCTGCCGTACGCACCAGCCGCACGGATCCAGGTTCCGTCGATCCAGGTCGACGCGCCTGTGATCGACGTGAATCTGGATCCGGCCGGCTGGATCGAGGCGCCGCCCCCGCAGGACCCGAACCTCGCGGGCTGGTATCAGAACGGCATCGCCCCCGGACAGCGCGGTACGGCCGTCGTGGTCGGCCACGTGGACAACCTGTCCGGTCCCGCTGTCTTCTACGGCCTGGGCTCCCTCCAGAAGGGCCAGCGTGTCGAAGTGGCCCGCTACGACGACCGGATCGCGGTGTTCGAGGTCTACGGAGTCGAGGTGTTCTCCAAGAACGACTTCCCCGGAGCCCGGGTCTACGGCGACACCGGGTACTCCGAGCTCCGGGTCATCACCTGCGGTGGCGGCTATTCGAGGGCCGGTGGATACGACGGGAACGTGGTGGTCTTCGCCCGGCTGGTCGAGACGCGTTAGCGGGTACGCAGGCGCGCGGCGCGGCCGTCAGCTGCGGTGCGGGACGGTCAGGCGGTAGCCGTCCTCGATCAGCGCGGGCAGATACCGGCGCAGAGCGTCGACGCTCTGCGACCGATTGCCGCCCGCGTCGTGCGACAGCACCACGACACCCGGTGCCGCGCCCTGCCGAACCCGGCGCACGATGGTGGAAGTGCCCGGTGAGGTCCAGTCCAGACTGTCGACGGTCCAGGCCATCGGTTCCATGCCCATCGCGGCGCCGATCTCGAAGGAGTTGCGGTTCCAGGCACCGTACGGGGCCCGGTACCAGAGCGGCGGAGCCCCCAGCGTCTTCTCGATCACCTCGCTGGTCATGCCGAGCTCGGCACGGATCGCGCGCCTGGAGAGCGCCGGGATCAGCGGGTGGGACCAGGAATGGTTGCCGACCACATGCCCGTCCGCATCCATCTCGCGCAGGAGGTCCTGGTTGTCTGCCGCCATCTCGCCGCAGACGAAGAACATCGCCCGGACCCCGTACCTGCGCAGGGTGGCCAGGATGCTCGGTGTGTAGGCGGGGTCCGGGCCGTCGTCGAAGCTGAGCACCATGGCGTCGTGCCCCAGGTCCGGCAACTCCTCGAACGGCCGGGTTCGCACCGGTGGCGCTGCGGGCCGGAACCGGGGCGGGGTGTGGGCCGTCATGGGTCGCAGGCGGTACCCGGTGGGGCTCATCCGCGCACTCCGCGGAGGGCCGGCGGCCCCCGTGGGCGGCTCTCCCCCGGGACGGGGAGGCGTACCCGCCGGGTCCGCAGCGACCATGTGTACGGCGGTGGCAGCCCCGATCCCGAGGGCGAGGCGCAAGAGGGTGCGGCGTCCCGCCGCAATCTGATCATGTTTCATGGCCAACTGCTCGCACGCCGAACGGCCAGGACCTGTCGGCAACACCGGGCGGGCAGCTGTTTGCACCCGATGGAAGGAGTGCACCGGCGATGACGGACGGGCCGACCCGGGCCGCACGGTGGCCGGGGCGAGCTTCCTGTTCGGGTGCGGCTAACCTCACTGCCGTGACAGACCAGCAACACGACCGGTTCGAACGCGGCACGGACGGCCCCAAGGTGATCGTCGCCGGCATCGACGGGTCCGACTCCTCGATGCGGGCCGCGGCCTACGCCGCCGGCCTCGCCCGCCGCCAGAACGCCATGCTCGCCCTTGTCTACGTCCAGCCGGTGATCCCGGCCGGTGCCGCCCTGGGGGTACCGGTCTCCGACGCGACGCAGGAAATCGCCGAGGAACTGGTGGCCGAGATCAGGACGGCGACCGAGCGGCTCAAGGACATATGGAATGTCCGCTGGGAATTCCATACCTTCCGCGGCGACCCGTACAACGGGCTCGTGACGGCGGCGGACGAGCTGAAGGCGGACGCGGTGGTGGTCGGAGCGTCGGAGTCCGCCGGGCACCGGTTCGTCGGTTCGGTGGCGGTCCGGCTGGTGAAGTCCGGGCGCTGGCCGGTCACCGTCGTACCGTAAACGCCACGGCCCCGTACACCGCGGTCCCCGTCGACGTCGTCCTGTGACGCCGCCGGGCGGCTACTTCCCCGGCACCAGTCCGTCCTGACCGGCGCCACGGCTGAGGACGACACCGCGAATCCGTTCGCGGACCTCCCACCGGGGGTCCGCCCGGCCCTCCACGGCCGCGTCGAGGTTCCACGAACGCCCGGTAGCGGGATCGAACCGGTGGGGAATGAATTCGGCCTTGCTCACTGTCCAGCGCTCCCCGGGTTTCCCGGGCGGCGCGAAGGTGAAGCGGCCCATCGAGCTCTCGTTGCCGCGTGGATCCTCGACTCCCTCGTGATTGACCATCGCACCGGCGATGTGGTCACCCATGCCGTAGACGATCCAGGTGCCATTGACCTTCTCGTACGCCTGCGGGACATGGGCGTGGGTACCGAGGATCAGATCGATGTCGGGGCGGCCCCCGGTCACGGAAGCCGTGAGTTCCCGGCCCAGCGCGAGCTGTTCCTCATCGGGTTCGTCCTGCCACTCCGTGCCCCAGTGCAGGGAGAGAACGACGACGTCGGCGCCCGCACGGCGGGCCGCCCTGGCGTCCGCGACGATCCGGTCCCGGTCGATCAGGTTGACCGCCCAGGGCTGCCCCGGGGGCAGCGGCATGTCGTTGGTGCCGTAGGTGTACGCGAGGTGGGCGACCTTCGGTGCCCGTTTGCCCGGACCGGCCTTCAGCAGGGTGGGACGGCCCGCTTCGGCGGAGGAACGGGCGGATCCGGCGTGGGCGATGCCGACCTTGTCCAGGGCGTCGAGCGTGCGCCCGATCCCTGGCGCACCGTCGTCCAGGGTGTGGTTGGAGGCGGTGGAGCAGGAGTCGTAGCCGGTGGAACGCAGCGCCTGCGCCACTTCGGGCGGCGATTTGAACGAGGGGTAGCCCGTGTAGGGACCGCCGTCCTGCCCGTACACCGTCTCCATGTGACAGATGGCCAGATCCGCACCTGCGACGGCGGGAGCGGAGCCCTTGAGCATCGGGCGGAAGTCGTAGCCCCTGCCGCCCGCATCGACCGCGGCCCGGTCGATGACGGAGGAGTGGGGCAGGACGTCGCCCGAGGCCAGGAGCGTGAAGGTACGCGCGCCGTCCGCTCCCCCGCTGCCCGCCCCGCTGCCGCCCCGGTCCGCGGCCAGCTGGCGCCCGGCGAACCCCGGGGGCGTGGACTGCTGGCCGGTACAGGCCGTCGCGGCGGCCAGCAGGCCCGCAACAGCGATCACCGCGCCTTGTCGGATGCGCTTCGTCATCTGCACGACTCCCAGTTCGGATGATTTCGGCCATCCGAATACACATATATTCATACTGGCGAGTCAAGGACATAGGTAGTGAAGTACCTGAATCGGCCGTATCGCCGCCTCCCGACCGTTCACCGCACCACTCGCCGCTCCGTGCGACCGCTCGGCGCACACCTCGGTGCGCTGCCTGTTCCCCCGAGCCACGATGCGTTCGTATACGCCCAGGCGGGAGCGAGGCGGCAGGGGCCTCTTCGGGAAAGGACGTTCACGATGACCACGGCGACAACCGATGAGCGGGCCCTCGCGGAGTTGCAGAGGGAACACGGGCCGGCTCTGTTCAACTTCGCGCTCGGGCTGACGTTCGGCGACCGGCAGCGGGCGGAGGACCTGCTGCAGGAGACGCTGGTACGCGCCTGGCAGCATCCGGAGGCGTTCGACGCCCCGTACGACTCGATGCGCCCCTGGCTCTTCACCGTCGCCCGGCGCCTGGCCATCGACGCCCGCAGGTCCCGCCAGGCCCGGCCCGCCGAGGTCAGTGACGTGGTCCTGGAGAGCGCCCCCGCCCGGGAGAACACCGCGGACTCCGCTGTCCGCACGCTCGATGTCCGCGAGGCGGTCAGGACACTCAGCCCCGAGCACCGCGCCGTGCTGGTACAGATCTACTTCCGCGGGCTGAGCGTGGGCGAGACGGCCCAGGCACTCGGCATACCGGCGGGCACCGTCAAATCCCGTTCCTACTACGCGCTCCGGTTGCTGTCACGCAATCTTCCCGGCTACTCCAGCAGGTCGTCCACGCTGAGCAGCGCGAGCAGGGACACCGCGTCCGCGACCTCCACATAGGCCGCGGCGCACGCGTCGCACCGCTGGAGATGCCCGGCGACCGGACCGCTCTCGTCTGCGGTCAGTGCGTCGAGCACGTACGCGCCCAGCAGCTGCCGTACATGCGGGTCGTCGCCGCGTTCGGCGGTCATCGCACCTCGTATCTCCCGACGGATCCTGCCCTTCTGCCCACGCGGGGCACGCGCCCCCGGTTCAATGCTGCGTGAAGCCCGGTGCCGAGTCGAAGAAAGAGGCGAGACGGGATGCGTCCCGAACAGCACGATGGAACCAGTGGGGGCGGGCTGCTGGTCCCGATGGACTGGATGTACGCCGAGTACATCGCGGACGAATTGCTGGTGACCGGCGACCTGATGGAGCCGACGACGCTGGAGTACCGCGCGGGCCGGGATGCGCTCGCCCTGACGATCTTCCTCTCCGACGGGGCGGTGGCCGATGCGCTGCCCGCGGCCCGGGTGGACGAGCTGCGGCTGCTCACCGCGTACGGAGCGGCGTGGAGACGGTGGGTCTGCGCGCGGCTGAACAGCCCGGAGCGCCCGAGGGCCGCGGGTTCGCGGGACGATCCCGACCTCGCGCTGGCGCGTGCGGCCTGGCGCTGGCTGGAGGAGACCGAGCTGCTGGCGGCGGACCTCGAGGCGATCGGGCCGCCGCCCTGGGAGCCGGCGGGGAGCGAGGAGGAGCGGGAGCCGCAGGTGTGGACGCCCGCGTGGCAGCTCGGGCTGCCGCTCGGGCATCTGGCGATTCATCTGTACTGAGCTGCCGCAGGGCGGGACGTCATGAACCGTGAACTCCCGCACGGTACTTGGGCAGTCTCAAGGTGATCCTCATGCCTGCGCCCACGCCGGTCTCGATGACCAGCCCGTAGTCGTCCCCGTACACCTGGCGCAGCCTCTCGTCCACGTTGAGCAGCCCGATCCCGGTGGACGTACCGCCCTCGCCGCGCAGGATCTGCCGCAGCCGGTCCGGCTCCATGCCGGTGCCGTCGTCCTCGATGACGACCTCCGCCTCGGCGCCCGCGTCCAGTGCGCTGATCGTGATGCGGCTCCTGGTGACGGCACCCTCCAGACCGTGCTTGACGGCGTTCTCGACCAACGGCTGGAGACAGAGGAACGGCAGGGCTACGGGCAGCACCTCCGGGGCGACCTGAAGGGTCACCGAGAGCCGCTCGCCGAAGCGGGCCCGCACCAGCGCCAAGTACTGGTCGATGGAGTGCAGTTCGTCGGCCAGGGTGGTGAACTCCCCGTGCCTGCGAAAGGAGTAGCGGGTGAAGTCTGCGAACTCCAGCAGGAGTTCGCGCGCCTGCTCGGGGTCGGTGCGGACGAACGAGGCGATCGCGGCGAGCGAGTTGAAGATGAAGTGCGGAGAGATCTGCGCCCGCAGTGCCTTGATCTCGGCCTCGATCAGCTGCGTGCGGGAGCGGTCGAGCTCGGCGAGTTCCAGCTGTACACAGACCCAGCGGGCCACCTCTCCCGCGGCCCTCGCCAGTACGGCGGATTCGCGGGGCGCATAGGCCACGAGCGTGCCGAGCACCCGGTTGTCGACCGTCAGCGGGACGGCGACGGCCCAGCGGAGCGGACAGTCGAGGTCCCCGCAGTCGCTGTGGAAGGCGGTGTCCCGGCCGCTGGCGAGGAGCCCCTGGACGTGGTGCATCACGTCCTTGCCGTGATGGTCTCCCTCGCCGTCCCACACGAGCACCCTGTCCCGGTCGGTGAGGCACAGGGCGTCGGTGCCCAGCAGTGAGCGCAGCCTGCGTGCCGATCTGCGGGCACTCTCCTCGGTGAGACCCGCACGCAGGGGCGGCGCGGCGAGGGATGCGGTGTGCAGGGTCTCGAAGGTGGCGTGCTCGACGGGCGTACCCACGTCACTGGTGCGCACGGGACGTGCGGTGCGTCCGAGGAGGAAGCCCGTACCGAACAGCAGCAGGGTGAGCACGGCTATGACGGCGATCCCGGCTCCGGTCACCGCTTCTCCTTGCAGGGGCTCATCGCCCTCTCCCCGAGGTCAGCGCTTCCGGCAGATGGAAGCGGGTCATGGCCGCGTTGGTGCCCGGCGGTATCCGTCCCGGCGTGGCGAGGGACACCAGGATCATCGCGAGGAAGCCGACCGGCACGGACCAGACGGCGGGCCAGGCGAGCAGAGCGTGCGGCCAGCCCGGTGGGCGTACCGCGCCGCTGACGGTGATGGCCACGGACAGCAGGGCGGAGCCGCCGCCGAGCAGCAGTCCGGCGATCGCGCCCGGTGGGGTGAGCCGCCGCCACCAGATGCCGAGGACGAGCAGCGGGCAGAAGGAGGAGGCGGAGACCGCGAAGGCCATGCCCACGGCGTCGGCCACCGGCACCCGGCTGACCAGCAGCGAACCGGCCAGCGGCACGGCGATGGCCAGGACGGTGGCCAGCCGGAAGTGCCGTACGCCGCGCGACGGCAGGACATCCTGCGTGATCACGCCGGCGACGGCCATCGTGAGCCCGGACGCCGTGGACAGGAACGCGGCGAACGCACCGCCGGCGACGAGCGCGCCGAGGAGGTCACCGCCGAGGCCGCCGATCACCCGGGCGGGCAGCAGCAGGACGGCGGCGTCGGCGTCACCGCGGTGCATGAGCTCGGGGGCGTACAGCCTGCCCAGGGCTCCGTAGACCGGCGGCAGCAGATAGAAGATGCCGATCAGGGCGAGGACGGCGACGGTGGTGCGGCGGGCGTCGCGGCCGTTGGGGCTGGTGTAGAAGCGGACGACGACGTGGGGCAGGCCCATGGTGCCGAGGAAGGTCGCCACGATCAGCCCGTACGTCGCGTAGAGCGGGTGGTCGGCGCGGAAGACGGAGACCTGCTCGTCGAAGCTGACGCGGGGCCGTCCGTCGCCCTGCCAGGCCAGCACCAGGAAGATCGCCGGGACGAGGAGCGCGGTCAGCTTCAGCCAGTACTGGAAGACCTGCACGAAGGTGATCGAGCGCATGCCGCCCGCCGCGACGGCGAGGACGACGACGGAGGCCACGAGTACGTCGCCGAGCCAGCCGGGCGCTCCGGTGAGGATCTTCAGAGTGAGTCCGGCGCCCTGCAGCTGCGGTACGAGGTACACCCAGCCCGCGCCGACGACGAACACGCTGACCAGCCTGCGCACCTGCCGTGATTCCAGGCGTCCTTCGGCGAAGTCGGGAAGGGTGTACGCCCCGGAGCGGCGCAGCGGCGCGGCGACGAACACCAGCAGGACGAGGTATCCGGCGGTGTAGCCGACCGGGTACCAGAGCATGTCGGGGCCGTGCACCAGCACCAGACCCGCGATGCCGAGGAAGGAGGCGGCGGAGAGGTACTCACCGCTGATCGCGGCGGCGTTGAGGCGCGGCCGCACGGTGCGGGAGGCGACGTAGAAGTCGGACGTGGTCCGGGAGATCCGCAGCCCGAAGCCGCCGACGAGCACGGTGGCCAGGACGACGAGGGCGACCGCCACCATCGATGCCGGATGGCCGGGGGCGGTCACGGTGCGGGGCGGCCTTCCACGAGTCGGGCGAAGTCGCGCTCGTTGCGCTCCGCCCTGCGCACGTACCACCAGGCGGCCAGGGTGAGCGGTGGATAGGTGGCGAAGCCGAGGACCGCCCAGACGAGGGTGTTGCTGTGGAGTGCCTCGAAGACCAGCGGCAGGGTGCCGGCGACCAGGGCGAGTACGGCGAAGGCGGTGAGTCCGGCGCGGAGCTGGCTGCGCATCAGCGAGCGGACGTAGGCGCCGCCGAGAGCGGTCTGCTCGTCGATCTCCGACTGGGCACGGTAGCGGGGCAGCGGACGCACTCGCCGCGGCTCCCCCGTGACCACTTCGCGCCGGGGCGTGCTCTCTGCGGACATGGGCTCGGAGTCTAGGCGGCGCGGGCCTCGGCTGGGAAGGGGCGAGCCCGGGTAGGCCCAGGTCAGCGGCCGGTCTGGCGCATCAGGAGATCGCGCAGGGCCCGTGTGTGACGACGGCTGACCGCGAGTTCCGCGTCCCCGATGCGCACGCTCATGCTGCCCGCGTCGAGGCGGAGTTCGTCGATACGGCTCAGCGCCACCAGGTGGCGCCGGTGTATGCGTACGAAGCCGCGGGAGCGCCAGCGTTCCTCGAGGGTGGTCAGCGGGATCCGGACGAGGTGGCTGCCGGTGGCGGTGTGCAGCCGGGCGTAGTCCCCCTGCGCTTCGGCGTACGCGATGTCCTCGACGGGGACGAACCGGATCACCCCGCCCAGTTCGACCGGAATCTGGTCGGCCGCGGCGTCGTGGACGGGCGCCGAGCGCTCGCCGACCTGTTCGGCGACGCGGCGGACGGCTTCGGCCAGGCGCTCGCGGCGGACGGGCTTGAGCACGTAGTCGACGGCCTTGAGGTCGAAGGCGTGCACGGCGAAGCCTTCGTGGGCGGTGACGAAGACGATGAGCGGGGGCGCGGCGAAACCCGCCAGGAGCTGGGCGACGTCGAGTCCGGTGAGACCCGCCATGTGGATGTCCAGGAAGACGACGTCGATGGCCGAGGGGTCCTCCGGTCCGGCCTCGACGGCACTGCCGATGCGGCGCAGGGCCTCGGTCGCGCCGGTGGCCCCCTCGGCGCTCCGGATGCGCGGATCGGCGCGCAGGAGGTAGAGGAGTTCCTCCAGGGCGGGTGCTTCGTCGTCGACGGCGAGTGCGCGCAGCATGAGGCCGGAGTTTAGACCGGTCGGTCGTGGGTGTGTTCCGGCGGCAGGGCATGAGTGACGGGTGGAGCTCGCGCTGCCGCCATCCGATCGGCGACCGCCTGGAGATCACCGGAGCCCGCCAGGGCCTGACCGCTGCCGAGGCCGTCCTCGAACTCCGCGTACGGACCGACGACGGCGACTTCCAGGAGCACTCGCACCTCGCACACGAACGTCTCTCCCCCGCCCCCGGAGCCGAACGCCGACGACCCGGGTGCCGGTCCGGGGCCTCGATGGTCTCGATGTCGATGTGTGCGGTCAGGGCGGCTCGCCACGACCCACGGCAGGGAAACCTGCAACAGCTCCCTCAAGAAGAGCCCCATCCCTGAGTGATGTGCGGGTTCGCTGCGTACGTGAGGGCATGCGCATCCTCGAACCCCACCGCGACGCCGGAGCCTATGCGCTCGGCGTGCTCGGTGCTGCCGATGCCTTCCGTTTCGAGGAGCATCTGACGGAGTGTTCCGCGTGCGGGGTCCAGGTGCGCGAGTTCGGCGAGGTGGCGGCCCAGCTCGCGGCGTATGCGCGCCGGACGCCGGCCGGAGTCGCTCCGGTGGCCGATGCCGGGCCCGAACTGCTGCACCGGATGGTCGCCGTGGCCACGGCCGGGCGCCGTGCGTCCCGCAGACGGCGCCTCGCACTGGTGGCGGCGGCCGTGGTGCTCGGCGCCGGAGGGCCGGCGGCCGTGGCGGGCCTGCACGGCGGACCGCCGCCCGGTCAGGCGGTGGCCGAGCGGTGGACGGGAGGGGGAGGGGACTCCGGGGTGAGCGCGGTCGTGACGACCGGTGCGAGGGAGTGGGGCTCGGACGTCGGACTGGAGGTGGCGCGGGTCCCGGTGGCGGGGGTGTGCGCACTGGTCGCGGTGGGGCGGGACGGCAGCGAGCAGACGGTGAGTACCTGGTCGGTCACGGGGCCGGGCGAGGAGCCGGTGGTGGTTCGCGGGGGCGCAGCGCTGCGGCCGGCCGACATCGATCGTTTCGAGGTGCGGGCGTCGGACGGGCGGTGGCTGGCGACGGTGACCCGCTGAAGGACGGCTATTTGAGCAGGCGGGACAGGCGACGGTCGGCGAGGGGTTTGCCGCCGGTCTGACAGGTGGGGCAGTACTGCAGCGCGGAGTCGCTGAACGACACCTCCAGGACGGTGTCACCACAGACGGGGCAGGGCTGTCCCGCACGGCCGTGGACCCGCATGTTGCTCTTCTTCTCGGCCTTGAGCCTCCCGGCGGCGACGCCCCGGGAGCGTTCGACGGCTTCCTGGAGGGTGGTGCGCATGGCCGTGTACAGATGGCTGATGTCGGCGTCGCCGAGGCTCGTGGTGAGCTTGAACGGCGACATCTTCGCGACGTGCAGGATCTCGTCGCTGTAGGCGTTGCCGATGCCCGCGATCAGGGACTGGTCGCGCAGGGCTCCCTTGAGCTGTCGCCGTTCCCCGCCCAGCAGCCGGGCGAACACGTCCCGGTCGAAGGAGTCGGCCAGCGGATCGGGGCCGAGGCGTGCGACGCCCGGTACGTCCGCCGGGTCGCGTACGAGGTGGACCGCGAGGCGCTTGGTGGTACCCATCTCGGTCAGGTCGAACCCGTCGCCGCCGGCGAGGATCAGGCGCAGGGCCAAAGGTCCCTTGCCCGGCCGCGGCGGTGTGGCGGGGAAGCTGTCCTTCCACTGGAGCCAGCCTGCCCGGGCCAGGTGGGTCAGCAGATGGAGCGGCCCTGCCGTGATGTCCAGGAACTTGCCGTGCCGTGCCACGGAGGTGACGGTCGTGCCCTCCAGGGCGGTGAGGGGTGGGTCGTACGTCTTGAGGACGCTGATCGCGAGGGGCAGGACGCGGGCGATCTCCTTGCCGACCAGGTGGTCGCCGAGGAAGTCCCGCAGGGCTTCGACTTCCGGCAGTTCGGGCATGACACCAGCCTGCCGCAGCGGACCCGCCGACGCCTGCAAAGGAGCGCGGCGCGCCCTCAGCCGGCCGGTTCCCGCAGGCCGTAGACGCGGCGGGCGGTGGCCGCGAAGACGGACCGCTGTTCGTCCTCGCCGAGACCGCAGGTGAGCGCGCGCGCCGCGTCGACGACATCGGCGTACGACGCGGCGAGCCGGCACACGGGCCAGTCGGAGCCGAACATCAGCCGGTCGGGTCCGAAGGCGCCGATGACGGTGTCGGCGTACGGGCGCAGGTCCTCGACGGTCCAGGAGTGCGGGTCCGCCTCGGTGACCAGGCCGGAGAGTTTGCACACGGTGTTGGGCAGCGCGGCCAGCGCACGGAGCCCGTCGGCCCACGGGTGCGTACGCCGCTGTGCCACCGGTGGCTTGCCCGCGTGGTCGAGTACGAAGGTGAGCCCGGGCAGCTGGGCGGCGGCCCGGACGGCGGCAGGCAGTTGATGCGGCCGGACGATCAGGTCGTAGACAAGTCCGGCGGCGGCAACGGCCTCCAGCCCGCGCAGGACGTCGGGGCGAAGCAGCCACTGAGGGTCGGGTTCGCCCTGGACCTGGTGGCGGATTCCGACGAGCCGGTCGCCGCCGGGCAGGGCGCGCAGGGCGGCGAGCGTGTCGGCGATTTCGGGTGCGGTGAGGTCGGTCCACCCGACGACGCCCGCGACGAGACCGCTGCCGGCGGCGAGCGCGAGGAACTCGGGGGTCTCCTCCGGGGCGGTGACGGTCTGGACGAGGACGGTGGCCCGCACACCTGCGGCGCGTGCCTCCGGCTCCAGGTCGGCGAGGGTGAAAGTGCGGCGGATCGGGGCGAGTTCCTCGCCCGTGATCCAGTCCTGGTCCCGGACGGCGAGGTCCCAGACATGGTGGTGGGCATCGACGACCTGCGGGGGCGGTGTCATGTCACCTCCCACCCTCACCCAGCAGTCCTTCGGCGCGCAGATCGTCCCAGAGTGCCTCGGGGATCGGAGTACGGAACAGCGCGGCGGCGTCCCGTACCTCGTCCGGGGACCGGGCTCCGACGAGTACTCCCGCGACGGCCGGGTGGCTCAGCGGATAGCGCAGGGCAGCGGCACGCAGCGGAACACCGTGTTGCCCGGCGACGGCCTTCATGCGCAGGGCCCGGTCGAGGAGCGACGCGGGGGCTTCGGTGTAGTCGAACGTCGCGCCCGGCCGCGGGTCGGCGAGGAGGCCGGAGTTGAACACGCCGCCGACGACGACACTGCGGCCCCTGGCGGCTGCCTCCGGCAGCAGTTCGGCGAGGGCGCTCTGGTCGAGGAGTGTGAACCGGCCCGCGCAGAGCACGGCGTCGACATCGGTATCGCGCAGAAAGCGGGTGAGCATGGCGGTCTGGTTCATGCCGGCGCCGATGGCGCCGACCATTCCCTCCGACCGCAGCTTCTCCAGCGCCGGGTACCCCTCGCGGAACGCCGCCTCCTCGTGGTCGTCGGGGTCGTGCAGGTAGACGATGTCGATACGGTCGAGGCCGAGCCGTTCGAGGCTGTCCTCGATGCTCCGGCGGATGCCGTCGGCGCTGAAGTCCCAGCGGCGACGGTGGGTGTGCGGCACGGCGAACCCGTCGGACAGCCCGTCGGCGGTCCCCGCCCCGACGGCGGGCAGCGGGTCGAGCAGCCGGCCTGCCTTGGTGGAGACCGCGTACGCGTCGCGGGGCCGCGCGCGCAGGGACTCGCCGAGCCGGCGTTCGGAGAGTCCGAGGCCGTAGTGCGGCGCGGTGTCGAAGTACCGGACACCCTCGTCCCAGGCGGCGTCGACGGCTGCGGCAGCCTGTGCGGGATCGACCTCGGTGAAGAGATTGCCGATGGCCGCTGCTCCGAAGGACAGTTCGGTGATCTCGACCGCGCTGCGTCCGAGCCTGATGCGCCGCATGCCTCTGCCGCCCTTGCCGATGATCGCCGGTGCACTGCACTGCGTATATTCATCGGATCACTTGGACGCGTCAACACCTACGACGGCTCGGATGCGGCACATTCCCCTCAAGCTGTCCGATCTATCAAGGGCGCGCAGGACAGAGACCCCCACGCATCCACTCTAGGACGGGGCAGGCACGACGGGCACGACCTGTGACTGCAGCGCAGCCAGCTCGTCCTGGACGGCGACCGCCAGCCGGTCGAGGTCGGGCAGTGCCTTGCCGTCGGCCACCAGTCCGACCTGCACCCGCCCGCCGTACGTGGACAGGGCGACGGCGAGTGACTGCCCGCGGGCCAGGGGGGCCATCGGGTAGACGGCGCTCAGCGGGCAGCCGCCGAGCGAGAGCGCCGAGCGAGGGAGGGGCACACTGGTGACCAGGACGTCGAAGAGCATGCGTGCCGCGTTCCCGGCCAGCGGAGCACCGAACCGGTGGGCCAGGGCGGGCAGCTGATCGGCGAGCACGGCCACCGCACCCGCCCCGCGCATCGGGCCCGCGGCCTTGTTGCGGTCCATCCCGCTACGGACCAGACGCAGCCGCTCGAGGCCCTGCGATTCGCCGACCGGGAGATCGAGGAGGTAGGCGGAGAGCCGGTTGCCGGTGGCCGCACCGACCGGCCGGCGCCGGGAGACGGGGACCAGCGCGCGCGGGTCGGCGACGGGGAGCTGCTCGCCGCGTTCGAGCATCCAGCGGCGCAGCGCCCCGGCGACCACGGCGAGCAGGACGTCGTTGGCCGTGCCGCCCTCGGCGCGGCGGATCCGCTGGACCGCCTCGGCGTCGAGTTCGGCGGTGGCCAGGCGGCGGGTGCCGCTGGAGCTCGCGGTCAGGGCTGTCGAGCCGCGCAGATCGAGGCGGCTGGCCCGTACGACCGAGGCGCCGACCCCCAGCGCCCGGCCGACATCCCCGATCCGGTCCAGCGCCGCGCCCGCCACCTTGTGCGGGCCGGGCAGCCAGGAGCGCGGGGGTACGGGCGTCCGGCGGCGCGCCGCGCCCCGTCCCGTTCCGGCGGCGGCGATCTGATCGAAGATCCCGGCGCCGATGGCGACGGCCCGCATCCCGTCGGCGAGCGCGTGGTGCAGCTTCACCAGCACGGCGAACGGGCCGCCCCCCGCACCGCACAGAAGGTACATCTGCCAGGGCGGCAGGCCCCGTCCGAGCGGCTGCTCCATGAGCTCGCCGGCCAGCCGGGTCGCCTCCGCCATGAAGTCGCCTTCCCCGAGAACCACCCGCCTGACGTGACGGTGCACGTCGAAGTCCTTGTCGGTGAACCAGGCAGCCCCGCCCACGGGCAGCAGGACGTCCCGCACCCTCATACGGAGCCGGGGAATCGCGGCAGCGCGTTCCCCGAGCAGAGCGAGCAGGTCCTGCGGGGTCACTCCGGGCGCCGGGGAGAAGACGGCGAGCGCGCCGAGGTGCATCGGGTGGGCATCGGATTCGAGGTGCCAGAAAGCCAGATCAAGCGGTGCAAGTAGCTCGGTAGTCAACGGGGCCTCGTGTCATCGACAGCAGAACTGCAGGATCGCAGTCAATCGCTGGTGATCGGTTACGGTCAAGCACGGACGTATTACGTACTGTTACATCCTCGCGTCGCTACGGCACGCCCGCTACAGGCGCTCCGGGATGACGAACTCGCACCACACGCATTTGCCGTTGCCTCGGGACTCCACACCCCACACGTCGGACAGCCGGTCGACGAGCATCAGCCCGCGGCCCGAGACTCCGGACTCCCCCGCGTCCCTGCGCCGCGGCAGTGCGCTGGAACGGTCCTCCACATCGACCCGGAGCCGCCGTTCGGGGCCGGTGAGCACCCGGATGGTGACGATCGCGCCGCCGTCGGTGTGCATCAGCGCGTTGGTCATCAGCTCGTCGGCGGCCAGCTCGACCTCGTCCGCGCGGTCCTTCGCACCCCATGCGCGCACCGCCGCCCGGATCATGTGGCGGGACGAGCTCAGCGCTTCCGGGTCGTTCTGCGCGACGTGCTGCTGGAGCCTGCCGCCCGGGTGGGGCGCGTGGGCGGCCCTGCGGCGCAGCAGCAGCATCGCCACATCGTCCTCGCCACCGCGTTCGTCCACGACATCGCAGAGCCGGTCGGCCAGCTGCTGGATGTCCTGCGGACCGTTGTGCACCGTGGAGGTCAGCAGCTGCATGCCCTCGTCGAGATCGGCCCCGGGCAGCTCGACCAGGCCGTCGGTGTACAGCAGCAGCGTCTGGCCCGGGTCGAGCTCGAGGGTGCTGACCGGGTATTCGAGGCGGCCGAACTCCGCCGAGAGCCCCAGCGGCAGGCCGCCCTCCGCGGGCAGCCTGCGGCAGCTGCCGTCGACGTCGCGCACGAGCGGGTCGACATGGCCCGCCCGGACCAGCTGCACCACCCCGGTGGTCAGGTCGACCTCGGCGTAGGTACAGGTCGCGAAGCGGTCCGTGTCGAGCTCATGGAGGAAGACGGACGCCCGCGCCATCACCGTGGCGGGGCTGTGCCCCTCGGCGGCGTAGGCGCGCAGCACGATCCGGAGCTGCCCCATGACAGCGGCCGCGTGCGTGTCATGTCCCTGTACGTCTCCGATGACGGCGCCGACCCGGCCGCCGGGCAGGGCGATGATGTCGTACCAGTCGCCGCCGATGTCCCGGCCGAGCCGCGCGGAGCGGTAGCGGACGGCAACCTGCGCTCCGGGAACTTCGGGGATCCGGCGCGGCAGCATCGCCTGCTGGAGGCCCTCGGCGAGATCGTGTTCCTGCTCGTAGAGCATGGCCCGCTGGAGGCTCTGGGCGATCGAGCTGCCGAGCGCCACCAGCAGGTTCCGCTCGTCGGCGGTGAAGCCCGCCTTGTTGCCGTAGAGGAGTCCGAGTGCGCCGATCGGGCGGGCCTGGGCGATGAGCGGCAGATAGGCGGCGGCGGTGATGCCGAGGTGGCTGATGTGGGGCCAGAGGATCGGGTACGAGGTCGCGAAGTCCTCCGCGGACTCGATGAAGCGGGGCGCGAGTGTGCGGATCACCTCGCTCATCGGGTAGGGCTCGTCCGTCCGGGTGTAGCGGGTCCCCGGCACATAGGCCCCCTCGGGCCCGTCCGCCACGAGGTGGATGCGCCCGGACTCCAGCAGACCCATGACCAGGCTGGTGGCACCGAGGTTGGCCAGCCCCTGGGAGTTCTTCAGGACGTCGGTGACGTCCTTGACGGTCCGGGCGTGGGCCAGCGCGGCCGTCGTTCCCTCCACCAGGCTGGTCCGGCGCCGCCGCGCCTCGTCCACCTCCCGGCGGGCCGTGGAATCGGCCAGCTCCTGAGTGGCGTCGCGCACGATGCCGATGATGCGTCGCGGCCTGCCGGTGCCGTCCCGGCGGATGAAGCCCTGGGTGTGGGTCCAGCGCAGGGAGCCGTCGCGCTGCGTCCTGCGGAAGTACGCACCGTAGCTGCTGCGGCCGCTCTTGAGTGCCGTCGAGACCATGCCGTCGAGCCTGATCGCCTCGTCGGTGGGCACCCGCGGGGCGAGGGACGCGGGGTCGTTGTCGTACTCGTCGGGGCGCAGGTCGAACACGTCGAGCGCGGGCTGGTCCATGTGCATGAGTCCACTGTCCAGATCCCAGTCGAAGCTGCCCATTCGGTTCAGGGCGAGGCTGAGGTCCGGGTGGGCGGGCCAGTCGTCCGGGAGTGACAGGGCACCCGCTACCCGATCATCCATGTGCGCCACTCTGCCATTATTTGTCCGATTCCTCGACCGAACCGTCCACCTTGAACGCGTTCAAGAAAGGGCCTACTCTCGGCACGACAGCAATTGAACACGTTCAACGTCGTGTGAAGTCGGGGGTGGCTCGATGTCCGTGCTGGTCGGTCTGATCGTGATGCTGGGAATGCTGGTGATCGTGCCGGCGGGACTGAGGCTCGTCGGCGACCCGGCATTCGACCGGATACGGCGTCGGTGGCCGCTCTTCGCGGTGCCCGGCGCCGTGGCCCTGTGGCTGCCGCGCGGAGCCACCGCCACCGCACTCGCCTGCTGTTACGCCCTGGGGGCGCTGCTTCTGGTGGCGCACGCCCCGTCGCGCCTGGCCCGCACCCGCAGGATCCGCCCCGCGGATATCGCCCTGCTCACCGCACTGGTCACCCCCTCGATCGCCGCGCTTGCCCTGGTCGCCGAGCGCGCGGGCCACGAACTGTTCGGCTTCGGGCTCGGCATCCTGGCCCTGACCGTGCCGCACTTCCACTTCGCCGGTTTCGCCGCAGCCCTGGTCGCGGGTCTCGTCTGCGGGAGCGGTGACGGACCGGCGGGCAGCTTCGCCGCGCTGAGTGTGCCCCTGGGCACCCTGCTCGTCCTCGTCGGCTACTTCGTCGGCGACTGGGCCGAGCTGGCCGGGGCCGTGGTGCTGACCGCCGGGATGTGGACGGTCGCCCATCTGACGTGGCGCACCGCTCGCGGCGGCCGGGACCGCGCGACCCGTGTCCTTCTCGCCACGTCGGCCGCCGTGCTCGTGGCGACCATGGTGCTCGCGCTGAGCTGGGCACTCGGCGAGGCCACAGGCCTGCCCCACCCCACCCTCACCTGGATGGCCGCCACCCATGGACTGGGCAACGCACTGGGTTTCGCACTCTGCTCGCTGCTCGCCTGGCACCGCATCCAGGACCGCACCCACCCGGAAGGCAGGACCGCATGACCACATTGACGTACCCAGAGGTCGGAGCCACCCGCCTGGGGCCGCTCCCGCAGGGCTACCACCATCTGCACCACCGGACCGCCGTGGGCCGGGGCCGGGCACACTTCGAGGCCGCAGGTGCCGCCGTCACCCAGTGGCGCATGCACCGCGCGGCCGGAGCCCGGGTGAACGCGTCGGCCGCACGGGCGGCGGCCGGAGTCACCGTCCAGGTGTCGGCAGGCCTCGGCCGCCTCCGCGTCACCGCCCCCTGCGAGGTCGTCTGGACCGCGTACGAAAGCGACCGCACCGGCTTCGCCTACGGGACCCGGGACCGGCATCCGGAGTGCGGCGAAGAGAGCTTCCTGGTGGAGTTGGCGGACGACGGGACGGTGTGGTTCACCGTCACGGCGTTCTCCCGGCCGGCCACCTGGTACGCCCGGCTCGCCGGCCCTCTCGTGCCGTTGGCCCAGCGGTGGTACGCACGGAGACTGGGTTCCGTGCTGCGCCGGACCGTGTCGGCGGCGTAAAAGGCCGGGCGGACCGGATACTGGAAGCGATGGAGTGGTTCACCGCAGATGGCTACTGGCTGAGCAGGCTGATCTTCCAGCGGGCTCTCGCCGTCGTCTATCTCGTCGCGTTCGTCACCGCCGCGCTGCAGTTCCGGGCGCTGATCGGCGCACGAGGCATGCTTCCCGTGCCCGAGCTGCTGCGGCGCACTCCCTGGCGGGCCGCGCCCGGCCTGTTCCGTCTCCACTACTCCGACCGCTTCTTCGCGCTCGTCGCCTGGACGGGCTGCGCGGTCTCGCTCGCCCTTCTCGCGGGCCTGGACGGGTACGTTCCGCTGTGGGCGGCCATGGCACTGTGGGCGGTGCCATGGGTGCTGTACCTGTCGATCGTCCAGGTCGGGCAGGTCTGGTACGGCTTCGGCTGGGAGTCGCTCCTGCTGGAGACGGGCTTCCTCGCCGTATTCCTCGGCAACGCGGACACCGCGGCCCCGGTTCTGGTGCTGTGGCTGCTGCGCTGGCTGCTCTTCCGGGTGGAGTTCGGCGCCGGCCTCATCAAGATCCGGGGTGACGCGTGCTGGCGACGCCTGACCTGTCTGGATTTCCACCATGAGACGCAGCCGATGCCGGGGCCACTGAGCTGGTTCTTCCACCGGTTGCCGAAGCCCGCCCACCGGGTGGAGGTGGCCGCCAACCATGTCACCCAGCTCGTGGTGCCCTTTGTGCTGTTCACCCCGCAACCGGTGGCGAGCATCGCCGCGGGCCTGATGCTGATCACCCAGCTGTGGCTGGTGCTGTCGGGGAACTTCGCCTGGCTGAACTGGCTGACCATCACCCTCGCCCTCGCCGCGATCGACTGGTCCCCGGTCGCGGGCCCGCCGCCCGCACAGTCCGGGCCACCGCTCTGGTTCGAGGTGGTGGTCATGGCGGTGACGGTCCTCGTCCTGGTGCTCAGTTACCGTCCGGCGCGCAATCTCCTCTCCCGCCGTCAGGTGATGAACCGGTCCTTCGACCCGCTCCATCTGGTGAATACCTACGGAGCGTTCGGGAGCATCAGCAGGATGCGGCTGGAGGTCGTGGTCGAGGGGACCGACGAGGCGGTGATCCACGAGGGCACCCACTGGCGCGAGTACGGCTTCCGCGGAAAGCCGGGCGACCCGCACAGGATGCCGCGCCAGTTCGCCCCGTACCATCTGCGGCTCGACTGGATGATGTGGTTCGCGGCGCTCTCCCCCGCGTACGCCCGGTCCTGGTTCGGACCGTTCGTCGAACGGCTGCTGCAGGGCGATGGCGACACCCTGCGGCTGCTGCGGCACAACCCCTTCCCCGACGCCCCGCCCGCGCATGTCCGCGCCCGGGTCTTCCACTACCGGTACACGGACTGGCGGGAGTTGCGTGCCACCGGACGCTGGTGGCACCGGACCTACGTACGGGACTTCATGCGGCCGGTGGCCCGGCCCGTACCGCTGCGGCCCCGGGACCGGACATGAGAATGCTCCGGTCCCCGCAGGTTGAGGTGCGGGGACCGGAGTTCGGCTCTGTGCGACGTGGGGCTGCGAGCGGTCAGTCGATACCGGGCAGGATGTGCGGCTCGGCGAGATCGTCCTCGTAACCGGCCAGCCGGATCGGTGCCGACCTTGCCCAGACCTCGATGTTGCGGAGCTTCTCGGGCCGGGGGGCCCGTGCTCCGGTCCGTTCGGCGGGGCGCTGCTCGCTCTTCGTCATTTCAGGTGTCACCGCGGACTCCTTTGTGTCGCGTAACCCCGGGCGGTGGCGACGCTGCGGCGTGAGAACCGTGAATCGACCGCCCTCTGCGGGGCAGGGGCAGAAACAGTTCGGTCGCGGTGGCGCCGGTATACGGGGCGGGACGGCGGTCTGCTTACAAACCTGTCCCAGGACGGCCGAGGAAGTTTCGTGGATCCCTTGGTGGCGTCCGTTCGCTCAACAGTAACCAAATGAGCGCGATCCCGCTCGACAGAACGTGTGGTCTGGATCACTTTCAGCCAACGGCGTTCACCTCCTGTTCCCCAGGAATCACACACCGGGACGAAAACGGCGGCAACCCGTGGGCACGGGCCGCCGCCTTTTCGCTGTTCCTGCCGAGCTCACCAGCCTGCCGGCGCGTAGTCCTTCAGGAAGCAGCCGTAGAGCTCCTCGCCCTCTTCGCCGCGCACGATCGGGTCGTAGACCCGGGCGGCGCCGTCGATGAGGTCGAGCGGGGCGTGGAAGCCCTCCTCGGCGAGGCGGATCTTGTCGGGGTGCGGACGCTCGTCGGTGATCCAGCCCGTGTCGACAGCCGTCATGAGGATGCGGTCCTTCTCGAACATCTCCTGGGCGCTGGTGCGGGTGAGCATGTTCAGCGCGGCCTTGGCCATGTTGGTGTGCGGATGGCCCGCACCCTTGTATCCGCGGCTGAAAACGCCCTCCATCGCGGACACGTTCACCACATAGGCACGCTTCGCCGCCGCGGCCATCGCCGGGCGGAGCCGGCTGATCAGGATGAAGGGCGCCGTCGAGTTGCAGAGCTGGACCTCGAGCAGCTCGATCGGCTCGACCTCCTCGACCGTCTGGATCCAGCTGTTGGTGTCGTGCAGGTCGGGCACGAGGCCGCCCGCGTCGATCGCTGTGCCTGCGGCGATGCGGGCAGGCGAGGCGGATCCGGTGACCAGGGCGAGGTCGGTGACGTCCTGAGCGCTCAGACCCTCCCCCGCCGTGCGGGCGGCGGGAAGCGCGGCGACACGGTCGACCGTGCCGCTGCCGAAGGTGCCGATGACCTCCGCCGCCGGCAGCTCGCCCGCGGGCAGCGGGGCGGACTCGGCACCCAGCAGCTCGCCGTAGGCCTGCGGGGAGCGGCGCACCGTCTGCGCCGCGTTGTTGATCAGGATGTCCAGCGGGCCCTCGGCGGCGACGGAGTCGGCGAGGGCGACGACCTGCGCCGGGTCGCGCAGGTCGATCCCGATGATCTTCAGCCGGTGGATCCACTCGTCGCTGTCCGGCATCGCCTTGAAGCGGCGGATCGCGTCGTTGGGAAAGCGGGTGGTGATGGTGGTGTGGGCGCCGTCGCGCAGCAGCCGCAGCGCGATGTACATCCCGATCTTGGCCCGGCCGCCGGTGAGCAGAGCACGGCGCCCGGTGAGGTCGGTGCGGGCCTCGCGCCTGGACCGGTTCTCCGTGGCGCACTGCGGGCAGAGCTGGTGGTAGAAGGCGTCCACCTCGACGTACCGGGTCTTGCAGATGTAGCAGGACCTGGGGCGCTGGAGTATGCCCGCGATCTCGGCGGTGGCCGAGGACGACGGGAGCACACCCTGCGTCTCGTCGTCGATGCGCT
Source organism: Streptomyces sp. NPDC060035 (assembly GCF_042736635.1). Lineage (NCBI taxonomy): Bacteria > Bacillati > Actinomycetota > Actinomycetes > Kitasatosporales > Streptomycetaceae > Streptomyces > Streptomyces sp. NPDC060035. Next base: position 140,318 of record NZ_JBHWVO010000019.1, read on the forward strand.
CGGCGGAGCCGGTCGCGGTGGCCTCGGTGACGGCCTTGTCGTGCGCGGTCTTGGCGGCGCGGCGCTCCTGGCGGCGGCGCTGTTTCACCGTCCGGTAGATCCCGGCGGTGGCCCGGCGCACGGCGATGGCGTCCGGGTGGTCGACCTCGATGGTGTCGAGCTCGTCGAGCACGCTCAGGCAGACGGCCAGCCGCTCCGGGTCGATTCCGGGACCGAGCTCATCGATTCCGGGAGCGAGCTCCGGGCTGTCCTGTGTCACCGTCATTGCCGTTCCTCTGTTGCTCGTCACTCGCGCCGCTGCCGGGCTTCGGTGGGGAGTGGTCCGGCCGGGGCCGGCGAGGGCAGGCGCGCACGGGCCGAATGCCCCGGTCAAGTCTGCCATGAGTCGGGCATTGCTCCGTTCGGGTCGGCCGCCCTGCCTCACCTCGACGGAGGGCGTCGGGTCGGCCGCCCCTACGGCTCTCTACCTCTCCTCGACCGAGAGGGGGGTGGCGATGTCCTCGAGGGACTTCTGCTCGGCGGCGACCGCGAGGAAGAGCGCGACCAGGCCGGCGGCCACCATCAGCCCGGCACCGATGGAGAAGGCCAGGGCCGTGTCGCCGACCACGCCGCTGGACGTGAGCTCCGCGAAGACCAAGGGCCCCGTGATACCGCCGGCCGCCGTGCCCACGGCGTAGAAGAAGGCGATGGCCATGGCCCTCGTCTCCATCGGGAAGATCTCGCTGACGGTCAGGTAGGCGGAGCTGGCGCCCGCAGAGGCGAAGAAGAGGACCAGGCACCAGCAGCCGGTCATGGTGGCGGCGTTCAGCGAGCCCGCGCCGAAGAGCCAGGCGGTGGCGAAGAGCAGCACCCCGGAGAGGATGTAGGTGCCCGCGATCATCGGCTTGCGCCCCACCGTGTCGAAGAGCCGGCCGAGGAAGAGCGGTCCCAGGAAGTTGCAGAACGCGATGACGGCGAAGTAGTAGCCGGTGGACCCGCTGGGGACATCGAAGAACTTCACCAGGATCGAGCCGAATCCGAAGGTGACGGCGTTGTAGAGGAAGGCCTGCCCGATGAAGAGCGCCAGCCCGAGAACCGCCCGCTTGGGATAGGAGCGGAAGACGGTGCGGGCGATCAATCCGAACCCGACGCTCTTGCGCTGGCGCACGGTGATCGCCTGTTCGGCGCGCGGCAGAGGGCGGCCGGTCTCCTTCTCGACCTCCTGCTCCACCCCCTCGACCAGCCGCTCGGCCGCTTCGTCGTGTCCGTGGATGAACATCCAGCGTGGGCTCTCCGGTACATGGCGGCGCACCACCAGGATGGCGAGTCCGAGGACCACGCCCAGGGCGAAGGTGAGCCGCCAACCGACGTCCTTGGGGAAGATGCCGGTGTCCAGGGCGAGGACGGAGAGCAGGGAGCCGGCCATGGCCCCGAGCCAGAAGCTGCCGTTGATGATGAGGTCGACACGCCCCCGGTACGTGCTGGGGATCAGCTCGTCGATGGCCGAGTTGATCGCCGCGTACTCCCCGCCGATCCCGAAGCCGGTCAGGAAGCGGAAGAGGAAGAACCACCACGCCGAGAAGGAGATCGCCGTGAGCGCGGTGGCCGCCAGGTAGACGACGAGAGTGATCAGGAAGAGCTTCTTGCGCCCGAAGCGGTCGGTCAGCCACCCGAAGACCAGCGCACCGGAACAGGCGCCCGCCACGTACAGCGCGGCTGCGATGCCGGTGACCTGGGCGTCGGTGATGGCCAGTCCACTGCCGTCCTCGGACAGCCGGCTGGCGATGTTGCCGACGACCGTGACCTCGAGACCGTCGAGGATCCAGACCGTCCCCAGTCCGATCACGATCATCCAGTGCCAGCGCGACCAGGGCAGCCGGTCCAGCCGGGCCGGGATCCTGGTCGTGACGGTCGCCCCGCCTGCCGTGCCGGTGTCGCTCATGGCGCCTCCTCTGTTTCCGGAACACCACAGGTGCCCGGAATGAGGCGCGGCTCACACATCGGTTCAGAACGCGTCTGCGAAATCACGCTGAACCAACACAGATCGTTACATCCGACGGTGGCAATCATCTCCGCCCGCCGTCGCGGCAAAAAAAACCGGATTCGGTGGCATCACTTCCGGATACCGGGGCATGCGCTCGTCACCACATCGGATCCAGGGGAGGGCGACACCATGACGGCCATGTCAGTGCGAACCACCGAAGCAGTCGGCACAGCCACGGCGCAGGGCGACGAGGCCGCTTCGGGTGGTGACGTGACATCGCTCCCATGGATCGAGGACACGGGAAAGGTCGCTCCTCAGGACGCCCGGGCCATGTCGAAGATCTTCTTCGACCGGCTCCAGGTCCTCGAGGAAGGCACCCACGAGTACCAGTACGCGCGCAACACGCTGATCGAGATGAATCTCTCGCTGGTGCGCTTCGCAGCTTCGCGGTTCCGCAACCGGGGTGGTGACGACACCGAGGACATCATCCAGGTGGGCACGATCGGCCTGATCAAGGCGATCGACCGGTTCGACCTGTCGCGTGAGGTCGAGTTCGCGACGTTCGCGGTGCCGTACATCGTCGGTGAGATCAAGCGGTTCTTCCGCGACACGACCTGGTCCGTCCATGTCCCGCGCCGGCTCCAGGAGCTGCGCGTCGACCTCGCCAAGGCCAAGGAGCACATGTCCGCCGAGCTCGACCGCGACCCCACGGTGCGGGAGCTCGCCGCTCATCTGGATCTCCCCGAGGAGGAGATCATCGAGGGGCTGGTCGCTGCCAACGGCTACTCGGCCGGCTCGCTGGACACCCCGAGTGCCGACAGCGACTCCGGCAACGACCAGCGTTCGTACGCCGATCTCCTCGGCGAGGACGACCCGGCCATGGAGAGTGTCGAGAATCTGCACACGCTGGCCCCGCTGCTCGAGCAGCTGGACGAGCGGGAGCGAAAGATCGTCCGGATGCGCTTCGGCCAGGAAATGACGCAGTCGCAGATCGGTGCGGAGCTGGGCGTCTCCCAGATGCACGTCTCGCGGCTGCTCAGCAGGATCGTGCAGCGACTGCGTACGGGCATGTGCATCGAGGCCTGAGGAACAAGCACACGCGCTGACTGATGCCCGGCTGACCAGCCGGGCATCAGTCACATATGCTTCCAGGCGATGCGGCGCGGGGAGACCTGCGCCGTCCGTTCGAGGGGGTGGAGCGTGTCCGAGCTGCCGATGGACACCTCTGCGCGTACGAAGGAGCCCACCGGGATCCCCGCGCAGCAGGGCTTCGTCACCGCCGCCGCGTCCGTCTGGGACGTCGGCGCGGCCATTCTCCTGGTCGAGGACGACTCCGGGGACGCTCTGCTCGTCGAGGAGCTGCTGGCCGACATCGAGCTGGGCTCCTCGCTCACCTGGTGCAAGTCACTGGCCGAGGCACGACTCTTCCTGCGGTCCTGCCGCACCCCCGTCTGTGTCCTGCTGGATCTGCATCTGCCCGATGTGCAGGGCCTCGATGCCGTCAGACAGCTCGTCGATTCGGCCCCGGATGCGGCCATTGTCGTCACGACGGGTCTGGCCGAGGCCGAGACCGGGCTGTCCGCGGTGGCGCACGGCGCCCAGGACTACCTCGTCAAGGGCCGGATCGATCCCGAGGCGCTGGGCCGCGCGGTCCGCTACGCCCTCCAGCGCAAGCAGGCCGAGCGATCGGCTTCCGCGATGCGGACGAGTCAGCTGATAGCCAAGGAGAACGCCCGGCTGGAGCGCGCGCTGCTGCCCATTCCGCTGCTGCTCGACGACAGTTTCGCTGTTGCCGCGCGCTACGAGGCGGGGCGCGCCCACGGGCTGCTGAGCGGCGACTTCTACGACGTGGTGCAGACCGCCGACGGTGCGGTGCACGCCGTGATCGGCGATGTCTCGGGGCACGGTGCCGCGGAGGCCGCGCTGGGTGTCTGCCTGCGGGTGGCCTGGCGCACCGCCGTACTGACCGGGGTCACCCAGCTCGAGAAGATCAGCCTCCTGGAGCAGATACTCGTCGCCGAGCGGTCCGACGCCCATGTCTTCGCCACCGTGACCGCACTTGTCTTCCCGCCGGGCAAGGACCGGGTGCGGATCGCGCGGGCCGGTCATCCCGGCCTGCTGCTGCGCCGCGGCACGGACGTCACCTGGGTGGAACCCGATCCCGGCATGGCATTGGGGCTGCTGCCCGGGGCCGGCCGCTGGACCGTCACGGAGCTGGACCTCTTCCCCGACAGCGAACTCGTCCTGTTCACCGACGGCCTGTTCGAGGGACGCACCGGGCCACAGTCCCGGCTCGGCGAGGAAGGGCTGCTGGCCATGGCCCGTCGGCACGGGGCCCTGGCACCCCGGGCCTTCGTCGATGCCCTCGTCGCCGAGACCACCGAAAGCGCCTCACCCTACGGAGGGCTGGCCGACGACGTCGCCGTTCTGCACCTGGGCTGGCGAGCGGACTCGTGACGACGGACGACTCCGCGGCCGGGACGACCGAGCGGCCCGGTCCGTTCGCACGGCTGTCGGTGCAGAACTGGGTCCATCTGATCCTGGCCGGTTTCGTGCTGATGGTCTGCGGGTGTCTGGTCGTCGGCGGCCTCGTCCTCTCCCGTATCTCCGACCGGACCACGGACCTGGTGGACCGAATCCAGCCCGCCCGCTCCGCGTCGTTCCAGCTGCAGAACTCCCTCCTCGACCAGGAGACCGGTGTGCGCGGTTTCGCGCTCACCGGTGACGCCTCGTTCCTGGAGCCCTACGAGGCGGGCATGCGGGCCGAGCGGAACCGGCTGGACCGGGTGCGCGCGCTGGTCGGGGACGAACAGCCGTTCGCCAGGGACCTGGACCGGATCGAGAAGGCCTCCCGGCAGTGGCGCCTGCAACGGGCCGAACCGCTGATCGCCGCCGTCCGCAGGACCGTCCCCACGCGTGAGGCCTCGGATCCGGTCCGCCGGAGCAAGTCGGAGTTCGACACGCTGCGACGGCTGTACACGGTGCAGCAGTCCCACCTGGACGCCGCACGTGATCAGGCCCGTGCCGATCTGAGTGGCGCGCGCACCACCCGCGACCAGGTGCTCTTCGCGCTGGTTGTCGGCTTCGTACTGGCCGTCGTGTCGCTCAGTCTGCTGCTGCACCGGATGGTGGGCCGGCCTCTGAACGCGTTGACCGCGGCGTCGGACAAGGTACGGTCGGGCGCGTTCGCCGGGAGGATCAAGGTCCGCGGTCCCTCCGATGTGCGGGCGGTGGCGGCCGCGGTGGAGGACATGCGCCGCCGCCTCGTGGCGGAGCTCGCCGAGTCCCGGGAGCGGGAGACCCTGCTGGCCGAACAGACGGTGGAGCTGCGCCGGTCCAACTCCGAACTGGAACAGTTCGCCTACGTCGCCTCGCACGACCTGCAGGAGCCGTTGCGCAAGGTGGCCTCCTTCTGCCAGCTGCTGGAGAAGCGGTACGGCGCGGAGCTGGACGAACGCGGCAAGCAGTACATCGACTTCGCGGTCGACGGCGCCGGGCGGATGCAGGTTCTCATCAACGATCTGCTCACCTTCTCCCGGGTGGGACGGGTCCACGAGAGCTGGAAGCCCGTAGATCTCGAGCGCTCCCTGGACCGGGCCCTCGCCAATCTCACCCTGGCCGTCGAGGAGTCGGGCGCCACCCTCGTACGCGAGGACCGGCTGCCGGAACTGCTCGGCGACGCGACGTCGCTGACCATGGTCTGGCAGAACCTCATCGGCAATGCGGTCAAGTTCCGCCGTCCGGATGTGCCGTGCCGGATCACCGTCGGATGTGTGCGGGAGGGCGAGGACTGGCATCTGACGGTCGCGGACAACGGTGTCGGGATCGCACCCGAGTTCTCGGACAAGGTGTTCGTCATCTTCCAGCGTCTGCACGCCCGTGACGCGTACGAGGGAACGGGCATCGGTCTCGCCCTCTGCCGCAAGATCATCGATTTCCACGGTGGCCGGATCTGGCTGGACCCCGGCCCGGCCGAAGGCACGCTCATGCACTTCACCCTGCCCGTGCTTCCCGAGGCCCCCACGCACACCACGGCGGAACTGCTCGCGCCCGCCCTGATCACCCCGCACTCGGGAGACGCCCCGTGAACGCCCCGGGGAGCGCCGGTCGAGGTCCTGCTCAGCTACGGACCGCACGAACCGACGCCCACGTCACCGAGCCGGTCGGCCGGGAGCGGTTCATCGGTGCGGTGCGCCGGATCTACGACTTCTTCGTCATCGTGGTACTGCCGCCCCGGTCATGCGTAAGATCTGAGAGATCCCCCGGAGTGGGATCTCTCGACGCGGGTAGACGAACGGCGAGAAGAGGTCAGCGACCTCCCCTGCGGCGCCCTGGCTGGAGCACATGAACGAACAGGCCACCTCAAGGCCGAGCCCTTCGCTGGGGTCTTCGTCCACGGAGGTTCTGCTCGCCGCCGAAGTGTTCGACGGCGAACCGGGTTGCATCGCGCAGGCGCGCGAGCTGGCCGATCGTTTCCTGGTGCGGCTGGCGGCGGAGTGGCTGGCGGTCCTCGGCGAGCACACCCGTAGCGATCTGATGCTGGCGGTGAGCGAGCTCGTCACCAACGCGGACCGCTACAGCCACGGCCCCTACCTGCTGGAGCTCGAGGGAAACGCGGAGTGCATCAGCGTCACGGTGTACGACAGCAGCACGGCGCTGCCGGTCCTCTACGCCCCCGACCCTGCCCGTCTCGGCGGTCACGGCATGGAGATCGTGGTGGCGCTCTGCGACCGGCTGACGGCTGAGCGGGTCCCTGTGGGCAAGCGCATCCGGGCCGAATTCCAGCTCAGTACCTGAACGACAGCTCAGCACCTTCGACATCGACGCGGCGCCCGCCCCGTCCGGACACTCGGTCCAGGACACGGCGGGCGCCGCAGCCGTACCTGCTAGCCGAGGGCCGGCGGGGCGTCCGAGGGCGACGTGCCCCATGCGGAGGGCTCACTGCCCACCTCGAAGGAGAGTGAGCGTGCCGAACGGATGTCCTCGGTGGTGAGGTAGGTCCTGGCCTGCTCCGCCCCGTCCAGCCGCGCCGACTGGATGTAGCGGTCGGTGTCCGAGGTGCCCTGGGCCCGCACCGTGAACGAACCGTGCGGGTAGTAGCGGCGGTCCAGCGTCAGATCCACCCGGTCGAAGACGGGCGTGGACAGGCCCCAGGTGTCGGTGCCCGGCTGGACCGGGAAGATCCCGATCGACGAGAGCACGTCCCAGGCGGACATGGTGCCCATGTCGTCGTTGCCCGTCATGCCGGTCGGGGTGTCGGTGAAGAGCGTGAGCGCACCGTGGACCACGTCGGTCGTCTTCCACGGCTGCCCGGTCGACAGGTAGGTGTACGGGGCGATCAGGTCGGGCTCGTTCTGCGGGTTGTACTTGTCGGCGTTGTAGTAGTCGTACGGGCCGTTGACCCATACCTCGCGCACCGTCTTCGCCGGATCGGCGAGCAACTGCTCATACGCGAAGAAGGAGTCGAGGCGCTCGTTCGTCGCGTCCGTGCCGCCGATCAGTCCGACGAGGCCGGGCAGGTCCTGCGGGACGAGCCACTGGTACTGCCAGGACGTGCCCTCGTGGAAGCCCTCGCTCTTCGCGGGGTCGGCGGGCCCGGCGAAGGCACCCTTCTCGTCGCGGGAGCGGAAGAAGCCGGTCGAGCTGTCGAAGATCCGGTGGTAGTTCTGCGCACGCTCCCGGTAACGCCGGGCGTCGGCGTCGTGGCCGAGTTCGGCGGCCATCTCGCCGAGCATCGCGTCCGACAGCGCGTACTCCAGGGTGGCGGAGCCGCCGTGGTCGTAGTCGGAGTCGCCGGGCTTGGCGTGCGGACGGCCGTTGATGTACGGGACGAATCCGTCGGCGAGGTACTCCTTGTTGGCCTCGCGGCCGACTGCCGGGGAGTCGGCGGGCGGGACGCCGTCCGCGTTCTTCTTCAGGGTGCGGTAGGCCTGTTCCTCGTACCCCTTGAGGAGTCCCTGCTGATAGGCGTTGGTGAGGTAGGGGGTGACGGGGTCACCGGTCATGATGTTCGTCTCGACCGTTCCGTAGCCCCACTTGGGCAGCCAGCCGCTCTGCTCGTCGATCTTCAGGACGGAGATCGCCATGTCCCGTGCCTCGTGCGGGGCGAGCAGCGACAGCAGCTGGGCCTGGGTCCGGTAGGTGTCCCACAGCGACCAGTTCTGGTAGTACGTGAAGCCCTTGCTGCGGTGGATCTTCTGGTCCCAGCCGGTGTAGCGGCCGTCGACGTCCTGGCCGATGTTCGGGCCGAGGAAGGAGCGGTAGAGGGACGAGTAGAACGTGCGTCGCTGGGTCTCGGTCCCTCCCTGTGCGCGCACGTCGCCGAGGCGGTCCTCCCATGTGGCACGTGCCGCGCGGGCGACGCGGTCGAAGCTGTGGCCGCCCTCGGCGCGCAGATTGCGGGCGGCTCCGGCGGCGTCGACGTAACTGATCGCGGTGGTGGCTTCCACCGTGCGGTCCTTGGTCGTGTCGAAGCGGACCCAGGCGCCGTTGCCGGCTGCTCCCGTGGACTCCTGGGCGTCGGTGACAGCGCCGTCCTTCCAGGTGCCCGCGTGGGCGAAGGGCCGGTCGAAGCGGGTGATCGTGTAGAGCGTGTACGGCTTGGTGTCCTGGCAGAAGCCGCTGCCGGTGATGGCCGTGCGGATCGTACGGGAGTCGAGCACCTCCACCGTGGTGCTGACGGTGCGGTGCAGCGACTGACCTGCGTTGATCAGTACGTTGGCCTTGTCGGTGGCCGGAAAGGTGTACCGCTGGACGCCGGTGCGCTCGGTGGCGGTCAGCTCGGCGTTGATCCCGCCGTACGAGGTGAGCCCGACCTGGTAGTAGCCGGGGCTCGCCTTCTCGTTGTCATGGCTGAACCCGGAGGCGTACGCGGAGTTGTCCGTCTCGGTGATGTCACCGGTCGTGGGGAGCACGGGCAGGTCGCCACCGAGGCCGCAGCCCACACCGGAGGGGTGGATGCTGCTGAAGCCGCGGATCTGTGTGTCCGTGTAGTCGTAGCCGACGCTGTGCCCCGTGTCGGGCGAGAGCTGGACCATGGAGAACGGGACGGCCGCACCGGGGTAGGTGTTGCCCTCGTTCTGGGTGCCGATGAACGGATTCACCAGATCGGTCAGCCCGCCCTCGGCGCGGGGAGCCGCCTGGGCCGAGGGGCCGGTGGTGAGAACGCCGCCGAGAAGCGCGACGGCTGCGAGCGTTGCCGCCGGTCCGCGCAGTCTCGGCCGTTGGGTCCGGTGCATGGGGAAGTTCCTCCTTGGACACACTGACAACGTTGTCGGAGCACGTCCGTACAACGTTGCAAGAACAGGCAGTGGCATGACAACACGACACCGGGCCGCTGTCCAGGCTCGCGGCACACGGACCTCGGCGGGGCGAGGACTCACGCCAACCCGGTTTTCTCACTTTTCTTCGGGTTTCGGGTACTCGCCGCATCGGACCGTCAGCACGCTGTGTGTCTCGCGGCCCATCTTCTGAGCCCCGGGGCAAGGAGGACTACCGTCGAGAGGAGGACGTAGGAGTGATGTACGTACTACTGGAGCAGTACGCCGAATCGCCGCCTCAAGGACGACGACGCGGCGGCTTTGACAGGACATCGTGGTGTACATGAGTTCCCTTGCGCTGTCCGTGCTGCTGTCACTGATCTCCGCGGTCGCCTATGCGGCCGGGGCAATCGTCCAGGAGCGCGTGGCCGCGGGCGGTCACGACCGCCCGTACGCACCGGTGCGCAACGCCGTCTGGTGGGCGGCTGTGGCGCTCAACGGCGTGGGCGCGGTGCTGCATGTCGTGGCGCTGGCCTACGGTCCCCTCAGCCTCGTCCAGCCGCTCGGTGCCCTGACCATCGTCTTCGCCCTGCCGATGGCGGCGCTCTTCGTCCGCCGCAGGGCGGGACGGACGGCCTGGCGCGGCGCGATCATGGCCACGGTCGGCCTGGCCGGGCTGCTGGCCCTCACGGGGAGCGCCGGCTCGCACACGCTGACGGGCCCTGAGCAATTGGTGCTGGCGGCCGGGACGTTCGGCGCGGTGGCGGTCGTGACCGTACTCGCCAAGGGACTGCACCGCCCGATGGTGCGCAGTGTGGTGCTGGCCACGGGCGCCGGCGTCGCCTTCGGAATGGCATCGGTGTTCACCAAGACCGTGGCGGTGGAATGGACGTCCGGCTCGGTCGGTTCAGGGCTGCCGACGCTTCTGGTGATCGCCTGCCTGGCCGCCGCGGGGCTGCTGCTCTCCCAGGCCGCGTACCGCGGTGCCGGGCTGACCGCGCCGCTCGCGACGGTCACCGTGGTCAATCCGGTGGTCGCCGCCGCGGTGGGTCTCACCCTCTTCGGGGAGCAGTTCCGTTATGGCATGACAGGCACGGTGCTGGCGCTCGGCTGCGGTGCGCTGGCGGCGGGCGGGCTGGTCCTGCTGACCACACAGAGGCTGACCGCGGAGCGTACGGGGTCTCAGCGGCTGGGTCCGCAGCGGTCGGCAGCCGATGCGGACGGGGAGGCCCCACAAGCCGGTCACGGGAGCCGGATCCTTGTGGTTCCCGAGCCGCCGAAGCCCCCGCCCACTCCCGCGCAGCGCTCCCCGGACCCGTTTCCGGCACCGACAGCCCTGCCGCTGAACCACGCGGCGGGGCGGGTGGAGTTCAAGGGGGAGCGACCCTTTGCCGGCCCGGCACGCCGCAGCGACTTACTCGCCCGGAGCGGGGAGCGCCGGAGCCGCACGGTGTCGTTCAGATACTGACGCCGCCCGCCCTGAGATAGGCAAGCGGGTCGACGTCGGAGCCGTAGCCGGGGCCGGTTCGGATCTCGAAGTGCAGATGGGGGCCTGTGCTGTTGCCGGTGGATCCCGAGCGCGCGATCCGCTGGCCGCTGCCGACCTGCTGGCCCTCGCGCACGTGGAGCGAGGAGAGGTGCGCGTACTGGCTGTACCTGCCGTCGCTGTGGCGGATGACGATCTCGTAGCCGTACGCCCCCGCCCAGCCGGCCGAGACGACCTTCCCCGACGCGACGGCCTTCACCGAGGTTCCGGTGGGCACAGGGAAGTCGACGCCCGTGTGATAGCCGCTCGACCATGAACCTGCCTGGTGGTAGGGGGTTCCGGTCCGGGCTGCCACGGGTGCGGTGACGCCTGCGTGCTGCTTGGCCGACTGCTTGGGCCTGGCGGCGGACTTCGCGGCCTGCTCGGGTGCCGCCCTGGGAGCAGTCTTCCGGGTGGCTTTCGGTGCGGGCTTCCCGGTGGCCCGCTGTTTCGGGGTGGCCTGCTGTTTCGAAGCGTCCCGCTCCGGACTCGCCGAGCCGGCCCGCGCCCGCGAGGACTCACTCGTCGCCGCAGGTTTCGCGGTCCTCGGCGTCTGCGCCACCTCGAGGCTCAGCCGCTGTCCGGGCAGGATGAGGTCGGGGTCGTCACCGACGACAGCACGGTTGGCCGAGTAGAGGCGCTGCCAGCCGCCCTGGACCCGTTCGGCCGCGGCGATGCCGGAGAGGGAGTCGCCACGGGCCACGGTGTACGACTCGCGCTTGCCCGGCACGGACGTCGGCGTTGCGGACGCCTTGCCCGCCCGGGCGTCCGGCGCGGCCTTCGCCGAGCCGGAGTGCTGTGTGCTCTTCGGTGCGGCCTTCGTGCTCGCCTTCGCCGCGTCGACCGCCGTGCCGCGCTTCGTCTGTGGGGCGATGTCGGGGGCGTCACCACCCCGCGTCAGCCCGGCCCGCACCGAACAGGCCGGCCAGGCTCCGGGCCCCTGTCCCTCCAGCACCTTCTCCGCGACGGCGATCTGCTGGTCCTTGGTGGCCAGGTCGGCGCGCGCGGCGTAGGCCGTGCCGCCGAAGGCCGCCCAGGTCGAGCGGGTGAACTGGAGGCCGCCGTAGTAGCCGTTGCCCGTGTTGATGTGCCAGTTACTGGTCGACTCGCATGCGGCGACCTTCTCCCACACATCGGTCGAGGCGGCTCCTGCCGAAGCGGCTGTGAGGAGCGGCAGCGCGATGCCCGCGCCGCCCGCCGTCACCGTGAGCGAGGCACGGTTGATCCGGCTGGGCTGATATCTGCGGTGCCGTCCGTTCGCGGCCATGACTTGGCTCCCCCACTGGCAGTAGGACACGTCGCAAGCGGCCAACTTAGGTGCAGACAACGGGTGGTGACAAGTGAGGGACTACCGAGCTGTTACCCGCACACCCCGCCGCGGCACCCCATTGACAGAGCCGATACCGGCCAGCGACGCTGTGCCGAGCACATTGGGAGAGCGCTCTCCAACCGAGGGTGCGGGTGAGGGGCGGGGCCGCATGACGGATGAAGAGATCGATCGTCTGCTGGAGAAGCTGGATCTCGGGCAGAAAGTGCGCGTGCTGACGGGCGCCACCACCTGGCGTACGCACGGGGAACCGGCCGTCGGTCTGCGCCCGCTGACGTTCTCCGACGGACCCGCCGGGGTACGCGGTGAGGCCTGGGACGAACGGGAGACCTCCCTCGTCCTGCCCTCGCCGACCGCGCTCGCCGCCGCATGGGACGAGCGACTGGTGACCGAGCTGGGTGCGCTGCTCGCGGCCGAGGCCCGCGGCAAAGGTGTCGATGTCCTTCTCGCCCCCACACTCAACCTGCACCGGTCACCCCTGGGCGGGCGGCACTTCGAGTGCTTCTCGGAGGACCCGCTGCTCACCGGCCGCACGGGTGTCGCACTGATCAAGGGCATCCAGTCGGGCGGTGTGGCCGCCACCGCCAAGCACTTCATCGGCAACGACGCCGAGACCGACCGGCTGACCGTCGACGTGCGGATCGACGAGCAGACCCTGCACGAGGTCTATCTCGCGCCGTTCGAGGCGGCCGTCGAGGCAGGCGTGTGGGCGGTGATGTCCGCGTACAACCAGGTCAACGGCTGCACCATGGCCGCATCCCCCCTCCTGGAGCAGCCGCTGAAGAGCGAGTGGGGGTTCGACGGCCTCGTGGTCTCCGACTGGGGCGCTGTGCGTTCGCTGCTCGACACCGCGGACTCGGCGCAGGACCTGGCCATGCCCGGTCCGCACAGCCCCTGGGCCGTCGGCCTGCTCGCCGCCGCGGAACAGGGGCTCGTGGAGCGGCAGTTGCTGGACGACAAGGTCCGACGGCTGCTGCGGCTGGCCGGCCGGGTGGGTGCACTGGGCCGTCCGGAGCCGGTGTGGCGTCCCGCCGTCTCCCTCGTCGTCCAGCGCGCTCTGCTGCGCCGGGCCGTCGCGGCGGGGACCGTCCTGCTGCGCAACGAGGGCGGGCTCCTGCCGCTGGATCCGGCGGGGCTGCGCAGCGTCGCCGTGATCGGGGCGCATGCCTGCGACGTACGGATTCAGGGTGGGGGCAGCGCGGAGGCGTTCCCGGCCTCCGTCGTCTCTCCGCTGGAGGGCATCGAGCAGGCGCTGGGCAGCGGCACACGGGTGACGTACGCCCCCGGGCAGGCGCCGTCCGCCCTGCCGCGCGCCCTGGACGGGACCTGGGCCCGCGATCCGCGCAGCGGCGAACCGGGGGTGCTCGTACGGCTGCTGGACGGGGCGGGAGCCGAACTCCACGCGGAGCACCGGCTGTCCGGCCGGATCGTGGAACCCTCGGTGACGGTGGCCGGGGCCACGACGGTGGAGATCCGGACGCTGATCAGGCCGGACACCGGCGGAAGGTGGACCTGGGCGGTCGGCGGCTGGGGGCCGCTCTCGCTGAGCGTCGACGGCCGGGAGGTGCTCAGCGGGACGTTCCCGCTGGACAGCGACGATCCGACGCGTGTCCATGTCGCACCTCCCTTCCGGCGGGCGGAGGCGGTGCTGGAGGCGGACACCGAGGTCGAGGTCGTCGCCCGGCGCGGCCTGGCGCCGGGGACGGGCGTGGCGACGGTCCTGGCGGCGGCTCCCCCCGCGGGTGACCACGCCACGGCGCTCGCTGCAGCCGTGGCCGCGGCACGGTCCTCGGATGTCGCCGTGGTCGTCGTGGGCACCACGCAGGAGAGCGAGTCGGAGGGCCGCGACCGCGAGGGCCTCGGCCTGCCGGACGGCCAGGACGAGCTTGTGCGAGCGGTCGTGCGGGCCAACCCGCGCACGGTGGTGATCGTGAACTCCGGCGGCCCGGTGGCCATGCCGTGGCACACCCGGGTCCCCTCCCTGCTCCTGGCCTGGTTCCCCGGCCAGGAGGCCGGCCACGGGCTCGCGGACGTCCTGTTCGGCCTCGCCGAGCCGGGGGGCCGGCTGCCGACCACATGGGCCGCCGCGCAGGAGGACGTCCCGGTGCTCACGACCCGCCCGGACGCGGGGGTGCTGCGCTACGAGGAGGGTTGGCATATCGGCCACCGGGCATGGCTGCGCTCGGGGACGGCGCCCGCCTACTGGTTCGGGCACGGACTCGGCTACACACGGTGGGAGTACGAGGAGTTGTCGCCGCCGGAAGCGGTGCGGGCCGGGGAGGCCTTCGACGTATGCGTACGGCTGCGCAACACGGGGCCTCGGCGCGGGCGCGAGGTCGTTCAGGTCTATCTGTCCCGGCCGGCCTCCGGAGCGGAGCGGCCGGTGCGCAAGCTGATCGGGTACGCGGCGGTCGAGGCGGACCCGGGGCAGAGCGCGGTGGCGACGGTCCGGGTCGCGGGCCGGGCCGCCGCCCACTGGTCGGTGGTCCGGTCGCGGTGGGAGACGGATCCCGGCGAGGTCCGGCTGCTCGCCGGGCGGTCGGCCGGGGACCTGCCGCTGGAGGCTGTGCTCGCGATGGGTGAACCTTTGTCCGGACGTGGGCCCAGCACAGAGGGAGAGCGCTCTCCGCAACTGCTCCACTGATGCTATAAATGCGCCCATGACGGATGACCAGCGATCGGCCGGTGCGGCACCCACCCTGGAGGACGTGGCGAGGGCCGCCGGCGTGTCGCGCGCCACCGTCTCACGGGTCATCAACGGAGTGCGCAATGTCGACCCGGTGATCCAGGAGGCCGTGCGTCAGGCCGTCTCCGTCACCGGCTACGCACCCAACCGTGCGGCGCGCGCCCTGGTCACGCGTCGGGCGGACGCCATCGTCCTGGTCGTTTCCGGTGCGGGGGTCGAGACGGACGAGGGAGACGGAGCCGGGGCGGCCGACGGGGATTCCTTCACCGCCCGGGTCTTCGCCGACCCGTTCTTCGGCCGGGTGGTGACGGGTGTCGTCAACTACCTGCGGCCGCGCGGGATGCATCCGGTCCTGATGTTCGCCGAGACCCCACGGGCCCGGGACGAGGTGGTGTCCTACCTGCGGCAGGGCAGCGCGGACGGGGCACTGATCGTATCGACGCACGCCGAGGACCCGTTGCCGGGACTGATCACGGACGCGGGACTGCCCGCGGTGCTGTACGCGCGTCCCGCCCGGCCGGTACGGATCAGCTATGTCGACCTGGCCCACCGGGACGGGGCACAGCTCGCCGCCGAGCACCTGCTGGCGCGCGGCTGCCGTCGGATCGCCACGATCACCGGCCCGCTGGACGTACCCGCGGGACAGGAACGCCTGGCCGGCTTCCGGGACACGATGGCGCGACGCGGACACCCGTACATCCCGATCGCCGAGGGGCAGTTCACCCAGGAGAGCGGCGAGGCCGCGATGGAACGGCTGCTGACGGAACACCCCGACCTGGACGGGGTGTTCGCGGGGAACGACCTGATGGCGATGGGCGCCTGCCATGTCCTGCGGGAGCACGGTCGGCGGGTACCCGCGGACGTGGCCGTGATCGGTTTCGACGACAGCAGCGTGGCATCCGCCTGCCGGCCGCCGCTGACGACGGTTCGGCAACCGGTGGAGGACATGGCGGCGGAGATGGCGAGACTGCTGCTGGACCGCCTCGCGTCACCGGACAGCCCGGCAACCTCGGTGATCCACGAACCGGCCCTCGTGGTACGGGATTCCGCCTGAAGTCCCAGCGGGACGTCTGGATCCGCCCTGGTCAGCGGTCTGGCGGTGGGGAGTGCAGAAAGGTGCGGTGGTCGCGCCGAAGGGCCTGCCATCATGTGCCCTGACACATCGTCGACTCCTGAGGAGCGCCACCAATCATGCGCATGACCCGTCTCACCACCGCCGTCCTGGCCACCGCGCTCGGCTTCGCCGGCGCGCTCGTCACCGGCCCGGTTGCCGGCGCCTCGGCCCAGGCCGGATGCCAGTACAAGGTCGTGTGGCCGACCGCTGGGGTATACGAGAATCCGAACCCGAACAGTGTCGTCGTCAAGACCAAGTACGCCGGTGACATCGTCGGCGCATCGACCTGCGAGGGCGCGTCCTACAACGAGTACGGCTACGTACTGGTCGCCACCGATGCGGCAGCGGACGGACGGGGCTGGATACGCGAAGGGGCGGTCGTCTACCTCTGACAGACCGTTCGCGGACTCCTCGCCCGTCGGGGCACATGCCCGGGCGGACCGGGTGGCTTGCCCCGGTTCCCGCGCCGTCCGCGGGACCCCGTCACCATGGCATCGGGGGCACCACCGTCCGGGTCGGGACCGTGCCTCCGGCGACGGGAGGGCAGCCCGAGGCACGGTCCCAGGGCGACTCCCACAACCCGGCGGGCCCTCCGGCATCCATACGGAGGGCCCGCCTCCTGTCCCGCTCCCACCGGACCGGCCCTTCGGCGCACATGCTCCGACGTCCGCCGCGATGACGACCTCACCATCAAGAAGGTCATGAGCTCCCAGGGCTGTCCCGCGAGATCCCGCCCGGCACGCGGCGCCTGGCAGGACCCTACGGACACGGCTCGGGGCCACCACGGCCACCGGGCGGTACGGCTCAGCCCGCCGGGGTACGGCTGCGCAGGGCTGCCGCAGCTCTCCGGGCCGGGCCGGGCGCGATGTTCGGACCTGGGCCCGTCGCAGGCCGGCTGCCGCCGCGGGCCAGGAAGTCGGACAGGGGCAGGGTCGCGGCGCCCACCGTGACCGCGTCCGGACCGAGGTGACCCATCTCGATCGTGGTGCGGGCCACCGCATACCTCAGCGCGTACTCCTGGGCGTACCGCCGGATGTCCGGGAGCAGATGCGGGCCGATCAGCAGCCCCGCCCAGCCGCCGAGCAGGATCCGGTCGGGCAGGAACAGATTGACCAGGTCGGCCAGGGCGGCGCCCAGGTACTCGGCCGTCTCGTCCAGGATGGCGGCCGCCACCGGGTCCGGGGCCGTGCCGCCCGATCGGGGGTAGGCGGCGGCGAGGAGCGCGGCGAGGGCGGTCTCGTCGTCGGTGTCCGCGGGCAGCGGGCCGCCGGCTTCGTGCCAGCGCTCGCGCATGGCCTCCGCACCGGCGTATGCCTCCAGGCAGCCGATGGAACCGCAGCGGCAGCGGCGGCCCCGCACCTGCACGGTGGTGTGGCCCCACTCCAGGGCCGCGTTCGACAGGTCCTCGTCGAGGATCTCTCCTCTGTTGACACTGGCGCCCACGCCGGAGCCGATGAGGGCGATGGCCGCGGCGGCGGCGCCGCGGCCGCCGCCGAACCACATTTCGGCCTGCCCGAGCGTCTTCGCGCCGTTGTCGATGAAGAACGGTACCTCCGGCGGCACATCGACGGCCTCGCGGAGCATCCGCTCGAAGGGGACGGCGCTCCAGCCGATGGTCTGGCCGTGCACGACCGCTCCCCGGCCGTCAGCGGCTCCGGATGCCTCGCGTTCGATGATGCCCGGCACTCCGATACCGATCCCGAGCAGTCGGTGCGGGTCGGCTCCCGCGTCACGCAGGACATCGGCCACCCCCGTACGGACGTGCCTGACGATGCGGTCGACGTCGTAGCCGTGCTGGGCAAGCAGGCGTTCGGTGCGGGCCAGTTCCGTGAGCGACAGGTCGAACAGCTCGACGCGGACCCGGGTCTCACCGATGTCGATGCCCACGAGCAGTCCGCCGCCCGGGGCGACCCGCAGCAGGGTGCGGGGGCGCCCGCCGTCGGAGTCGACGATTCCGGCCTCCTCGAGGAGACCTTCCGCGGCCAGCTCGGCGACCACGTTACTGATGGATCCCGAACTCAACCCGGTCGCGGGGCCGAGCTCCTGACGGCTCAGCGGGCCGTCGAAATACAACCGTTGCAATACCCTCGCCCGATTGCCCCTTCGCAGGTCACGCACGGTCCGTCTGCTGCGCTCAGCCATGTTGCTCCCTTCGTTCCGGAAACATACCCCGGCCTCACCTCTTGACGCACACTTCCTTCACCTCTTAAATCACGTCATAAATTAAGTGAAGGAAGGCCGTTCGGATCCCGAACGCTGCCCTTCCCGGAAAGGGGCCACCTTTCATGCGTCACCTCAGAGCCGCAGCAGCCGTCACCCTCGCCATGTCCGTCGCCGTCGGAGTCACCGGGTGCGGCGGCGGAACGTCGTCGTCCGGCAGCAGCAACGCGTCACCGAAGACCCTCACGTACTGGGCGTCCAACCAGGGCCCGAGCATCGAGGCCGACAAGAAGATCCTCACTCCCGAACTGAAGAAGTTCGAGAAGGAGACAGGGATCAAGGTGAAGCTGGAGGTCGTCCCCTGGGCCGACCTGTTGAACCGGATCCTCGCCGCCACCGCGTCCGGTCAGGGCCCGGACGTGCTGAACATCGGCAACACCTGGTCGGCCTCGCTCCAGGCCACCGGCGCCCTGCTCCCGTGGGACGACAAGAACTTCGAGACGATCGGCGGCCGTGACCGCTTCGTCGACTCGGCCGTCGCCTCGGCCGGCAAGGAGGGCGAGCCGCCCGCCGCGGTGCCGCTGTACTCGCTGGCGTACGCGCTCTACTACAACAAGGCGATGTTCGCGGAGGCCGGCATCACCGCGCCGCCCGCCACCTGGGACGAGCTGGTCGCCGACGGCAAGAAGTTGTCGAAGGACGGCAAGTGGGGGCTGGGCGCCGAGGGCGGGAACCTCTCGAACAACATCCACCAGGTCTTCGTCCTCGGCCAGCAGCACGAAGCCGACTTCTTCGACGGGTCCGGCAAGGCGACCTTCACCTCCGACGGTGCGGTCGCCGCCGTGAAGCAGTACATCGACCTGATGGCCAAGGACAAGATCATCGCCCCGGGCAACGCGGAGTACGCCCAGAACCAGTCGCTCACGGACTTCGCCAAGGGCAGGACGGCAATGGTGCTGTGGCAGGCCGCCGCGTCCACCTTCGCCGCCCAGGGCATGAAGCCCGAGGACTGGGGTGTCACCCCCGTCCCCGTGGCGTCGGGCGCCCCCGGCGCGGGCAGGAACACCAACTCGATGGTCGCCGGCATCAACATGGCGGTGTTCAAGAACACCAAGAACATCGACGGCGCCAAGAAGTTCGTGAAGTTCATGACGAGCGACGAGGAGCAGAAGCTCCTCAACAAGACCTACGGCTCGATTCCCCCGGTCAAGGCTGCCCAGGCCGACGCGGCGTTCGCCGCCCCCGACCTCAAGGTCCTGCGCGACACGCTCGCCACGAGCGCTGCGCCACTCCCCCAGGTCCCGAACGAGTCACTGTTCGAGACCGCCGTGGGAACGGCGGTCAAGGAGCTGTGGGCCGAGGCCGCCGCAGGGAAGCCGATCACCACCGAGACCGTCAAGGCGCGCCTGGAAAAGGCCCAGCAGACGATGCAGCAGTGAGGCACACTTCATGACCGCCGTGACCACCGATCCCCAGGTCGACAAACAGGACAGGGCGATGAGCACGGGCACCGGGGGTGCGCGCCGGAGACTGCCGCGCATCCCCGACCGGATCCGCCGTGGCGGACTGCCCTATCTCCTGCTGCTCCCCGCCGTCCTGCTCGAACTCCTGATCCACATCATCCCGATGATCATCGGGATCGTGATGAGCTTCCGCCAGCTCACGCAGTTCTACATCAACAACTGGGGCGGAGCGCCCTGGACCGGCCTCGACAACTACAGCATCGCCGTCGACTTCAACGCCCCGATCGGCGAGGCACTGCTCCACTCGTTCCTCGTCACCTGTGTCTTCACCTTTTTCGCCGTCGGACTGGCCTGGCTGTTCGGAGTCGCCGCAGCGATCATGCTGCAGGAGAACTTCCGCGGCCGGGGCGTCCTGCGGGCGGTGTTCCTCGTCCCGTACGCCCTGCCGGTCTACGCGGCCGTCATCACGTGGGCCTTCATGTTCCAGCGGGACAACGGGCTGGTGAACCACGTAGTCCATGACCAGTTGGGGCTGACCGACCAGCCGTCGTTCTGGCTGATCGGCGACAACAGCATCTACGCGCTGCTCATCGTCTCGGTCTGGAAGGGCTGGCCGTTCGCCTTCCTCATGCTGATGGCCGGGCTGCAGAACATCCCGCGCGAGCTGTACGAGGCGGCCTCGATCGACGGCGCCGGCATCTGGCAGCAGATCCGCAAGATCACACTGCCCTCGCTCCGGCCCGTCAACCAGGTCCTGGTGCTCGTGCTGTTCCTGTGGACGTTCAACGACTTCAACACGCCGTATGTGCTGTTCGGGAAGTCGGCACCGGAGAACGCCGACCTGATCTCGATCCACATCTACCAGTCGTCGTTCGTCACCTGGAACTTCGGCAGCGGCTCGGCGATGTCCGTCCTGCTGCTCCTCTTCCTGCTGATCGTGACGGCCGGCTATCTGTTCCTCACCTCACGCGGAAGGAAGGGCGCCGATGTCTAGCCCCGCCCGGTCCCCCATGGCCGCGCCGCAGTCCTTCCTCTGGACCCGCCGCATCATCCTGACCCTGCTCGCGGGCTTCGTCCTGCTGCCGGTGTACGTCATGGTCAGCAGCTCGCTGAAACCGCTCGAGGACGTGTCGGGGAAGTTCCAGTGGATCCCGTCCCGGCTGACCATCGAGCCGTACTTCGACATCTGGGAAACCATCCCGCTCGCCAAGTACTTCGTGAACTCGCTGATCGTGGCGGGTTCCGCGACGGTGCTCTCGGTGACCATCGCGGTGTTCTCGGCATACGCGGTGAGCCGCTACAGCTTCCGCGGCAAGCGGGTCTTCACCGTCACGGTGCTCTCCACGCAGATGTTCCCGGGGATCCTCTTCCTGCTCCCGCTGTTCCTGATCTTCGTCAACATCGGCAACAGCACCGGTCTCGCCCTGCACGGCTCGCGCGGCGGGCTGATCCTCACCTACCTGACGTTCTCGCTCCCCTTCTCCATCTGGATGCTGATCGGCTACTTCGACTCCATCCCGAAGGACCTGGACGAGGCAGCCCTCGTGGACGGCTGCGGCCCGATCAGGGCCCTGTTCCAGGTCGTCGTGCCGGCCGCGGTGCCGGGGATCGTCGCCGTGTCCGTGTACGCGTTCATGACGGCCTGGGGCGAGGTGCTCTTCGCCTCCGTGATGACCAACGACACCACCCGCACCCTGGCCGTGGGTCTGCAGGGGTACTCCACTCTGAACGACGTGTACTGGAACCAGGTCATGGCCGCCTCGCTCGTCGTCAGCGTGCCCGTCGTCGCGGGATTCCTGCTCCTGCAGCGCTACCTCGTCGCAGGGCTCACCGCGGGAGCCGTCAAGTGACCGCTACGGAAAGGCAGTCGGTGAACGACCTCAACGCCCTCCCGGCCGGCTTCACCTGGGGCGTCGCCACGGCCGCGTACCAGATCGAGGGAGCCGTGGCCGAGGACGGCCGCTCCCCCTCGATCTGGGACACCTTCTCCCACACCCCCGGCACCATCGACAACGGTGACACCGGCGACGTGGCGTGCGATCACTACCACCGGGTCCCCGAGGACATCGGTCTGATCAAGCAGCTCGGCGCGGACGCCTACCGCTTCTCGCTCGCCTGGCCGCGGATCGTGCCGGGCGGCGACGGCCCGGTGAACAAGGCAGGCCTCGACTTCTACGACCGGCTGGTCGACGGCCTCCTGGACGCCGGGATCACCCCGTTCGCCACGCTGTACCACTGGGACCTGCCGCAGGCGCTCCAGGACCGCGGCGGCTGGACCGTCCGCGAGACCTCCGAGCACTTCGCGGCCTACACCTCCGTCGTCGTCGAACGCCTCGGCGACCGGGTGAAGGACTGGGCGACCCTCAACGAGCCGCTCTGCTCCGCGTGGGTCGGCCATCTGGAAGGGAGGATGGCGCCGGGTCTGACCGACCTGACGGCCGCCGTCCGCGCCTCGTACCACCTCCACCTCGGCCACGGTCTGGCCGTGCAGGCGATCCGCGCGCAGTCACCGGACGCCCGCGTCGGCATCGTCAACAACCTCAGCCCGGTCGAGCCGGCGAGCGGCAGCGAGGCCGACCGCGCGGCTGCCGTCCGCGCCGACGGCCACATCAACCGCTGGTGGCTCGACCCCATCCACGGCCGCGGCTACCCGCAGGACATGCTCGACCTGTACGGAGTGGAACTGCCTGTTCAGCCGGGCGATCTGGAGACCATCGCGGCGCCGCTGGACTGGCTGGGGCTGAACTACTACTTCCGCCAGGTCGTCACCGCCGACGAGCGCGGGTCCGTCCCGAACGCCAAGCAGGTCTATCTGCCCGGCGCACGGCACACCCACATGGACTGGGAGGTCCACTCCGACGGTCTGGAGCAGTTGCTGCTGCGCCTCACCGAGGAGTACGGCGCGCAGCGCATCTACGTCACGGAGAACGGCTCGGCCTACCAGGACGTCGTCCGGGCCGACGGCTCGGTGCACGACCCGGAGCGCACCCGGTATCTGGAGGAGCACCTGGCCGCGTGTGCCCGCGCCGTGCGCAAGGGTGCACCGCTGGCGGGCTACTTCGCCTGGTCGCTGCTGGACAACTTCGAGTGGGCCTACGGCTACGACAAGCGCTTCGGCCTGGTCCATGTCGACTACACCACCCAGCGCCGCACGATCAAGACCAGCGGCCGGCGCTACGCGGAGCTGATCCGCGAGTACTCGGGCGGCAGGCCCCGCAAGGCGGCCTGAGCCCCGCACCGGGCGACGGCCCGGAGCCCCCGGACACGGCATCCCCACATGCCCGTGTCCGGGGGCTCCGGCCGTTCGGCACGCGGTCGGACGGCGATCATGTGGACAGCTCCGGCGCCTATGCTCACCGTATGGAGCAGAGCGAAGTCCTCAAGCGAGTGATCGGCATCCTCACGGAGGCAGGCGAGATGCAGCGCCAGGCCGAGGGGGACACGAACGGGAACGACCCGGACGCGGGCGGAAGCATCGTGACGACGCTTCTCAACGAGACGATGCCGCACATCGCCATTCCCGGGGACGCGACCGTCGAGGAGATGGCCTCCCTTGTGGGCCGGGAAGTCGGCGGCGCCGTCGAACAGCTGGTCGGAGCCTTCACGCTGGCCTTCATCGCGCTCGCACAAGTGCACGACTCCGGCCAGGAGGAGGTCACGTCGACCGACGTACTGCAGGACCTGGCCCTGCGCGCCGAGGAGCTGAGCTCCGACGACGACGGTCCCGAGGATTCCCCCTAGGGGCCTCGCGTTCGCGGCGTCAGCCGGCGGGTGCGGACCGTCGTGCGCTGCTCAGGGGCGGCCGGCCGCTCACCGCCGCGTCCCTCGCCGGCGGCCGGTGCTCGAGGAGGACACCGACACCCCTGCTGCCGGGCCGCCGCCCGCGCATCGATCTGTATCCCCGCCCACGCGGCGTACAGTCCGGGCCGCTCGACTGCGAACGCGCGGAGGGCGTCCTTGTCGGCCCGCCCCGCTGCCGCCGCACCGCAGGGCCGGCAGCCGGCCGCCATCACGCATTCCACGGCGAGACCCGCACACACCATCCGCCCCCCTCCCACGCCCCTGCCCCTGCCCGGAGCATCCGGGCAGGAACCCTGCGTACGCAGCAAGAGTCCGCGGCGGGCCACGGGTCTCCGT